>NZ_JAMYOX010000036.1:0-69071 GCF_040320025.1 Mesorhizobium sp. M0808
CGATTTCCTTGGCGACGGTGACGCCGTCCTTGGTGATGCGCGGTGCGCCGAACGACTTGTCGATGACGACGTTGCGGCCCTTGGGGCCGAGCGTGACCTTCACCGCGTCGGCGAGGATGTTGACGCCGCGCAGCATGCGCTCACGAGCGTCACGGGAGAATTTTACGTCTTTGGCAGCCATTTTTAGCTCCTGGGCATTTCGCCCGAAATTCAGATTGGATGGTGCGGAATGAAAGGCGGCGGCGTGTCAGCCGATGACGCCCATGATGTCCGCTTCCTTCATGATCAGAAGGTCTTCGCCGTTGAGCTTGACTTCGGTGCCCGACCACTTGCCGAACAGGATGCGGTCGCCGGCCTTGACGTCCAGCGGGACGAGCTTGCCGACCTCGTCACGGGCGCCGGAACCGATGGCGATGATCTCGCCTTCCTGCGGCTTTTCCTTAGCCGTATCGGGGATGATGATCCCGCCGGCGGTCTTCGCTTCGGACTCGACCCGGCGAACGACCACGCGGTCATGCAGCGGCCGGAAATTCGACTTTGCCATTTTTGGATTTCCGGTGCGGATGTTGAACGGTTCTCCGTTGCCGGAGCGTGTTTAGCACTCACCAGAAGCGAGTGCTAACGCGGCAGTGAGATAGGCCGTAGGCTCCTGCTAGTCAAGACGGAAGAGGGACGGGCGAAGAGCAAACGAGCGTGGAAGCACCGAGCCTTTTACGTGAACGACGTCGGAGATAGGACATGGATGAGGCGGCTCACCATTTGTAATTGAAGGCTTTATTCATTTGGCACGATCGGTGCAGCGGATGATCCGCAAACGTTGCGCGCGACCGATATAATGAGAGGTGAGCGCCATCAGGATTCCCGCGTTAACGGTCCACTCGGTCTTTACGGTGTGGCCGCCCGCGGGCGCCAGGACTCCGGCCACCCGATAGTCACCGCAAGAACTGGCTGCGCATCGCCGCTGAAGGCGCCAGGATGGACATTCTGCTGAATTTACCTGCGGCGCTGTTTCATGGACGCGCGTTTGGGCCCGCCATTTTCTATTGCCCGCCTCGGCTCATGCGGGGCGTGGCGTTCTGGGAGGATTTGCTCACCATGGTTCATAGTGGCGGCGCATACGTCCGGTGAGCGCCTCACCTGAGGCTACATGGCGGTCGTGGAGATTGCCTCAGAAGCGGCGCCCAATCGGAAACCTTAGCACCTCCGCGTTTTGGCGTGGCTGCTTGAACTCTTCGACGGCAACTGCCTCAATTAGCAGGTCCAAGGCTTCGCGTCCCCTTCGACTCATCGGGTCATCGCCACAAAGGTAGTCATACGCTCGATCTAAATGCACTCGGGCGGCGGAAAAATCGCTTGTCATAGGACCCTCTCTAACTGCCCGCATTGCCGTCTACGAGGTGAAGGTCGCGCAATCGTCAATATCTACAGACAAATTTGAATTAAATCGGAGATGATCGGGGGAGTAGCTAGGATGTCACCCACGGTGACTGAACCGGTCGACATCGACGCCGAGGTCTCGGCATTCCCTCGCGCGGCTGGCGGCCGAAGTCCCCTGACATGATGCCGCCGTCGAGCCCGCCGACGATCACTCGCTGGCGCTCGGTCGGATCATAAATGCCGAGCACCCCGTTCCGAGACCACCTTTGACTTCCGTTATTCGATGCAGACGCGCGGAATCGGCCCCGTTTTTTTTCGGCGTAGAGCGAGAGGCCGGCCGCCAGGTCCCAGGCCGGTTGGCTCCAAATCGCGCGGTCGTGTGGATCAGGTTTGTCCACACCACTTAGCTATACGCGGGGGGCGACAATGCCATCGAAGAAGAAATGGCGCAGGTATTGGGTATCGATCCGTCGGAGCACCCAATCCCGCCCGCAACGCGGTTCGCAGCCATCTCGACCGATTGGTGGACTCCTGACTGCGGGATCTAAGGAGCTTTTCCTAGCCTATAGCTAAATTGAAAGACGCCGGACCCCCGATCGCGCCAACCGCGACCCAACCTACTGGACTCCAGGGCGAAAAGAGCGCGTGCGGCTCGAGCGACTTGCGAGGAAAAGGTAATGGCCCGTCGGCATGACTGACTCCGACTGCCTGAGCGCCGGCATCGCCTTTCAGTGCGCGCAAGGGGAGCGTTCCGGTGGCCAATGCTGCTGTTGGAACGGAGCAGGTGGGTTGTTCTAGCAACACGGTTGAGTGCCCGGGGTGCCAACAATGAACAAATGCGCAGGAACACTCGATCCGCGCTTTCGGCAGGCCTGCCTACAACCTGTGCAAGTGCACAGGTAGCGAAGGTGCGCGCATTCAAGCACGTTTGAGTGTCGGCGCAATTTCCATGCCGACCACCAACGGAGATTTCTGCGATGACCAACAACATTCGACTAATGAAAGCGAGCGAGATTCCCGCCTTCGTTGACAAGATGATCGAGGCTGGCTGCGGGAAGGTACCCTGGCGCAAGGTAAAAAGAATCGTAGAAGAGTTTGGCGATCGTGATCACCTGCTCCGGAGATCGTTGCCTACCTTCGCTCGATTGGTCGGTATATAGAACCCGAGTCGTCGACGAGCGAGGGCCGGAGAACGCACTAAACACGCACTCGAAGTTGGAGCGCATAAAGGACTGATCGGACACGGACGGGCATCGACGCCAACGAGCTGTGGTTGCCAACAGGGCAATACCTCGTCTTCTCCTACTGGGCACCACCGACAAGGGCCGATCGATGACTGGTTCGCCGGGCCGCCGCGCCCCCTGCAAAAGTCTGCGACGACTTTGGTGCCTTTTTGGAAACTTCCCCGGTTGGACGGTATGGGGGGTCTCCAGCGGCACCGATAGAGCGACGTTTGGTGACGTTATATAGAGGCCCGAGAGCCGTGGCGCACTGGCAGAAGACGGCTGGACACCTTTGACATCGCATCCACCTTGACGAAACTCTTCCCTGGAATTGGATACCTGTCACCGTGACCTACGCCGAGGCCGCTTGATGGCGACAATAACCCACGTCTTCACAATCGACCACGTTTCGCAAATGATCGGGGAGGATCTCGAGCTCCTTCAGGCGATCGTCAGCAACGATGACAATCTCAGCTATGGCAGTATCATCAGTGTCCATGACGGTACGGAGAAGGCGATAACCGCTCTCACCGACGACGGCATTGACGAGCTAACACAGATGCTTGCCCATGCTCGCCGCTCGGCCGAAAAGTGGAACGACTTCCTCGATGACTTCGTCTCGGATCCCGACAGCATCGCGCGAATCAAGGCGAGGTCTTCGGCGTAAGACCGACGGCTGCGGCAAAGTTGA
This sequence comes from Mesorhizobium sp. M0808, assembly GCF_040320025.1. Lineage (NCBI taxonomy): Bacteria > Pseudomonadati > Pseudomonadota > Alphaproteobacteria > Hyphomicrobiales > Phyllobacteriaceae > Mesorhizobium > Mesorhizobium sp. M0808. Next base: position 3,292 of record NZ_JAMYOX010000036.1, read on the forward strand.
GGACAAGCCGATCAATATGGTTCCTTTGCCGCCACCTCGTCCAGAGTAGCGGTAAGCCGGTTTATCTGCGAGGCGGTTGCAGCCAGCTCCGGGCCGTAACGGGTCACGAGATATTCCCGGTTCTGGCTGAGGGAGTGAAGATGTTGGGCGGTTTTCGCGCGAAGGCGCAGCCTCGCTTCCAAGGCGAGTTCCGTGCGCGCCGAAAGATCGTGCTGCATTTTGCGGATCTGATTGGGGCTGTGCCCACGGTGGAGCAAAAGCGCGGTCAGATAGAGTTCGATCGCATGGATCGCCGACAATCTGAACGCGCTCGAGTGAGCGGTTTGCCTGGCCGGCCGAGCCGAAGCAGCAGGGTTGCCGCCTTGCGGTACTCTTCCGCAAGCTCGTGGATCTGCAGCGGGGAGGCTAGCTCTCCTGGGTATTTTCGTTCTTCAATCTCCATTAATGCAATTAAAATGGCACGCAGAAGTTTTGGTAAAGAGCAAACAATCGTATTCTTCGGCACTCTCCATTCTTGGCATCGCTATCGCAATTCCGAGCAAGACCTGCGGCAGTGGGATCTGCGTCGACGCGACCGCAGTGGTTCTCGACGGATGAGAAGGGCGCATGCCGCGCCTGGCTTGTCGTCGCCTCGCCGATCGGCGCCGGAAAAGATCAGGTGGGCGTCTCCCTGGGGGCCGGGCTGCGGGCTTCGCTGAAGCCGGCCTGCGGTCGTCTTCACCCCTTCAGGCACGCATCCCAAACGCAACCGCTGCCGCAGCTCCGGCGCTTAGCCTGGCTTGAGTACGGATAAAGCGCCTTGCCTCACACCCAGGTCTCTTCATCTCCGCTGCGAACCCGACGTGCTCGTTTCCCGCATCCGCCTCTCCATGCGTGATTTCGATCACAGGGCGAGGGTGCCTGGTAGCATTCCAGGGCTCGTTCAATCCATTCCCAGGCGCGGGCACCGTGCGCATACCGCAGGCGTTTTGTGTCGGCGAACTGGGCGGAGTTTCTTCTATGCAATCTGCATCACTGACCGGGTTGAGCTCGTCAATGACGTAGGCGAGGTTTCGAGCTTCCCTCGCCTGGGGTGTCAACTTGCCGTTCGAATTGGAGAGCATGCCGAACGAAGCGGAGAGAACCGGCCGCCGCTTGACCATTGAGAGCGCCTTGAGATGCTTCGGCCAATGGCCGATGGCATCACGCCCGCATTTTCCTCTTGAAGCGTCATCGCGCCGACAACACATTGTGCGACGATCGGCGGGGTCGATGCGGCCCCGTCTCACGTGAACTGGCGGTTCAGCAGGTCGGGAGGAAAAAATGAAGGCCGAGGCTTTCAGCAGCCCCATTTTCGTCAAGCGCTCCACCTACATCGTGCAAGAGATTGCAAGTCTTGCCGAGGCCATCGATCTTCTCGATGAATGGCCGCAAGATCGCAGAGATCGTGCCCACGAAACTGCCCTTCGGACGTGCCATGAGGCCTACGATGGGCACAAGCCTGTAGGTGCGCCGCGCAACGCGCTTTACGACTTTGCAAAGCAGGTTGGCATATTGGAAGATGCGACCTCTGCGATGCAGTGGATTGCAGCCTGCAAAGCAGGCACCGCAAAAGTCTAAATCCTATTCGCCGATGCGACTAGGGTGACGCGCGGCAGTAACATTCGGTTTAGCATGCGGCCTGTCGCCGGAGACTGGCTGTCAAGGCGGGAGATGGCCGGCTTGAGCAGGTTCGAAAGGCCAGTCATTGTGCAGGTTGGCCGCCATGGCTCCGAGCGTATCGTGCTCGACGTCAATGACGCCGCAGCTATCTTGCTGCGGGATATTAGTCGTCAGACCGAGAAGAGTAGGATAGCAATGGACGTATGTCTGCAAGTGCTGCAAGGGAAGGCTCGGTCGCCAGTTGCTCGACGCGCTTTCGTCGCGGCCGCACTCGAAGCAAAGATACTGCGCGGCGATTAAACCGAACTCTGGCACAGGGTCATCTCTTCGGCCTCTCGCTGCCTGATACAGCCGTCGGATATCACCCATCAGACCGCGGCATGGGACGAGCAGTTGGGTTTGAAGCCAGAGCGCGTCGTGGTTCTGTCGCAAACTTGGAAATGGGATAGTGAACGGCCATTTCGGCCTGTCCGTCAGGCTGCGAGGATATCGAACTGCTCGACGATCGACGGACGGGGATTGTAGGCATACCTCGCCTGTCGCTTGCGCATCATATGGATCATCTCGATGCCGGAGAGGATAACCACGGCGCTCGCCTGTGCCTTGAAGCCGAGCATGGATCGAATGCGTCGCTTGATACGCCGGTGATCCTGTTCGATCCGATTGTTGAGATACCGGCTTTTGCGGATGATGATCGGCTTCAGTGGTCGCCGCAATCGCTGCCGCAGGCGGCTTCAGCGTTGCAGGAAAGGATAGCCTCGTGATTGGTCTGGCTGCCGTCGATGACGACGCGCTCCGGCCGGCCATGGCGCGCCAGCGCCTTGCGGAGGAAGCGTTTGGTCGCCACCAGGTCGCGGTTTTGGCTGAAGAAGAACTCGACCGTGTCGCCAAGGCTGTCGATGGCCCGGTAGAGATACATCCATTGGCCGCGGACCTTGATGTACGTCTCGTCCATATGTCACTTGCTGCCGACAGTACGCTTGCGCCGGTTGAAGCGCTCCAGCAGCTGCGGCGAGAAGTGGACGACCAAGCGATGCACGGTGGAGCGGTCGACCTTCAAGCCGCGTTCGGTCATCATCTCTTCCAGATCGCGCAGGCTCAGATTTGTAGGCCAAGTACCAGCGCACGCACAGGAGGATCACCGACTGGTCGAAATGACGGCCCTTGAATATCACGTGCTCCTCCATAGCTGACGAGCGTTCCATGCCATGCTCCGCTTACCGAAAGGTTTGCGACAGAGCCGCTCATGTTGCCGCGGTTCGCCGAACAGGCCGACAAGGAAGGCTGGCCAACTGCCCGCTTTTTCGTCGCGACTATCGAAGCATCAGTTGGCCGAATGATGCGATCGACGTCGCATCGCGCGGCATCTCGCCGAAGCCCGTCAGCGGACTTGAGCTTAAGCGCGCGGCTGACTTTCTCTCTCGCGTTCCCATACTCCAGCTCCGTCAAACACCTTCGCCTCAGCGTCTACCAAAGCGGCAGCAGGCCATGTCGTACCCTTCAGCCCTACAACCACTGTTTCCACAGCATGAATTCGATCTTGCCGGGGACATCAAGATGCTCCGGAAAATCGGGAAAGGAAATGGGCTTGCCGTCGCGGACGAAGATGGCGACATCATTGCTGCCATTCGTCGCAACATAGTTTTCTCGCCTCATTTTTCCGCCTTTGGAGTCGAACACAAATCGTGTCGAATTGATCCATGATGGTGAAATGAAGTTAAGATGATCAGCGATCTGCCAGACGCGACCCAAACGCACGCGGAATGCTGCAGAGAAGTTGATGGGATCTGGGATGAAGATTGAGAGATTGCGTACGCCAATCTCGTCAAGCCTCTCCAGGAGCCGACTGAGAACTAAATGATGATCATTTGTGTTGCGCAACAACGGAAATTGATTGTAGAGCCTGATTCTGCGCCGTCGAAGCTCTTCGATTTTTTCAGATACATCTGCGCAGATTTCATACGGATGCACAATGTGAAAAACAACGCGGATATTGTGCATGGCAAAGATTTCAATTTTCTCTGGTGTGAAAGCATCCGGTTGATACACAATAGCTCTTGTATGAATACGGATTGACTTTACCGATGGAACCGAGCGAATCCCCTCTACGATTACCTCCAGCCGGGATGTTGGCAGGATCAACGGATCTCCGCCTGATAGGATCACCTCCGTGACCTCTGGGTGGGTGCGTAGATATTCAAGCAGCTGGCGCAGATCTGCATTCTGTCCATTTCGCGGGTCAACGGCATTGTTCTCTGTAAGCACGTCTGTTCGGAAACAATACTGGCAATGCCCAAAGCACTTCGAGGTGGGTAGGAACAGGATGCGGTCGGCGTATTTTCTGATAATGGACGTTTTGTTCGTATCGCCGAGCGCATTTGATCGGTCATCGACGAAGTCGTTCACCTCATTGGGAGCCCTCAATGAGATTTTGTCCTGCGTTGGAAAGGACGCTCGATGAAGCGGCCCCAGATGATTGCCTAGCGCCTCAACTTCTTCCCTGATTTTCATTTCATAGAATGGCGTGACCTTCACGGGCAGCAGTCCCTGCTTGATAGAGATGGTCTTGAACGCCTCATTAATAGAGGACTGGTTCATGTTAGTTCCGCCCGATTGTTGCGGTTCAAAAAAATGGCAATGAGGGCGATAAATGCAATATAAGGGAGAGAGACTCCGGCGCCGAGTATGATCAGCACAGCGGGAATGACAATCACAGCAGCGAGTAGCCTCGAAACCAATCCTTGCCTGAGTCGGACCAGTGCAATCGCCGAAACGACGTAAATGGCAAGAAAGTTCATTCCGGCCAAGCTGAACATTAATTCGATATTGAGCAGCCCAATCTGGTCACAGGCGACGACTATGATCAGGGCTGCAGCCACGCAATAGACACTGTTGCGAGGGGCACCATTGTGCAAGCAACCGAGACTGGCGGGAAGGAAGTGTCGTCTGGAGAGGTAGAATACCAGCCGTGAGACGGCCACAACTGACCCGAAGAGATTGGCAGCGACCAGCGATACGCCAAGCACGGGAACCAGCCAATGTGGAGCGGAAGGTGCGATTTGCGCCGCAGCCTGGAATATTGGCACATTGAAGTTCGACTTAATATCAGCGATATGCACGAGCGCCGCGCTGCCGACGTAGACGGCGCAGATCAGAATGAAGGCAAAGACCATTGCTCGGCCAAAATCCCTCTTAGGATTCCTAAAATCCGCGGACAAATGGGACGCGATCTCCCAACCGGTGAAGGAGAAGAAGATCAGCGGAATCTGGCTCGCAATCGACGGGAAATCTGAGGGTCGACCGAAGCGGACACCGTTGGCCCGTATTGCCAGCACGATTAGCACAAAGAGAGCGCCTACCAAAAGCGATAAGGACCAACCGCCCACCAGCTTCACGCCACTGCGGAATGTCTCACCGGCGGACAGGGCGAAAAAGCCAGCAAGCAAAATAAGTAGCGCCGCAATCAGATGAACATCAACACCGGGCCAAGTTAGCTTTTGTAGGTAGGCCGAACCCACAATCGCGATAGATGGCAAGCCCAAAATTACTGCTCCAAGAAAGAGCATTGACACGAGCAGTTCAAGGTATTGGCCAAAAGCAAGTTTAGCGTAGTACGCAACACCGCCGGCACTCGGATATGCACTGCCTAAGATAACCATCGTGGCGAGGATCGGCGCAGAGAGCAGCGAGCAAGCCACCCATACATAGATGCCGTCCCCGCCAATTTTTGCGAACACTAGTCCTGGGAGCACAAGAATGCCGGATCCAAGGATCACTGTAACTATAAGCAAACTCCCTGAGGCGAGTCCCAAATGTCCCGTGAGTTCGTTATCGATAATATCTTTCATAATACCCTCGCAAAGGTAACCTGGCTCGCTGTAGTAGTCACACAGATACGTGCATCCCCCACCTACCGAGACGAGTGATCTCATTCACGAGTATGTAGTACGGGGTATCGCCGCCGGACTCTCACTTTCAAGCTGTTGGTTCTGCTCACCGTCCAGACACGACGCGGCACAGCTTCAAGTATAACTCGGAACTAAAGATGACAGCCGCAATATAGGCGGAGCGGATGGCGAATCCGCTGGTGTACTGTCAATCATTTGAAGTGCAGAGGGCACTCGAGTGGGGCCTCCTCATTGTTGTCGGGGATCATGTATTGCGGCCACTGCGCTTCGCCGAGAAGGTAAGACCCCAGCAACGGGCTGTGTGCGACATCGTCGTAGATGTCGATGTTGCGCCTGATCGTTGCTGTTATGGCTCTGCCTTTCCGATCAGCGGGAGCAGCTATGTCGAAGATCTTGCGCGGATTTATAACGAATGCCAGCCCGGGGCCTAGGTTTCTACTTTTACGAAGAACATGCCCTGGATGACTTACATTCACGAAAAGTTCACAGCCGTCAAAGCACATCGTCCAAGTATGATGCGCAGGATCCTTGGATACGTGCGCAGGCCAAGTTCCGTGATCCTCATCCACTAGAAACTGCATCGCTTCTATGAATACCGTCTTGAAATGATCTGTGGCTGTAAGAGTGATTATTGGCTCAAAAAGCACAAGTAGTGGGCAATGGTGGTTTAGGTCGATGGAGCGAATATTAGTGTGTGCGATGTAGGTGCGTAGCCCAGAAGCCAAAACATTAAGGTCATATTGTGAAGTCTCGAATTTGTATGGAATGAGGAGGAAGCGTAAATTGCCTCGTTTGACCGCGTTCTGCCCGAAAATACAGGGAAATTTAGGGCGGGTTCCTGTCTCGGCTTCGAACTTCGACAGAACGTGCGAAATCGCTGCGTGGCCCCACCAGAATTCAGCCGTGAGGTTGGCAAGTTCTCCTTGGTTGATCAGCATGTCTTTCTCCCAATTCGATTTGGCAATCCATTGTTGGAGTTCGTTGCGCAGACGGATTTGTGCATGCGGCGTGCATGTATCCGATTGCCCGCGAGCCGTGCTATCGCCGTCACCGCCTTCCCGCCGAGAGCTGCGCCCACACGGTGTGGCTGTCTCTCCGCGCGGCTCAATCCGGCAAAACGACAAATCAAAGCCGGGGCCTGAAAACACCTGCTAGTTGAGAGATGCCGGATGTGCCGCTGTAATGCGCAAAATCTTCCGTCGGCTCGGAAAGCTCACTTTTCGCGGGTAGACCGCATGTTGGGCGGCCTGGTCATGGTTGATGTCTCCTCGGTCCGTGCCTCAGCGCGTTTGCGGATAGCCCTGCATGCATCGTGCCGAACGAGGATATCGTCTCAAAACAATACGATCACTCATAGAGCGCTGTGTCTCATGTCCTACATCGTCGAGGATCCGACAATGAGTATGCGGAAGAACCCGATCAGGATGAGAGTCCCACCGTTGATTGTCGCCGCTCATCCCGCCCCTGAGAGCCTGGGTCAACCGGAAGCTTCTGAAACGAGCCGGCCTGCCGAGCATGCTGCCCTGCGCCGCCACTGAGATAGGCGTGCAGGGCCGCCACGCATGTTTCGGCGTTCCTGTTGTTGTCCCTTTTATGGGGCGGAACGACTGTGAGATTGGCTTCGCGATAATTCGGCGTGCGCTCCTGAGCCCTGAATCGGAATCCGACGCGATGCGAAAGCAGCAAGTCGGCAAACGACCCCATTCCAATCATCGAGTCAAATCGTTTAAGATCGCGAGAGCTGTCATTGCGGGGCAAAAATGGAAGATGGAACTGCTTTCGATGACATTCGAAGAAGGGATCGGTCGTCAGAACCAGATCGCGGTCCTTCTACGGCAAGCTTTCCCCGACATGCAGGAAAATTTCTATGGTTCAACTAAGCCGTGGAAGCTGGTGTTGGGTATAGAAGGCGTTGCGGTCGTCGCACACCTGGCGGTTTACGTCCGCTCGGTGCTGGTTGATGGTGCACCAACTGAAATCGGACTGCTGGGCGGCGTTGCCGTCGCTCCCAGCGTCAGGCGTAGGGGCGTTGCTCGCGCATTGATAGCGCAAGCTCATTTATTGCTGCGCCAACGGCGAGTTAGCTTTTTCGTCCTCTTTGCCTTGAGCACAAACACTTTGTCCTCAGGCTATGTCTCAATGTTAAATCAGACAACCTTCACCGAAGCTGGCATCAGAAAACAGTTCGTCTACAGGGGTGGAATGGTTGCAACCCTAACAGACGAGCCGTGGACTGCCACGCTCCTTGATCTCGAAGGTGAGGTGGTGTGATCCTAACATCCATCCGGCGCTTCTACCCCGGCGAACGTCAGGTGGAGCTTTGAAGCTAGACAAACCAGCCACGAAAGCGGCCGTTCCGCTTTCCACCTCATCTCAGCCGTTCGCGTTTATGGGTTCACGGCCTAAGCTAATCTAAACTAAGCCCTGGAAACTCCCATGCCGCATCCACTTGAGTTCGCTGAAGAACGGATTGACGATGTTGTTGAGGATGACGCCGACGAGGTTGGATTTTCCGGTGCGCAGGCGCGCCGCCGAAGCATCGCGCCAGCACCTGCTTGCGTGTCGCTTCGGAGGGTCGGCCGGTTCCCGAAAGCACGTAAGATGCCGTTGCGACCGACGCCTGCCACCGCCGCGACTTCCTTGATTCCGGACCGTTTCAGGGAATGTGCCGCCGGCCGGTAACGTCAAGCGGCAACGAGCCGCATGATCGTATCGATATTGAACTGGATGCGCTGCTCCAGGGCGTCCTTAGCCATCAGGTCCCGCTCGTAGATGATCGAACCGGTGAAGCGGTTTGTCAGGTAGTAGTAGCCGACGGCCGCGATGGTGATGTTGAGCTGCACGGGATCGATGCCGTCGCGGAGGACGCCCGCCTTCACCCCGCGCTCAAGGATGCTCGAGACCAAGTTCACGAGCTTCCTGCTGGAGACCTTGACAATCTCCGACTTTTTCAGGTGCTTGGCTCGATGCAGATTTTCGCTGTTGACGAGCGTCAGAAATTCCGGGTTCTTCAGGTAGTATTCCCAGGTGAAGCGCACCAGTTTTTCGAGCGCTGCCTTCGGGTCAAGATTTTCCAGGTGCAGCTTCTGCTCGGCGTTGCGAATATCGAGATAGGCCTCTTCGAGAATGGTCTGGAATAGGCCCTCCTTGCTCTCGAAATAGTGGTAGATCATGCGCTTGTTGGCCTTCGCTTTCTCTGCGATGTCGTCGACGCGCGCCCCACCCAAGCCTTTCTTTGCAAATTCTTTTTTTGCCGCCTCGAGGATGCGCGCTTTGGTGGCTTCCGCGTCGCGGATGCGCGGTTTTCGTCCCGGTTTTTCGTTTTGTTCGCCCGTCATGTTTTGCGCCTGCCCTCTGCCGCGGTCGGGATTTCTTCCCTGCAACTCATACACGCGCGTCGCCGTCCGTCACAGCCGTTCGACGCGATTGCTTGTCTTGATCATACTGAAACCGCTTGACTTGGGCAAACTAAAAGAAGTAACTGGTTAGTGCGTTAAATGGCGTAGGTCACGCCGGAGCGCCTCGCCCGAAGGCAAGGCTCTCCTGTCGACAGCAGCGCCAGTCGTGACGCGCGAAGCGTTTCAATCGAAGATTGGGAGGAACCAATGTCGACCTTTATCAAGGATTTCATCGAGCGCGAAACGGTCAGCCGTCGCAATTTTCTGTTCGCAGCTGCGGCCGGCATGGGCGCGGCTGCCGTGCCGGGACTATTCGGTGGCGGCATCGCACGCGCCGCGCTGACAGACCCGGCGATTGCCTGGAGCTACCGCGACCGCGCCTCGGCATACTGGAACTCTGTCGTCTCCGGCGGCGAGGCCTTCGTGGAGTCGCTCGGCAAGCCGAAGAGCACACTCATCAGCCTTATCAACGAGGGCTCGACGGAAAAGTCGCTCGCTGACATCAAGGCCTTCCTTGCCAAGAACAATGGCAATTGCGCCATTGCCTGCGATGCCAATGACAGCCCGAATGCCCGTCCGGTCGTCGAGGCCGTTCAAGCTGCCGGCGCCTATGTGTCGACGATCTGGAACAAGACCGACGACCTGCACCCTTGGGATTTTGGCGACAACTACGTCTCGCATATGACCTGGTCGGACGAAAAGCCGGCGGAAGAAACCGCCCGCATCCTCTTCAAAGCCATGGGCGGTGAGGGTGGCGTGGTCCATCTCGGCGGCATCGCAGCCAACAATCCGGCCGTCGAGCGCCTCAACGGCCTCAAGAACGCACTGAAGGACTTCCCGAAGGTCGAGCTGCTCGATGCCGAGCCGGCCGACTGGGACACACAGAAGGGCGCGGCACTGATGGCCTCGTTCCTGACGCGCTACGGTGACAAGATCAAGGGCGTGCATTGCGCCAATGACAACATAGCCTACGGCGTCATCGAGGCGCTGCGTGCCGAGGGCATCGAGAACATGCCGATCGTCGCCTATGACGGCAATCCGGAAGCCGTGCAGATGGTCATGGATGGTCAGCTACTCGCCACCGTCTTCACCAATCCGCATTGGGGCGGCGGCATCAGCGCTGCACTCGCCTACCATGCCGCCATCGGCACCTTCAAACCTTCCGAGGAGCCGAAGGAGCATCGCGAATTCTATGGCCCGACGATTCTCGTTACGGCCAAGGACGCGGCGGAATTCAAGGCGAAGTACCTGGATTCCGTGCCGACCTACGACTGGAAGGACTTCTGGGGCCCGTCGAACGGTCAGATCCAGTACAAGTCCTGACCATAGGCAGGGCGGCAGCCGTACGCTGCCGCCACATCTCCTGCGAAACCATTAGAGGGGTGTCTGACGTGACACGTCGCCTTTCGCGCGAAACCTTGATCAAGTGGGCGCCGCTACTGGTGCTGATCGCGCTGCTGATCTTTTTCACCGCACTCAACCCGACCTTCTTTTCCTTGCGGAACTTTGCCCGTATCGCGATCGCGGCGGCCCCGGCGCTCATGGTCGCCGTCGGCGTCACCTTCATCATCGTCATGGGTTCGATCGACCTTTCCATGGAGGGAACGGTCTCGCTCACGGCGGTCTCCTTCGCCTTCATCTTCGCCCAGCTTGGCGGCTCGCTCGCCGGCTTCGGCTGGATAGCCATTCCGCTTGTGCTCGTGCTCGGCGGCATGATCGGGCTCTTGAACGGGCTGGTGCATGTGAAACTGAAGATCCCGTCCTTCATGGCAAGCCTCGCCATGGGCTTTGTCGGCACCGGTGCCGCGATCCTGCTGACCGGCGGTGATATCGTGAAGGTCAGCGATGCCACCTTCCGCGGCCTGCTCACGGTGCGCTGGCTCGGCTTCCCGCTGATGGTCTATGTCGCGGCCCTCTTCCTGTTCGTCGGCTGGTTCATCCAAACCCACACGACGCTCGGCCGCAATTTCTACGCTGTCGGCGGCGGCGAGGACCTCGCTCACGCCTCGGGCCTCAACGTCACCCGCGTCCGCGTCACCGGCTTTGCGCTCGCCGGCGTCTTCTACGCCATCGCCGCGATCCTCGTCGTCGCCCGCATCGGGCAGGCGGAATCTGTGACGGGCGCAAACTTCATGTTCGTCTCCATCACCTCTGTGGTCGTCGGCGGCGTGGCGCTCTGGGGCGGCATCGGCGGCGTGTGGAACGCGCTCGTCGGCGTTCTTATCGTCAACGTCATCGACAACGGCATGGTCGTCATCGGTCTGCCCGATTTCCTCCAGGACGGAGTGCTGGGCCTCCTCGTCATTCTTGCGGTGGTGCTTTCCACCGACCGCAAGATGGTTTCCTTCGTTAAGTGAGGAGCGCCATGTACGAGCTGAAAGCCGTCGACAAGAAATTCCCCGGCGTCCACGCGCTGAAGTCTATCAATTTCCACATCAAGCGCGGTGAGATCGTCGGTCTCGTCGGTGAGAACGGCGCCGGCAAATCCACGCTGATGAAGGTCATCTACGGCGCCTACCAGCCGGATGGCGGCCAGGTCCTTATCAACGGCGCGTCCGTTCGCTTCGCCAATCCGCGCCAGGCGATGGAAAAGGGCATCGGGATGGTGTTCCAGGAACAGTCCCTGATCCCGAACCTCTCTGTCATGGAGAACATCTTTCTCGGCTACGAGCGCCAGTTCGTCCGCTTCGGCGTGGTCGACTGGAAGGCGATGGCGAGCGCGGCCAAGGCGCAGCTCGCCAAGGTGAAGCTCGACATCGACCCGGTGACGGTGACCTCGAAACTCTCCTTCGCCCAGCGCCAGCTTGTCGAACTCGCCAAGGTTCTGACACTGGAGGAGCGGGTGAAGGGCGACCTCGTCATCCTGCTCGACGAGCCGACCTCGGTTCTATCGAAGGAAGAGGTCGAGCTGCTCTTCAAGCTTGTGCGGGAGCTGACGACGCGCGCCTCCTTCATCTTCGTTTCGCATCGCATGGAAGAGGTGATGGAGCTCTCCGACCGCATCTATGTCATGAAGGACGGCGAGGTGGTCGACGTGGTAGAGCGGGGCGGCGCGACGGCGGAGGCCATCCAGCACAAGATGGTCGGCCGCAACGTCGACAAGCAATATTACCGAGAACACCTGCAGAAGCCGTTCGATGGCTCGAAGGTGCTGGTCGAGATGGCGGCCGTCGGACTGCCGGGCAGCATCCAGGATATCTCGTTCAAAGTGCATGCCGGTGAAGTCCTGTGTCTCGTCGGCACGGAAGGTTCCGGGCGCGAGGCGATCCTGCGCACGATCTACGGCATGCTGACGCCGGCGACCGGCCGTCTCAAGATCAAGGGCGCTGACGCCACAGGCTATTCGCCGCGCCAGTCGGTCGCCCATGGGGTCGGCTATGTGCCGCGCGAACGCAAGATCGAAGGCATCGTCGCCGGCATGAACGTCTACGAGAACATGACGCTCTCGCAGATGCGGAACCATTCGAGCGGGGGGGTACTGCGCGTTAACGAGGAGCGGGCGCTGGCGCGCGACTGGATCAAGAAACTCTCGATCAAGGCACATTCGGAATTTGCCGATTGCGGCAATCTCTCGGGCGGCAATCAGCAGAAGGTCGTGCTGGCCAAATGGCGTTCCGCCGGCTCCGACATCATGTTGCTCGACCACCCGACGCGCGGCCTCGACATCGGCGCGAAGGAAGACGTCTACGACATGATCCGCGCGATGGGCGAGGCAGGCGTCGGCATCGTGCTCGTCGCCGATACGCTGGAAGAAGGGATCGGCCTGTCGCACACCATCATCGTCGTCAAGGACGGGCGCATCCAGAAGCAATTCGCCTGTAAGCCGGGCGCCAAGCCCACGCCCTTCGACCTGCTGCACCATATGATCTGAGGGAAGAGATGGATATTCAGCGCCTCAAACCGCACCTACCCTGGATCACGCTGGTCGTGCTCGTCGCGATCGTCGGCGTCAACGATCCCGGCTTCCTGCGCCCTTCGAACCTACTCGGCATCGCCGGGGATATCGTGCCGCTCTTCATCATGGCGCTCGGGCTCACCTTTGCTATCTATATCGGGGGCATCGATCTTTCGGCCCAGTCCATGGCGAACATGGTGACGGTCGTCGCCTCGGTATATCTCGCCTCCATGGGGGCGTGGGTCGCCGTGCTGTGCGTGCTTGCCGGCTTCCTGCTCGGCATGCTCTCCGGTTATGTGACGACGCGGCTTTTCGTGCCGTCCTTCATCTCCACGCTCGCTGTCGGCGGTGTCGCCTTTTCTATTGCGCAATGGCTCTCCGGCCAGCGCGCACTCAACATGGATGCCACACAGCGCAACGAGACCTTCGGCTGGATGATCGGCCGCACCTGGGGCGTGCCGCATGAGCTGCTGATTGCCGCGGCGCTCGTCGCGATCTGCCTCTTCATCGAGCGACGCACGACGCTTGGCCGTGCCCTGAAGGCCGTCGGTGCCGGCGAACTCGCGGCCGCAGCCTCAGGCCTCAATGTCGCCCGCTACAAGATTCTTGCTTTCGCGATCTCGGGCGCACTCGCCGCCATTGCCGGCCTCCTCTTTGCTGTAAAGCTTTCGGGCGGTGCGCCGACGATCGCCAACGGCTTCCTGCTGCCGGCCATCGTTGCGGTGCTCGTCGGTGGTACGCCGCTGACAGGTGGCGTCGGCGGTGTCGTCAACACCGTGGTCGGTACGCTCATTGTTGCCGTCATCCGCGCCTCGATGCTCTATTTCGAGATCGACGCGACGCGCCAGCAGATGGTTTTCGGCGTCGTGCTGATCGTCGCCATCGCGCTGACCATCGACCGCGCAAAGCTGCGCACCGTGAAGTGAGGATCTGGCCATGAGCACCATGCGCGCCGCTGTCCTCACTGCGCCGAAGCGCTTCGAACTCCGCGACGTTCCGGTGCCGTCCGTCGGGCCGGATGATGTACTGGTGCGGGTAACGCGCACAGGCATTTGCGGCACGGATATCCATATCTTCAACGGCCACTACGCCGCTGACCAATTGCCGCTGATCCCCGGCCATGAGTTCTGCGGCACGATTGCTGAGATGGGCACCAATGTGCGCCATCTGGCGCCTGGTACGCGCGTGGTCGTCGACATTAATATCGGCTGCGGCACATGCTTCTGGTGCCGGCGTAATGAGGTGTTGAACTGCGCCGAGGTCACCCAGGTCGGCATCGGCAGGGATGGGGCTTTCGCCGAATTCGTCGCCGTGCCCGCGCGCCTCGCGATCCCCGTTGAGGCTAACATCGCTGACGAAGTTCTCGTCCTCACCGAGCCGGTCGCCTGCGTCGTCCGCGCCGCGCGCAAGGCGAGGGCGACCTTCGGCCGGTCGGTCGTAATCTTCGGCGCAGGGCCGATCGGCAATCTTCATGTGCAGATGATGCGGCTCGTCGGCGCGGCCCCCATTATCGTCGCCGATCTGTCCGCCGAGCGCTCCCGGATGGCTCTCGAAGCCGGCGCGGATGCGGCGGTGTCCGATCCGGCCGAGCTCAAGAAAACCGTGCTGCGGATGACCGGCGGACGCGGCGCGGATCTGGTGGTCGAAAGCGTCGGCAACAGAAAGCTCTATGAACAGGCTTTCGACCTGACGCGCCGCGGCGGGCACATCGCCTTCTTCGGCATCACGTCGCGGGGCGAGACGGTCCCCCTCGATATCCTCCGCACGGTTCTGGAGGAGACGAGCCTCAAGGGCTCCGTCGCGGGCATGGGGGAGGATATGCATGACGCATTGACCCTTCTATCGCATGGCCGGTTCCGCACGGATGATTTCACCAAGGCGAGCTACTCCCTGGAGAATATCCAGGCGGCTTTCGATACCCTCGGGGAACGGCCGCACGACCTGAAGACGCAAATCGCCATTGCGGCGTAAGACCTATCGAAGTGGAGGTATCCCGTGGACCAGAAAAACCCGTTCCTTTCTGCCCCGGCCGCAGCGCGCACCTTCGGCTTTTTCGTCGATGGCGAGTGGAAAGACGGCGCGCAATACTTCGAACGCACGTCGCCCGGCCACGGCACGCCTGTCACGCGCACGGTTCGTTGCACGGTCGATGATCTGAACGCCGCCGTCGCCGCGGCGCGCCGCGCCTTCGAAGATCGCCGCTGGGCTGGCCTTTCGGGTGCGGCCCGCGGAAGCGTCCTGTTGCGCGTTGCTGAAATCTTGCGCCGCCGTCGCGACGAAATCGCCTATTGGGAGGCGCTGGAAAACGGCAAGCCGATCTCCCAAGCGCGAGGTGAAATCGATCACTGCATCGCCTGCTTCCAAACGGGCGCCGGTGCGGCGCGCATGCTGCACGGAGACAGCTTCAACTCGCTCGGCGACGATCTCTTCGGCATGGTGCTGCGCGAGCCGATCGGCGTCGTCGGCCTCATCACGCCCTGGAACTTCCCGTTCCTGATCCTCTGCGAGCGCGTGCCCTTCATCCTCGCCTCTGGCTGCACGATGATCGTGAAGCCGTCGGAAGTCACCGCTGCAACGACGCTGCTGCTCGCCGAAGTGCTGGCGGAAGCGGGCCTTCCGGCCGGTGTCTACAACGTCATCACCGGTGCCGGCCGCAGGATTGGCCAGGCGCTGTCCGAGCATCCTGACGTCGACATGCTGTCCTTCACCGGCTCGACAGCCGTCGGCCGCTCCTGCGTCCACGCGGCAGCCGACAGCAACTTCAAGAAGCTCGGCCTGGAGCTTGGCGGCAAGAACCCCATCATCGTCTTCGCCGATGCCGATCTGGAAGACGCCGCCGACGGCGCGGCCTTCGGCATCAGCTTTAACACCGGGCAATGCTGCGTCTCCTCCTCGCGCCTGATCGTCGAGCGCTCCATCGCCGCCGAATTCGAAAAGCTGCTCGTCGAAAAAATGAAGAAGATCCGCGTCGGCGATCCGCTGGACGAGGCGACTCAGGTCGGGGCCATTACGACAGAGGCGCAGAACGCCACGATCCTCGACTACATCGCGAAGGGCAAGGCCGAGGGCGCAAAACTTCTCACCGGCGGCGGGCCGATCAATCTTGGTCGCGGCCAGTATATCGCGCCGACGCTCTTCTCCGGCGTTTCATGCGACATGGTCATCGCCCGCGACGAGATTTTCGGCCCCGTGCTGTGCTCCATGCATTTCGATACGTTGGAAGAAGCGATCAAGCTTGCCAATGACACGGTTTACGGTCTTGCGGCGAGCGTCTGGACGAAGAATATCGACAAGGCACTGATGGTGAGCCGCCGGGTTCGCGCCGGGCGCTTCTGGGTCAACACGATCATGGCCGGCGGTCCCGAAATGCCGCTCGGCGGCTTCAAGCAGTCCGGCTGGGGCCGAGAGGCCGGGATGTATGGGGTAGAGGAATATACGCAGGTGAAGTCCGTTCATGTCCAGATCGGCAAGCGCACGCATTGGATCGCATGATGGCCGCTGGCTATGACTATGTGATCGTCGGCGGCGGTACCTCCGGGTGCGTGCTGGCGGCGCGGCTTTCGGAAAACCCGTCCGCGCGAGTGTGCCTCATCGAGGCGGGCGGGCGCGATACCAATCCGCTCATCCACATGCCCGTTGGCTTCGCTAAGATGACGACGGGGCCGCTCACTTGGGGCCTGAAGACCGCGCCCCAGAAGCACGCCAACAACCGTGAGATCCTTTACGCGCAGGCCAAGGTGCTCGGGGGCGGGTCGTCGATCAATGCCGAGGTTTTCACGCGTGGTGTGCCCGCCGATTATGATCGCTGGGTCGAGGAAGGCGCGGAAGGGTGGGGCTTCAAGGACATCCAGAAATATTTCCTGCGATCGGAGGGCAATTCGATCCTCTCCGGTGCCTGGCATGGAACGGATGGCCCGCTCGGCGTCTCCAACATCCCCGAGCCGCAACGCATGACGCGCGCCTTCGTGCAGAGCTGCCAGGAGTTCGGCATTCCCTACAATCCGGATTTCAATGGCCCGGTGCAGGAGGGGGCGGGCGTCTACCAGACGACGACGCGCGACAACCGGCGCTGCTCGGCGGCCGTCGGCTATCTGCGTCCGGCCCTGAAGCGTCCGAACCTGACGGTCGTCACCGGTGCGCTTGTCCTGCGCATTGTCTTCGAGGGACTCCGTGCGGTGGGCGTCGACTATGAGGCCGGCGGCTACCGCACGACGGCGCGGGCGGAAAGCGAAGTGATTCTTACCTCTGGCGCCATCGGCACGCCGAAGCTGATGATGCTCTCCGGCGTCGGGCCGGCCGATGCGCTCAACAGCCACGGCATCGAGGTGGTGCAGGACATGGCCGGCGTAGGGCAGAACCTCCAGGACCATTTTGGCGTCGACATCGTCGCGGAACTGAAGAACCACGATAGCCTCGACAAATACAACAAGTTGCACTGGTCGATCTGGGCAGGCATTCAGTACACACTCTTCAAGTCCGGCCCCATCACCTCCAACCTCGTGGAGGGTGGGGCGTTCTGGTATGGCGACAAGGCGAGCCGCATCACCTCCAACGTCGTGCAGGGTGGGGCGTTCTGGTATGGCGACGAGGCGAGCCCGACCCCGGACCTGCAGTTCCACTTCCTTGCGGGCGCGGGGGCGGAGGCAGGCGTACCGAGCGTGCCGAAGGGCGCGTCCGGCATCACGCTCAACTCCTATACGCTTCGGCCGAAGTCGCGCGGAACCGTGACCTTGCGCTCGGCCGATCCGCGCGCCTTGCCCGTTATCGATCCGAACTTCCTCGGCGACCCCGACGATGTAAGGATTTCCGCTGAAGGCGTGAAGATCAGTCAGGAAATCTTTGGCCAGCCTTCCCTGCAGAAATGCATCAAAACGTTGCATTTTCCCGATAGAAACGTGCGCACGCAGGAAGACTATGTCGCCTATGCGCGCCAATACGGGCGTACCTCCTATCACCCCACCTGCACCTGCAAGATGGGGCGGGACGAGATGTCGGTGGTCGACCCGCAACTGCGCGTCCACGGCCTCGATGGCATCCGCATCTGCGACAGTTCCATCATGCCGAGCCTCGTCGGCTCCAATACCAATGCGGTGACTATCATGATCGGCGAAAAGGCATCGGACATGATCCGCGGCAATGCCTGATCGATCGAGGCGTCTCAAGCAAAAGGGCGGCCTTGCGGCCGCCCTTTTGCGTCAGTCCCATTGGGGGACCCAGGGCAGTTGCCCCGGCTTGACAATGCGGTAACCGGTCGCGTTCAGGGCGTCGATCCTGTCCATGTCGATGGACGACAGCGTGAAATCCATGATGTCGAAATTCCCCCGGATGTTTTCCGGCTTCGTCGACATCGTGTTGAGCGGCACACCCTTCTGGAGAGTCCAGCGCAGCACGACCTGTGCAGCAGATTTTCCGTAGGTTTTGCCGATCTCGGCGAAAAGACGGTGCTTGAACACTTCGCCGCGGGCGATGGACGCGTAGGAGGAAAGCGGGATGCCCGTCTCCGATGCGGCGGCGAGGAGCTTCTGCTGGTTGACCAGCGGGTGAAACTCCACTTGGTTGGTGACGAGCGGTCCTTCGACCACGGCGCGCGCCACATGCATCATGCGTGCGGTATAGTTCGAGACGCCGATGGTATCCGTAAGACCCCTGTCCCGGGCGGATTGCAGGAGGCGCAGGGATGGCGCGACGTCACCGTCTGCCGGCGGCCAGTGCAGGACAAGCGCATCGAGGCGATCGATCTGCAATGACTTCAGGCTGGCCTCGACCGAGGGCAGGAATTTTTCTTCTGAATAGTTGTCCGGATGCACCTTCGTGGTAATGCAGAGCTCTTCCCGCGCGACGCTGCAGACTGCGAGTGCCGCACCCGTATCGGCCTCATTGCCGTACATCTGCGCCGTATCGAACGCTCGGTAACCGGCGCCGATGGCGGCAGCGATCGCGTGTCTGAGGTCGTTTCCCTTCAGCGGAAAGGTGCCGAAGCCGCGCTGAAAGCTCTTCTGGAAATAGATGTTCATGCCTCCTCCTTGGCTGTCTGGGAGCATCGATGGCGCCATGCGCGTCGACGCGAAAAACCTGCTTGCCTGATTGCCCAGGCCGTGTTTAATCTATAACTAGTTAGTTACTTAATGCAATGCGGAACGGAGGTGAAGTCGATGAAGAAGGTAAAGACGGCGGAGGAGGCGGCCCAACTCGTCAGGGATGGTGCGGTCGTTGCAGTCAACTCTTCGTCGGGCCTGTGTTGCCCTGAGGCCGTTCTCAAGGCGCTAGGCGAACGCTTTGATCGCGAAGGCCATCCGCGCGGTCTCACCTCCATTCACCCGATCGCGGCCGGCGACTTCTTTGGCACCCGTGGTGTTGACCACATCGCCAAGCCGGGCATGCTGAAGAAGATCATCGGCGGCTCCTATCCCTCGGGGCCAAGCAATGCCGAGCCGCCGCTGGTCTGGCAGATGATCCTCAAGGAGGAGCTCGCCGCCTGGAACGTGCCCTCCGGCATCGTCTTCGACATGCTCCGGGAGGGCGCCGCCAAGCGTCCGGGCGTGCTCACCAAGGTCGGCATGGAGACCTTCGTCGATCCCGATCAGGAAGGCTGCGCGATGAATGCGAGTGCGCGCGCCGAGCCGATCGTTCAGCGGGTTTCGTTCGCGGGAGAGGACTGGCTGCATTTCCCGGCGCTTCGCCCCGATGTTGCGATCATCCGTGCGACGACCTCCGACGAGAAGGGCAACCTCACCTTCGAACAGGAGGGTGCGACTCTCGGCGCTATGGAAATGGCGCTGGCCGCCCGCAATTCCGGCGGTCTGGTCATAGCGCAGGTCAAGCGGGTGGCGGCCAGCGGCACCCTGCGGCCCCATGACGTGCGCGTCCCCGGCATCCTCGTCGACGTCATCGTCGAGGCGCCCGATCAATTGCAGACGACGGCGACGCCCTATGACCCGGCGATTTCCGGCGAGCTCTTCCGGCCGCTCGAAACCTTCCGCCTGCCGGCCCTCGATGTTGGCAAGGTCATCGCCCGCCGCGTGGCGCGGGAACTGCAGGATGGCTGGGCCGTCAATATCGGCTTCGGCATTTCGGCCAACGTGCCGCGCATCCTCATCGAGGAGGGGCTGCACGGCAAAATCACCTGGGTGATCGAGCAGGGCGCCGTCGGCGGCGTGCCGCTTCTCGATTTCAAGTTCGGCTGTGCCTCCAACGCCGAGGCCTTCGTCGCCTCGCCCCATCAGTTCTGTTACTTCCAGGCGGGCGGCTTCGACTGCTCGCTCCTGTCCTTCCTGGAAATCGACGCCGAGGGCTCGGTCAATGTCAGCCGCCTGGCGGCAACGCCACACCGCACCGCTGGCGCCGGCGGTTTTGTCGATATCACGTCGCGTGCGAAAAAAATCGTCTTCTCCGGCAATTTCAATGCAGGCGCCAAGATGCACATCGAGGACGGCCGGTTGGTGATCGACATGGAGGGCCGCATCGCCAAGTTCGTGCCAAAAGTTGATCAGGTCAGTTTTTCTGGCAAGCGCGCCCGCGCGCAGGGGCAGGAGATCACATGTGTCACGGAGCGCTGCGTAATAGAGCTTGATACGGACGGACTTGTGATAACAGAGATCGCCCCCGGCCTCGACCTTCAGCGTGACGTCCTCGACCAGGCGGCGACGCCGTTACGCGTCTCGCAGACGCTCAGGGTGATGGACGATGCGCTATTCCGCGCTGGCACCATGGGGCTGGCGCTGTGAGCGATCCGCGCATCGAACTCCGAATCGAGGGACACCTTGCGCGGCTCACCCTGCGACGGCCGGAAAAGCTGAACGCGATCGACGAGGACATGGTCGATGCGCTGTTGCGGGCCTGCCGTACCATCGAGCGCTCGGATGCCCGAGTTGCGATCCTGTCGGGAGAGGGCGGCAGGTCCTTTTGCGCGGGGGGCGATATCGAGGCGTGGAGCAGCCTCGACGCCGACACGTTCTCGCGCCGCTGGCTGCGCGACGGACACGGCGCCTTCGATGCGCTGGCCCGCCTCACGGTTCCACTGATCGCGGTGCTGAACGGCCACGCGCTCGGCGGCGGGCTGGAGCTTGCTGCCTGCGCGGACCTGCGTATCGCCGAAGTGCATGTGAAGATCGGCCAGCCGGAGGCCGGCCTCGGCATCATTCCCGGCTGGTCCGGCACGCAGCGCGCCTCGCGCCGCTTCGGCACGCAGCTTGTCCGCCGCATGGCGCTTTTTGGCGAAGTCTACTCAGCTGATGAGGCCATCGCGCTCGGGCTCGTTGATCAGGTCGTGCCCACGGGCGAGGGTGGCGCCGCCGCACAGGCCGCCGCGGCCCGCGTGCTGAAGCGATCTCCAAGGGCGACAGAATTGACGAAGATGCTGATCAATGCCGCCGAGCACGAGGAGAGCGAACGGGTCGTAGAGGCCTTGGCCGGCGCGGTGGCGGCTGCATCCGAAGATCTCACGGAAGGGCTGGCGGCCCACAGGCAGAAGCGGCCGGCGCGTTTCGACAGATAGCTTTCGGTCATCCCATACTCCTGATCCGTTTGGCGGTCTCATGAAGCCTGAAGACAAAGATTTTCTCGCACAACTCTTTCGCGCAGCGATCGAAGCCGCGGCTCCCGAAAAGGCCTTAAGCACCTATCTACCGACCCGACCCAAAGGAAAGACCGTCGTCATCGGCGCGGGCAAAGGCGCCGCGCAGCTTGCCGCGGCTTTCGAAAGGCTGTGGGATGGCCCACTGGAAGGGGTTGTGGTGACGCGTTATGGCTATTCGGCGGCCTGCCAGAGGATCCGTGTGCTGGAGGCTGCCCATCCCGTTCCGGACGTTGCGGGGCTTGAAGCGTCTCAATCGCTTTTCGACGCTGTAAAGGGGCTTGGTGAGAATGATCTCGTCGTGGCGCTGATCTGTGGCGGCGGGTCCGCCCTGCTCCCAGCCCCGCCCGGCGATCTCACGCTGAAGGATGAAGCCGCTCTAAACAGCGCGCTGCTGGCGGGCGGTGCGCCGATTTCCGTCATGAACGCTATTCGCAAGCAGGTCTCCGGCATTAAGGGTGGGCGGCTCGCCGCCGCATGTCATCCTGCAAGGGTTGTGACGCTCGTTGTCTCCGATGTGCCTGGCGACGACCCGGCGCAGGTCGCCAGTGGACCGACCGTGCCGGATGCAAGCAATCGCAAAGAGGCGCGCGCACTGGTCAAGACATGGGGTGTCAAGCTGCCCGAGCGGATCCTGGCTTGGCTTGATGAAGACGTGGGCCAGCCGCCATCGCCTCATGACTCAGCCTTTGCCAGTCATGAGGTCCACATCATCGCTTCTGCACGCCTCTCACTGGAGGCTGCCGCGCAACGGTCGGAGGCGCTCGGCGTGCCCGCCGTCATTCTATCGGACTGCATAGAGGGGGAGGCACGCGACGTCGCGGGTGTTCACGCCGCTATCGCTCGCGAGGTCGCCAGCCGTGACCGCCCGTTCTTGCGTCCCGTCGTCATCCTCTCCGGCGGAGAAACGACGGTGACGATCAAAGGACGTGGCAAGGGTGGACGCAACACGGAGTTTTTGTTGTCGCTCGCGCTCGCAGGCGAAGGTGTGCCGTTTGCAGCACTTGCCGCCGATACGGATGGTATCGATGGCTCAGAGGACAATGCGGGGGCCTTTGCCGACGGCGCCAGCATGGGGCGCCTGCGGGAACTGGGGGCGGATCCTGCCGCACTGCTTGCCGGCAACGACGCCTGGACGGCGTTTCATCGTTTGGGCGACCTGTTCGTGCCCGGCCCGACAGGAACCAATGTCAATGACTTCAGGGCAATCCTGATCCGTTAGAGGTTGCCCGCGCCGCTTGTTGCAGCGCGGGCTGATGCGAGCTCAGCCCGGAACGGGTGCGTCCTCGCGCAATAGGCCCTGCCTCTTGAGATCCGCCCAGAACTCTGCCGGGATCGGATGGGAGAACCAGGCAAGGTTCTGGTCAAGCTGTTCGACCGTGCGCGTGCCCGCCATGAAAGAGGGTACGGCAGGATGGGCGAGCACGAATTGCAGTGCGGCGGCGGCCAGCGGCACGCCATGCGCCGCACAGACCACCTCGATCTTCGCGACCTTTTCCAGGATGTCGCGCGGCGCCGGCGCGTAATTGTACTTCGCCCCTTCCTTCGCGCCGGTGGCAAGGATTCCCGAATTGAAGCCGCCGCCCACGACGACCGCCGCGCCACGTGCCTCGCACAGCGGAAGGAACGCGTCGAGCGCGTCCTGTTCGAGGAGGGTGTAGCGGCCGGCCAGCAGGAAGCAGTCGAAATCGTGACGGCGGAGGGCCTCATGGCAGACCTGCCATTCGTTGACGCCGACCCCGATCGCCTTCACGACCTTTTCCGAGCGCAGCCGCTCCAGCGCGCGCCAGGCGCCGTCCATCGCCTGCTCGAACACTTCCGGCTGCTCGCTCCCGCGTGTGAAAACGTCGATGTCATGGATGAAACACATGTCCATCCGCTCCAACCCCAGCCGCTGCAGGCTGTCCTCGAAGGCGCGCATCGTGCCGTCGTAACTGTAGTCGAAATGCATGGTGAAGGGCGCAGCATTCGTCCACGGCGCAAAATCGATGGTGTCGCGCCGTGCCGGTCGCAGCAGGCGCCCGACCTTGGAGGAGAGGACGAAATCGTCTCGCTCCTTCCAGCGCAGGGCGTGGCTCGTGCGCAGTTCGGCAAGCCCGTGGCCATACATCGGCGCGGTGTCGAAGAACCGTACGCCGGCGGCCCATGCGCGTTCGAACATATCCCCGGCTGTGGCTTCGTCGATCTCGCGGAAAATGTTGCCGAGGGGCGCGGTCCCAAAGCCGAACGTCGTGACGTCAAGTTCTGTTCGGCCGAATTTCCTCTTTTCGCCAGGGTGCATGCCTCTCCTCCATAAGTAACCAGTTGGTGAATAAATAAGCACGGACCAAACGCCTGTGCAAGCAGCTTTCTTCCCGGTCTCAGATTTTTCCGACTTGACGTCTTGAGACTGGGGAATGTATATAACCGGATAGTTACTAAGTTGGAGTCGAGGGCCATGTATCTCACTGAAACGCAGGAGCAGGTGCGAGAGATGGCGCGCGCCTTTGCCGACGAAATGATCCGGCCCGTGGCCGAGGAATTGGACCGCGAGGAACGCTTCCCGGCGGCTCTTTACGACGAAATGGCAAAGCTCGGCCTATTCGGCATAGGCGTGCCGGAAGCCCTCGGCGGGCCGGGCTTCGACACGCTGACCTATGCCCTTGTGATGGAGGAGTTGAGCCGCGGATATGCTTCCGTCGCCGACCAGTGCGGCCTGGTCGAACTGATTTCAAGCCTGTTGGTGCGCCACGGCACTGAAAGCCAGCAGGCCCTGCTGCCGGAAATACTCGGCATGCGCTCGAAGGTCGCCTACTGCATCACCGAGCCGGAGGCGGGCACTGATGTTTCGGGCATCCGCACGACGGCCGAGCGCGACGGCGACGGCTGGCGTTTGAACGGCGGCAAGATCTGGATCCACAATGCGCCGGTGGCCGACTACGGTTTCGTGCTGGCGCGAACCGACAAGCAAGCCGGCAATCGCGGCATGTCGATCTTCATCGTCGACCTGCATGCGGCCGGCGTCGAGAAGGGGCCGAAGGAGCACAAGATGGGCCAGCGCGCCAGCCAGGTCGGCGCGCTGAACTTCACCGATGTGCGCCTTCGGGCAGATGCCCTGCTCGGCACCGAGGGGCGCGGTTTCCACATGATGATGGCGGTCCTCGACAAGGGGCGCGTCGGCATTGCGTCACTCGCCGTCGGTATCGCACAGGCCGGCCTGGAGGCCGCCCTCGACTATGCCGGGACGCGCAAACAGTTCGGCAAGGCGATCGCCGACTTCCAGGGCGTGCAATGGCTTCTGGCCGACATGGCGAAGGACATCGAGGCCGCACGCCTGCTCGTCCATTCTGCCGCTTCGAAAATCGACAGCGGCGCGGATGCGACCAAAGCCTGCTCCATCGCCAAGTGCTTTGCCGGCGACATGGCTGTACAGCGTACCGCCGATGCCGTGCAGGTCTTTGGCGGCTCCGGCTATATCCGCGGCTTCGAGGTGGAGCGGCTCTACCGCGATGCAAAGATCACGCAGATCTATGAAGGCACGAACCAGATCCAGCGCATGATCATCGCGCGCGAACTCCTGAAGAAAGGCGCTAGGGCATGAGCGCCGCGTCCGCCCGGCCGGTCGCGCTCGTCACCGGCTCCTCGCGCGGCATCGGCCTTGCCGTTGCTGAAGCTCTGGCGAAGGAAGGATTTGCGGTCGCCGTCAACGGGCCGGCTGAGGACGCCGAACTTGCCGCCGCGGTCGAGCGCGTCGCCGCCCATGGCGTCCCCGTCGTCGCCGCCGCGTTCGATGTCGCTGCGATCGGCGGTCACGGTGCGGCGATCGATGCGGTCGAGGAAAAGCTCGGGCCGCTTACCACGCTCGTCAACAATGCCGGTGTCGGCGTGCTCAAGCGCGGAGACATGATGGAGGTCTCCGAGGAGAGCTGGGACCGGTGTTTTGCCGTCAACACGAAGGCTATGTTCTTCCTGAGCCAGGCATTCGCGCGTCGTCTGCTTGCACGCGCGCGGCCGCCACTCTTCCGTTCGATCGTCAATGTCACGTCTTCGAATGCGGTCGCGGTGGCGGAGCAGCGCTCGGAATACTGCGCCTCGAAGGCCGCCGCCGCCATGGTCTCCAAGACTCTCGCCGTCCGTCTCGGGCGCGAGAACATTGCCGTCTATGACGTCCAGCCGGGCCTGATTGCCACCGAGATGACCGCGCCGGTTATCGAGGCCTATCGCGAACGGGCCGCGCAGGGCCTCACGCTTTTCCCGCGTGTCGGCGAGCCGGAGGAGGTCGGTGCGCTGATTGCCTCGCTTGCGACTGGCAGGCTTCCGTACACAACCGGACTGTCGATCCCAGCCGATGCCGGCATGCTCGTCCCGCGCTTCTGAGGTTTTTCATGAAAATCGCCCTTCCCGATACCGCTGGCCGCCTTGCGCACTATGCCCTGACCGGAAAGCCAATCGCCGCCGCCACGCTTGGCAGGAACCCGGCGCGAACAGTCTACTCGGCCGCCCACGTCGTCGCCGATCCCTTCACTGCGAACGATCCGTCGGGTCGCGCTACGGTCGACTGGGCCAAGACGATGGAGTTTCGCCGCTATCTCGCCGGCCTCGGCCTCGGCATTGCCGAGGCGATGGATACGGCGCAGCGCGGCATGGGTCTCGACTGGCCGGGCGCACTGGAGCTGATCCGCCGCACCCGCGAGGAACTCCCGGATGCGGTGGTCGCCAATGGCTGCGGCACGGATCATCTCGACCCCGCGGCAGTGGCGAGTCTGGACGATGTGCGCCGGGCCTATCTGGAACAGGCGGAAGCCATTCAGAAGCTCGGCGGCCGCCTCATCCTCATGGCCTCCCGTGCTCTGGTGCGCGTCGCAAAAAAGCCGGAAGACTACGTCAAGATCTATTCCGATGTGCTCGCCGCCTGCGACCAGCCGGTGATCCTGCATTGGCTCGGCGATATGTTTGATCCGCAGCTTGCCGTCTATTGGGGCGACGCGGCGTTTGACCCCGCCATGCAGACGGCGCTCGCCGTCATCGAAGCGAACACGGCCAAGGTTGACGGCATCAAGATCTCCCTTCTCGACAAGGAAAAGGAGGCCGTCATGCGCCGTCGTCTGCCCGCCGGCGTGAAAATGTATACGGGCGACGACTTCAACTATCCGGAACTCATCGAAGGTGACAGCGAGGGCTTTTCGCACGCCCTTCTCGGCATCTTCGACCCGCTCGCGCCGGCCGCCGCCTATGCGGTGGAGCGGCTGGGCGACGGCGACAAGGCGGGCTTCCGTGCAACGCTCGACCCGACCGTGCCGCTCGCTCGCCTGATCTTCCGCGCGCCCACCCAATACTACAAGACCGGCGTCGTCTTCCTCGCCTGGCTGAACGGCTTCCAGGATCACTTCGTGATGCTGAACGGCGCCCAGGCGATGCGGCCGCTGCCGTATTTCGTCGAGGTGTTCCGTCAGGCGGACCAGTGCGGCCTGCTGCGCGATCCCAACCGCGCCGTCGAGCGCATGAAGAAGTTGCTCGCTGTTTACGGGGCGTAGGCTATGCGCGATTTCTCGACGGACCATTTGGCGCTCGCGCTCAACACCGCCAGCCTCGGACACAACTTGGATGGCCACGGTGCAGGCTGGTCACCGGAGCGGGTGATTGATGCGTGTGCTGCCCGTCGTTTCGGCTCGATCGTCTTCTGGCGCCGCGAAGTCGGTGCGCGGGCGAACGAGATTGGCGAGCGGGTGCGCTCGGCAGGCCTTTCCGTCGCCGGACTTTGCCGCACACCGTTCCTTGTCGGTAGCGAAGCGATCGACAGGACAGCGGTTCTCGATGAGGCGAGGGCGTCCATCGATATGGCTGCCGGTCTGGGTGCCACTGTGCTGACGATTGTGGTGGGCGGCGTACATCCCGGCACCAAGGGCACTGCCGAGAGCTTGAAGATTGTCGCTGAACGTGTTGCCGACCTCGCACTCTATGCGGCGGACCGCAATGTCAAGCTGGCGCTGGAACCTCTCAATCCCGTCTACGCCGGGAACCGCTCCTGCCTGACGACCGTGCGTGACGCTGTCGATATCTGCGAGGCGGTTGATGCGCCGAACCTTGGCATTGCCGTTGACGTCTACCATGTCTGGTGGGACTGCGATCTTGACACCCAGTTGCAGCGCGCCGGCAAGGACAGGATTTTGGGCTATCACCTTTGCGATTGGCTTGCCGACACGCGCGACGTGCTGCTGGACCGCGGTATGATGGGCGACGGTGTTGCCGATCTGAAGACGATCCGCGCGAGTGTCGAAGGCACCGGCTACACCGGTCCCTGCGAGGTCGAGATTTTCTCCGCTAACAATTGGTGGAAGCGTGATCCCGGCGAGGTGCTTGACGTCATGGTCGAACGTTTCCACGCCCTCTGCTGACGAATTTTGGAGTCGAGCCATGAAGATCTTGGTCCCAGTCAAGCGCGTTGTTGATTACAACGTAAAGATCCGCGTGAAGGCGGATGGCTCCGGTGTCGAGCTTACGAATGTCAAGATGTCGATGAACCCGTTTGACGAGATTTCGGTTGAGGAAGCGCTACGCCTCAGGGAAGCCGGCAAGGCTGAGGAAGTGGTTGTGGTGTCGATCGGTCCTGCGAAAGCCGAAGAGACGCTGCGCACCGCGCTTGCCATGGGCGCCGATCGCGCCTTGCTGGTCGAGACGGACGACGCCGTCGAGCCGCTCGCCGTCGCCAAGATCCTCAAGGGTGTCACCGAGGCCGAACAGCCCGGCCTCGTCATCGTCGGCAAGCAGGCGATCGACGACGACAGCAGCCAGACCGGCCAGATGCTCTCGGCCCTTCTTGGTTGGGCGCAGGCGACGTTTGCTTCCAAGGTCGAGATCGACGACGGCAAGGCACCAGAGGGCACAGCCAGGGTGACGCGCGAAGTCGACGGTGGTCTCCAGACGATCGACGTGAAGCTTCCGGCCGTCGTTACGACCGACCTTCGCCTCAACGAGCCGCGTTATGCGTCGCTGCCGAACATCATGAAGGCCAAAAAAAAGCCGCTCGACAAGAAGACACCGGTCGACTTCGGCGTCGACACCGCCCCGCGCCTCAAGGTGCTGAAGACCCAGGAACCGTTCGGCCGCAAGGCAGGCGTCAAGGTTAAGTCGGTCGCCGAACTGGTTGAAAAGCTCAAGACCGAAGCCGGCGTGCTCTAAGGTGGGAAAGGGAGACTAAACCATGGCCATTCTTCTTCTGGCAGATCACGACAATGAAACCCTTTCCGACCAGACCGCAAAGGCGCTGACGGCCGCGTCGAAGATCGGTTCCGACGTGCATGTGCTCGTCGCCGGCTCCGGCGTCAAGGCTGCGGCCGATGCGGCTGCAAAACTCTCCGGCGTTTCCAAGGTGCTGCTTGCCGACGACGCCAGTCTTGCCAACAATCTCGCAGAACCGCTGGCGGCGCTCATCGTGTCGATCGCCGGCAATTACGATGCGGTCGTCTCGGCCGCGACCTCGGTCGGCAAAAACATCCTGCCGCGCGTTGCTGCGCTGCTCGATGTCGCGCAGATCTCGGAAATCGTCGAGGTCGTCTCTGCCGACACGTTCAAACGGCCGATCTATGCCGGCAATGCCATCCAGGTGGTGCAGTCGACTGACGCCAAGAAGGTGATCACCGTACGCTCGGCGTCCTTTTCCCACGCCTCCCAAGGCCCATCTGCTGTCGTCGAGGAAATCTCGACGGCAGCCTTTTCTTCAGAGCTTTCGACCTTTGTGTCGAACGCACTTTCGACCTCGGACCGACCGGAGCTGACCTCGGCGAAGATCATCATCTCCGGCGGTCGGGCGCTCGGCTCGTCGGAGAAATTCAAAGAAGTCATCCTTCCCGTTGCGGACAAGCTTGGCGCCGCCGTCGGTGCGTCGCGTGCGGCCGTCGATGCTGGCTATGCACCCAACGACTGGCAGGTCGGCCAGACCGGCAAGGTGGTCGCCCCGGACCTTTACATCGCCTGCGGCATCTCCGGGGCCATCCAGCATCTGGCCGGCATGAAGGATTCGAAGGTCATCGTCGCGATCAATAAGGACGAGGAGGCGCCTATTTTCCAAGTTGCCGACTACGGTCTCGTTGCGGATCTCTTCGAGGCCCTGCCGGAACTCGAAAAGGCGCTTTGAGGACTTAGCTGCTTCGATGACGATCGAACTCTCCGAACGCGAGAGCATGGAATTCGACGTCGTGATCGTCGGCGCGGGGCCTGCGGGCCTGTCGGCCGCGATCCGGTTGAAGCAGGTCAATCCTAATCTCACCGTCCTCGTGCTGGAAAAGGGCTCGGAAGTCGGCGCCCATATCCTGTCGGGCGCCGTTGTCGATCCCATCGGCATCGACCGCCTGCTGCCTGACTGGTGCGTGGACGATAGCCATCCGTTCAAGACCACGGTGACGGACGACCATTTCTTGCTGCTCGGCCCGGCCGGCTCGATCCGCCTGCCGAACTTCGCCATGCCGCCCTTGATGAACAATCATGGCAACTACATCGTATCGCTCGGCAATGTCTGTCGCTGACTGGCGACCAAGGCGGAAGAGCTCGGCGTCGAGATCTATCCCGGCTTTGCCGCAACCGAAGTGCTCTACAACGACGAGGGCGCGGTGATCGGTGTCGCCACCGGCGACCAGCACGGAAAGATGGTTAGTCCTCTGTTGCGATAGACCATCATCGGGTTACCTCGTTCCGAGAGTTCCCATTCTGTCAGCCCGAAATCCCCTTCGCTTTTCGACCGAAAAGCCAATCCAGAACCCCACAGCCATTCTCCGCCAATCACTGCCGGGACTGTGGTGGGCGATCAGGGAAAGAGTGAAGAGTCAGCGACGCTTTGAGGGGCGGTCCAACGCCAACGTGGACCAACGCGGCCAATTTTTTCTTCGTTGCACCAGATCCGCGCCTTCTGTCGGCCTTGTCGGGTCCGTGACACACAGTCTCTTTGTCGGATCCGTCACACACAGTCTTGTTTAGCCGATCCTTTGTCTTTGGCTAAATAGCTGTAAAGCAACACAAAGTTTTTTCTTCAGCTCGATCAGCCAAATTGGCACGAGTTTTGTGTCTCTTCGTTGAGGAGTGGCGGCAGCAACTGCCGACCAGCATTGATGGCGCGGTTAGCCGCGATGGATGAAACAAGAAGGAGATCTGCGTCAGACGGCATTCTGTGGGAAGGGCGCATCGCCGTCCACCAGAAAGCGACGCTCGCATTCCAGTCGACCTCGGCTAGAGGATTCTCGTTGTCCGCTGTGATTGGCCAACACGTGGTTCGCTTAGGCCCTGATGGATGGCCCCCCTATGCAAGTCCTTGGCAACTGCGGTCGCCGGCGACCCCTCAGATTCTTCTGGAGAGACGATCATGTCCAAAGTGGCATTCATTTTCGGTACTCGTCCTGAGGCGATTAAATGCGCCCCAGTCATCAACGCAATGAAGCTCGACCGCAGGTTCGAGCCACTCGTTGTTTCCACGGGGCAGCATCGCGAGATGCTTGATATCACTTTACCGGAATTCGGTATTCGACCGGACATCGAACTAAACGTCATGCAACCTCGCCAGACCTTGTCGCAGGTCACACATCGAATACTGGAAATGCTCTCCGTGCAAATGGAACAATGGGGAATGGACGCGGTGATCGTTCATGGCGATACCGCGAGCACCCTGGCAGGCGCCCTGGCCGCCTTCCAGCACCGTATCCCCATCATCCATCTCGAGGCGGGCTTACGCAGCGGCAACATTGCATCACCATATCCAGAGGAGGCCAATCGGCGCCTCGTTGCCCAGATAACGGATCTCCACCTGGCGCCGACCATCCGGAGCAGCGAGAACCTTATCCGCGAAGGTGCCCGTGAGGATCGTATCACGGTCACCGGCAACACGGTCGTCGATGCACTTCATTGGGCGGCCGAAAATGCTCCCGCCTTCGCCGAGCCCGCACTTGCCGACCTCAAGAACGATACGCGGCGAATCGTGGTCGCCTCAGCACATCGACGCGAGTCGTGGGGTGCACCGATGCACGAGATCGCAAGAGCTCTGGTGCAGCTATCATCCCAGGAGAACGTGCGTGTCATCATCCCATTGCACAAGAACCTGGCAGTGCGCGAAGTCATGTTGCCCTATCTGAGCAACCAGGCGAATATTACGGTGGTGGATCCGCTACCGTACCGGAATTTCTGCAGCCTTATGCTGCGCTCGGACATCATCATCTCGGACAGCAGCGGCGCAGAGGAAGAAGGCCCTTCACTCGGCAAACCGACGCTTGTTTTAAGGGACATCACCGAGCGGCCGGAGGCTGTCGAAGCTGGCACAGCGCGCCTTGTGGGCCGCAGCACCGCCCGGATCGTGAGTGAAGCGACCCGACTGCTGCGCGATCCGGACGAATATTCACGAATGGCCCGGCCCGTGGACGCCTACGGCGATGGAAAGGCGACAACTCGGGTTATCGATGCAATCGCGAGATATTTCGCTGCACAGACGGCACGCGAGGCGCGGCTGGCCAGCTGATGGGCCCAGATGTCAGCGGCGTGGCGCGCACCGATCTTTGGATTTCGCTGCGATCCACGCCCTCCCACGAACACCACCATGTCCCTGTCGGACGGACCGGACCGGGCGACGATGGCAAGAGAGGAAGCTCATGGCTAGGCCTAACAACCGGCGAGATCTCAATTTCTCCAACGCTGTGGTTGACGCCGAACTGATTGAGGGCGCTTCGTCATTCGCACTTCACGGGCGCAATATCGTCTTCAACATCGGTGATACCGTCGTTGAGATCGCTGGTAAGCCTCGGCAAACAATCCAGCCATTTTCATCGACCACGCTCATCGACGCGGTCATCGAGAACGCACAGGCAATGATTGTGATCCGTGTTCTCGAGACAGTAGGCGCCAGGGCGAGCACTCTAGGGTGGCCGCGATATGCGGAGACGATCACCGACCCGACCGCGGAAATTCTCGGACTGCCGCTCTACCGCTCATCGCAGGACGACCTTATTGAAATTCGTCTGAGCGGTGCAGCGGCAATGCTTGCCGGGAACCCGGAGACCGACGGCATGACTTTTGCCGCGAAAGCCAATCTTTGGTTTGCTCCGGAAGCGACGGACTGCCTGATCCACAATCTGCATCCATTCATCGAGACCCATGTGCAGATCATGGGAGTGGGACGGATGCAGAGGTTTCAGACGCAGCAGCGGGAAACACTGACCGAAGAAATCCTGATGGCTCCGGGCTTCGCCCAGCCATTCTTCGATTGCACAAGCGATAGTATTGGCGGGTTTCTCTACCCATGGCATCAGTATTACGCGGATACGGATTGCATGTGGCTAGCTTTGGAGCTTCATCCGTTCGCTGGATCGCATGATTGACGTCGGCTCCATCCACAACGGAGGTTGACCACTGCATTATGAAAGGGCGTCAGTCGGAGAATGGCCGTGGCAGAGAGGAAGGTGATCCAGTCGATCGATCGCGCCGTGGTTTGGGACAGCATCCATCTATAGCAGCTCAATGTGCACACGGTTCGCTACGGCGCCTGGGAAAGGAAAGGAAAATGTCGATCTGCTTTCGGCCGGGACATGAACGTTCGTTTGGAACATATCCGCTCAAGGGCGAGGATTTGGAGAAGGCATTTGCCGCTGCGTACGAGGTCGGCTATCGATCATTCGACACAGCTCAACTGTACGGAAACGAGGCCGACTTGGGCGCGGCCATCCGCCAGGCTAACGTCTCGACAGACGACCTTCTCATCACCACGAAAGTGCATCCCGAGAACTACACCGAGGAACAGTTCCTGAAATCGGTGGAGGCGAGTCTGAACGCTCTTGGCGTGTCGAAGGTCGCCCTTCTGCTCCTTCATTGGCCGGATCCGTCCGGGGACAATCGCAAGTCTCTCGCCCTACTTCGGGACGCGAAGCGTAAGGGACTCGCGACCGAGATCGGCGTCTCTAATTTCACGGCCTCAATGATGCGGGACGCGCAATCATTCACCAATGGCGAAATCGCGATCAACCAGGTTGAATTCCACCCGCTTCTCGATCAGTCAATTCTGCTCGACATGTCCTTTCAGACGGGCGTTCCGCTGGCTTCGTTCTCTTCGGTCGCGAGGGGGGAGGTTTTCAAATATCCGCAATTTGGCCAGATCGGCATAGCCTACGGAAAGTCGGCTGCGCAGGTGGTGTTGAGATGGATTCTGCAGAAAGGCGTCGGCGTCAATACAATGTCAACCAAGCCGGAAAACATGCGGTCGAACTTCGACGTCATGGATTTCGTTCTATCTAGCGTCGACATGAAGCGGATCGACGCTCTCACATGCACGAACTTCAGGTGCGTGGACAAGAACAAGGTGCCGTGGACGCCGGAATGGGATTGACCGATTGCATGAGTATGCCATGAGCAACCGCTCTCTGCTTCCTGTCTTTCTGCAAAATCTCCCTGCTCGGTCCCAAAGTTTTTTCTGCGTCATGAAGGTGGTCGAGACCGGCCGCTGTCATGCCGCCAGCATGGCGAACTGCTCGGCCAGGGAGGGATTTGGATTGAATGCGTACTTGCCTGTCGCTTGCGCATCATGTGAAGCATTTCGATCCCGGACAGGATGATGCTGGCGGTGGCCGGCGACTTGAAGGCCAGCATCGGCCGCACACGGCGATTGAATGCGCCGATGGTCCTGCTCGATCCTGTTGTTCAAGTATCGACTTTTCCTGATCGTGATCGGTTTCAGCCAGCGTACTGGGCACCACCGACAAGGGCTGATCAATGACTGTTCGCCGGGCCGGGCAATGTCGGCGAAACCATCAAGTCCGGCGACGGCAAGGTGCTTGGCCATTCCGACGTGGCAACTCTGGTCGCGGCCATGGTTGGTATGGATCCGGCAACGTCGCCCACGGGGATCCGGCATCCAACCCAACGATGCGCGGTTTGGCGACGCCTAGCAGGTTGGAACCATCGCTGCGGCAATGCAGCAGTCCTGGATGGCTAATGAAAACAAGTCCAAGATGCCGGAGGTGCGCTTACACCGCACCACCGGGGTCTTCGCCGGAGCCAAATGCAGAAAAATCCAGGCGCGTGCTGAAATATCGTGAGGAATTCGATTTGGATTATGTCAGCTGATAAAACGACCCGAATTCAAATTCGATCGATCAATCAGCGCCCTTCGCCGGGGGGCTGTCGGTCCGCATCGCGCCTGACGGTATGCCGGTGCTCCTGCGGCCGCCCTGTTGGCGAGGGCTTTCGGGTCATCGCACTGTCACGCTTCGGCTATCCGCCTTCCCCCTCATGCTCAGCCCTACTCGATGCGGTGGACGCCCCCCCAACGGCATCGCGATGTGCTGTCGTTTCCGACTCTGACACCATGGTCAAACCCCCGCAGTTTACTGAGAGATTCCACAACTTCGTAAGCTGCGGCAGGAGAGAAAAAGCAACAGCTAGAAAACCGCCACCGAGTTCCATAATATGCGTTGCAACTTTTTAAGATGTCCTGATCTGGCAAAATAGGAATGTCGCTCCTGCTTGTGCCTTGCCACTCTCTCGCCTTCGAGAGCGGGGAGATTGCATCTTGGGACTGAAATCGCATTGAGGTCTTGTCGATGTTATAGAGCGGCGGATGACGAGCGTTGCCGCCGCAAGCGTGTTGGGAATTACTGCTCGGCAAGTCCAACGATTGATGAAGACATTCCTGGGCGACGGCGCGGCGGCTCTCGACAAAAGGCGCGGGGGCGACGCTCCAACAATCGCATCATCAATGGCATTCGCGACTTCGCTTTGGAGCTGATCC
This sequence comes from Mesorhizobium sp. M0808, assembly GCF_040320025.1. Taxonomy (NCBI): domain Bacteria; kingdom Pseudomonadati; phylum Pseudomonadota; class Alphaproteobacteria; order Hyphomicrobiales; family Phyllobacteriaceae; genus Mesorhizobium; species Mesorhizobium sp. M0808. Next base: position 38,438 of record NZ_JAMYOX010000036.1, read on the forward strand.
GCGAACACTATGTCGACTTCGGTCCGACGCTTGCCCACGAAGAGTGATCGAGCGGCATCAAATCGCCGTCAGCAGAGACGCTGCGCAAATGGATGACGGAGGCCGGGATCTGGACATCGGGCCGTGAACGCAAGCGCCGCGTGCACCAGCCGCGCGGACGGCGCGACTGTCTCGGCGAGATGGTGCAGATCGACGGCTCGCATCACTGGTGGTTCGAGAATCGTGGCCCCAAATGCGCCATGCTCGTCTTCATAGACGACGCGACCGGCAAGCTGCTGCATCTGCGCTTTGCGGGGTCGGAGAACACGTTCGACTATTTTCATGCCGCAAGGCGCTGGGGCAAGCCGCTTTCTTTCTACAGGGACAAGCATGGCGTCTTCCGGACGACACATGTTCGGAGAAGGATAGAAGCAGTGGCCTGACGCAGTTCGGCCGGGCTCTCTACGAGCTCAACATCCACATCATCTGCGCCAACTCCCCACAGGCAAAAGGTCGTGTTAAGCGCCCATCAGACGCTGCAGGACCGGCTTATGAAGGAACTGCGCCTTCGCGGCATCAACACCATCGAGGCGGCCAACGCCTTTGCGCCGGCATTCATGGCGGACTTTAACGCACGTTTTCGCAAAGAACCACGCAACCCGAAGGACATGCGCCGCCCCGATCACGAGAATCTGGTCGGCGCCATGTGCCGCAAGGAGGTCCGCACGCTGTCTCAGGCCCTGACACTGCGCTACGACAAGGTGCTGCTCATTCTCGATCCGACCGATACCGCGAGGCGACTTGCCCGCAAAAAGGTCGTCGTCTGCGACTACCCCGATGGTCGCCTCGAGGTCATGCACGACGGCATTGCCCTGCCTCCTGTCCCGCCATCCCGATGTCTGCCTGGATACGAACTGAGTGGCCGGATCGTGAACTCGGTGGACGAAGGTTTCGACCTTGCCCTTCGCGCGATGGGGCGCCGTGGCCCAGTGCCAGGCTGATGGCGCTTTACATCGCTTCGCGCGGTTTAGCTTAATCAAGCTGTTTGGAAAGGAGCCGAACCCAACAAGCTCACGATGATCCGTATGCGCCGTGATGATAGATCAGCGCCGGGCCTGGCTCTCCGCTCACCACCTCCCGGACGCTGCCGAGGATCAGCGCGTGGCTGTGGCGAATAATCGTGTCCTCGACCGTACAGTCGACCGCGGCGAGCGCGCTGTCGAGTGCCAATGCGCCGCTTGTAAGGCTAGACCAGCGGGCTCCCTCGTAACGCGCGGCCCCCCTCAGGTCACCGCGTCCGGCGAAACGGTCGGCAATCGCCATCTGGTCGGCACGCAGCACATTCACGCAGAAATGCCCATGCCGGCTGATGGCTGCCCAGGTAGACGAGTTCAGGTTGATGCTCACAACCATCACCTCTGGTTCGACCGATAGGGAATGGGCGGTGGTAACGGTTGCGCCCGTCCGTTCGTCGCCAACACCTGCGGTCACCACGGAGACAGCTCCGGCCAAGTGTCGCATCGCAAATTTCAGGGGAATCCGGGTTTCCACTGGGGGAACGCGTTCGGTCAGTGTCATCTGGATAGCCTTATCGTGTTTGCAGCTTCATGACACCTTGTGGCGCAACGCCGTTTGATATCCAAGCCATTCGTCGATTTCAGCGGCGATGCGCTCGGCATGCGCGGTGACTTCGGGAATTCCCATCAATTCGCCAACGCTGCCGCGCGCCAGTGGCCCGCTGACGAAAATGCTGTCGGTCGGGCGCCCGGATGTGCCGACCGCACGGCCTTGACTGTCGGTCTCCAAACCAAGACCAATCGGGTCGAGCCGGACCAATCCCATCCGCTCGAGCGCCGCAATCGCTGTGTTGGTCCGCAAGACATCGGCGTGCGCCGGTCCGGTCGTCACGATCACACTGTCGAAAGCATCGACAACGAGGCTGCGTTGGCCACGCAGCCGCTGCCGCACGCGAATGCATCCGTGTGCCTGTTCGGCGCCGACAATCGATGCGGCGCGATAGGCAAGCCTGCCCTCGGCAACGCGGCGATCGAGCACGGCCGCGATCTGTGGCGCGATGCGGAAGCGATGCACATCCCACAGCGCACGAAGATGACGCACCACGCGGCGTTGCTCGGCTAGCGGCAAGGCCTGCCAGATGGCCTGTCCCCGACGCCGGACGGCATCAAGCACCGGGTGCCAGTCCCCTGACGCTTGGCATCATCGTGGCCCGGATGCGCCTTCCTCACCACACACAGCCTTCTTCAATGTGCCCCGCGCAGATGCCAACATTTCTGCAACCAAACCGCGTACCTGGCACGCCGATAGGTTGCTGCGGCGGATTTTCGCTGTTCGCAGCTGAACAATACCTATCAACCTTGTCATCGCACCTAGTCGCACGTAGAGGCCGTTCGAATTCTCATCGCTCGGCGCGATGTTTGGTCCGTACGCCCAGAAGAGCGGAGCAAGCCATTGACACCCACGAAGTTGCTGATTGGGCAGATCGCTGTCGTATTCGCAATTGTCATTCTTGGCGTGTGGACTGCAACCCAGTGGTGCGCCCACATGCTCTCCTATCAGCCGCCACTCGGCGCGCCATGGTTTGTCGCGGCGGCCTGGCCGGTCTACAAGCCGTGGAAACTGTTCGAATGGTGGTTTCAATTCGACGCCTATGCGCCTGAGGTTTTCGACAAGGCCGGCATGCTTGCTGGAGCCAGTGGGTTCCTAGGCTGTGCCGCCGCGATAGCTGGCTCCCTCTGGCGCGCGCGGCAGCGCGGATTGGTCACCACCTATGGTTCCTCACGGTGGGCCGCGACTCGGGAGATCGAGAAGGCAGGGCTGTTTCAGCCGGCCGGCGTTTTGCTTGGCGAACTGAAGGATCGCTATCTGCGCCATGACGGACCGGAACACGTCATGGCCTTTGCGCCGACACGTTCGGGCAAGGGCGTCGGACTCGTTGTTCCAACCCTTCTTTCCTGGACCGGCTCGGCCGTCATTCACGACATCAAAGGCGAGAACTGGCAGCTGACCTCCGGCTGGCGGTCGAAGTTCTCGTACTCCCTTTTGTTCAATCCCACCGATCCGAGATCGGCGCGGTACAACCCGCTGCTGGAAGTGCGCAAAGGTCCAGATGAGGTCCGCGACGTTCAGAACATCGCAGACATTCTCGTCGATCCGGAAGGCGCGCTGGAGCGGCGGAACCATTGGGAGAAGACCAGTCATTCACTCCTAGTTGGCGCCATCTTGCACGTGCTCTACGCCGAAGAGGAAAAGACGCTTGCCCGCGTCGCCACCTTCCTGTCGAACCCACAACGCTCATTTGTCGCGACACTGCAGCAGATGATGATGACCAACCACCTCGGCGCGGCGGACAAGCCTGAGGCCCATCCCGTTGTGGCGTCGGCGGCCCGTGAGGTGCTGAACAAATCAGAGAACGAGCGTTCAGGCGTTCTCTCGACCGCCATGTCGTTTCTCGGGCTCTATCGTGATCCAACCGTGGCCGCGGCAACATCGGCCTGCGACTGGCGCATTGCCGACCTTGTGGATGCCGAGCGACCGATGTCGCTCTATCTGGTCGTGCCGCCGTCGGATATCTCGCGCACCAAGCCACTGGTGCGATTGGTGCTCAATCAAATCGGCCGGCGGCTGACCGAGCGGCTGGAGGGCGATGCAAAGAAGAGCCGCAAGCATCAGCTCCTGATGATGCTGGATGAATTCCCGGCGCTCGGTCGGCTCGACTTCTTCGAGACTGCGCTCGCCTTCATGGCAGGCTACGGCATCCGCGCTTATCTGATCGCGCAATCGTTGAACCAAATCTCCAAGGCCTATGGCGAGAACAACGCCATTCTCGACAATTGCCATGTGCGGATTGCCTTTTCCTCCAATGACGAGCGCACGGCCAAGCGTATCTCGGACGCGCTCGGTACGGCGACGGAGCTCAGATCCATGCGCAACTATGCCGGCCATCGGCTGGCGCCCTGGCTTTCGCACGTCATGGTGAGCCGCCAGGAAACCGCACGGCCGTTGCTGACGCCGGGCGAGGTGATGCAGCTGCCGCAGGAAGACGAATTGATACTGGTTTCGGGGTTGCCGCCGATCCGCGCGAAGAAACTGCGCTATTACCAGGATCAGAATTTCACCGAACGGGTGCTGCCTTCGCCGGCGCTACGCGAGGGTCCCTACGCGGACTCCCCTGCGTCACGCCCGGACGATTGGGTCGGACAGGTGCGCGGCGTTGACCGCCGTCTTGCTGCCGAGGGCGACAGTACCGGCGCAGCAATCGAAGAGGACGGCGGTCTCCAGCAGCAGCGTCATCCAGGTCTGCCCGAAGACCATCCCCTCCTTGCCCAAGAGCCTGATCAGGAGGATTTGCTCAAGCCTGCTGACGATGATAGCGAGGCGGCTGCCGACCAACGCGTGATGGACCGGATTTCCATCGCAGCACGTGCGTACGGCCTCAACGAGGGAATGGGCGACGACAAGGACATCATTCCCGGCTTCTGAACGGCGCTCAAAGGCAGAGCGCATCTCAGCGTAGATAACGGCCATAAGCAATTTGGGGTGTCTGGCCGATGCTTGTTCCTGCCGCTGGCGCATCAGCGTCGGTCAGTTGGAACGAGCTTCATGAAGCCCCACCGCATTCGCCACCAGTTTCTGCTCGAACTCGAGTTGAGCAAGAGGCTGGATAAACTCAGTCGTGATCCCTCGACCACCAAATCCGCGATCGTGGCAAAGGCGGTCGAGGCCTTCATCGAGCGGCGCGGTGAGAACGAGCTCGATCAGCGCTACGGTGTGAGGCTCGACCGTCTTTCCCGCGACCTCGGCCATGTCAGGCGCGATGTCGAGATGATCCTGGAGAGCCTGGCGCTCTTTATCCGCTTTTCGATCACGCTTCATGCGCACACGCCAATTCCCGACAAGGCAACCCAGGCGATTGCCCAGGAGCGCTTCGACAAGTTCGTCGAGCAGGTCGGGCGCCAGATTGCTTCCGGGAAGGGTGCGCTTGGCAACAAGAACGACGGGGGAGGGGAAGGATGAGTTTTCATCCAGAGGCCGACCACCGCCGCCGCGCCATGCTGCGCACCGCCATGGGGCCGGCGATCACCGAGGCGCTCGCCGATCCGACCGTCATCGAGGTGATGGTCAATCCCGATGGCGCGCTGAGGCTCGACCGGTTGGGCGAAGGCCGGGTCGAAACCGGCGTGCACATGCACCCTTCCGAGGCCGAGCGCATCATCCGGCTGGTTGCCTCCCACGTGCGCGCCGAGGCCCATGCCGGCAATCCGATCGTCAGTGCCGAACTGCCGTCAGGCGAGCGCTTCGAGGGATTGCTGCCGCCTGTCGTTCTGGCCCCGTGTTTCGCCATTCGCAAGCCGGCAGCAAAACTCTACACGCTGGCCAACTATGTCGCCGACCGCATCATGCTGCCACTTCAGGCCGACGCTCTGAAGAAGGCAGTCCGCGAGCGGCGCAACATCCTGGTCGCCGGCGGCACATCGTCGGGCAAGACCACGCTTGCCAATGCGCTGCTGGCGGAAGTCGCTGAGTGCGACGAGCGGGTGATCCTGATCGAGGACACGCGCGAGCTGCAATGCGCGGCGAAGGACTGCGTTGCCTTGAGGACGAGGCGGGGCTCGGTCACGCTTGCCGACCTCGTGCGCTCGACATTGCGACTTAGACCCGACCGTATCATCGTCGGCGAAGTGAGAGGTGCTGAAGCCCTCGACATGCTGAAGGCATGGAACACCGGGCATCCTGGCGGCATCGCCACGGTACACGCCAACTCAGCGCGCTCGGCCCTCTATCGCATCGAGCAGCTCGCCCAAGAGGCCGTCGTCACCGTGCCTCGCCGCCTCATCGCCGAGGCGATAGATCTGATCGTCTTTATCGCCGGACGCGGATCCTCGCGTCGCATCGACGCGATCGCCGAGGTCACTGGTCTCGATGGCGGCGGCGACTACGCCCTCACCCAACTCACGCTTCCGCAACTCCAGCAGTTTTGAGAGGTCACTTCATGCGCAAGAAGATTCGCTTTCTTTCGTCCGCCGCGCTCGCGTTTGTTCTCACCGCACCGGCGTATGCGGCCGGCTCCGGCATGCCCTGGGAACAGCCGCTGCAACAGATCCTGGAGTCGGTGCAGGGGCCGGTCGCCAAGATCGTCGCGGTGATCATCATCATCACCACCGGCCTGACCCTTGCTTTCGGTGACACGGCAGGCGGTTTTCGCCGGCTGATCCAGATTGTCTTCGGCCTGTCGATCGCCTTCGCGGCATCGAGCTTCTTTCTCTCGTTCTTCTCCTTCGGCGGCGGGGCACTCGTCTGATGGCCACCGGAGATCAGCATATCGAGGGTTTCGAAGTCCCCGTTCACAGGGCATTGACTGAGCCGATCCTGCTGGGCGGCGCGCCGCGAGCGGTGGCGATCCTCAACGGCACGGTGGCCGCGGCAATAGGCCTTGGCCTGCAGCAGTGGATCGCCGGACTGGCGCTCTGGATCGCCGGCCACACGCTCGCGGTCTTTGCGGCAAGACGCGACCCGGACTTTGCCAGCGTGCTTGTCCGCCATCTACGGCAGAAGGGCTGGCTTGCATGCTGAGGCTTTCGGAGTATCGCGGCAAAGCCGACCGGCTTGCCGACCATCTGCCTTGGGCAGCACTCGTTGCGCCTGGCATCGTGCTCAACAAGGACGGCAGCTTCCAGCGGACGTTGCGGTTTCGTGGCCCCGACCTTGAAAGTGCGACGGAAGCTGAGCTCATCGGCATTTGCGCGCGAGCAAACAATGCGCTCAGACGCCTCGGCTCCGGTTGGGCATTGTTCTTCGAGGCTGAGCGGATCGAAGCGCTTGGCTATCCGAGTTCGAGGTTTCCCGACGCCGCCTCATGGCTGGTCGATGAGGAGCGGCGCGCCGCCTTCGAGGGCAAGGTCGCGCATTTCGAGAGCGTCTATCATCTGACCTTGGTCTTCATGCCGGCGCCAGATGGCCAGGCGCGGGCGGAAAGCGCACTGGTCGACTCGCACCGCTCGGGAGGGGCTAGAGACTGGCGCCAGGAGGTGGCGTGGTTTCGCGACGGGACCGACCGCGTCCTGGATTTGCTGTCCGGCTTCATGCCGGAAGTGCGCGCCCTCGATGATGCCGAGACGCTAACCTATCTGCACGGCACAATCTCGACCTACCGCCATCCGGTCGCCATGCCGGAAACGCCAATGTATCTCGACGGTGTTCTGGTTGACGCGCCGCTTACCGGCGGCCTGGAGCCGATGCTGGGTGAGCAGCATCTGTGCACCCTCACCATCCTTGGTTTCCCGAACGTCACCCGGCCAGGAATCCTTGATGCGCTCAATCACCAGGATTTCGCCTATCGCTGGATGACGCGCTTCATCCCGCTCGACAAGACGGAAGCCACAAAGACACTGACCCGGTCGCGGCGGCAGTGGTTTGCCAAGCGCAAATCGATCGTCGCGATCCTCCGCGAAGTTGTGACCAACGAACCGGTCCCGCTCGTCGACAGCGATGCCGACAACAAGGCGCTTGATGCCGACGAAGCACTTCAGGCGTTGGGCGGCGATCATGTCGGCTTCGGCTATCTCACCACTACCGTGACGGTGTGGGACGAGGATCGCCAAGCCGCCGCGGAGAAACTTCGCGCGGTCGAGCGCATCGTCAACGGACTCGGCTTCACCACAATCCGTGAAAGCGTCAATGCGGTCGAGGCGTGGCTCGGCTCGTTGCCCGGCCATGTCTATGCCAACGTTCGCCAGCCGCTCATTCATACATTGAACCTTGCCCATCTCATGCCGCTATCGTCGGTTTGGGCCGGTCCGGCGACAAACGAGCATCTCGCGAAAGTCACCCGGATCGAAGCACCGTCGCTTCTTGTTGCCGAGACCAGCGGGTCGACCCCGTTTCGGCTTTCAACCCATGTCGACGATGTCGGTCACATGCTGATCGTTGGTCCAACTGGTGCCGGCAAGTCGGTTCTGCTTGCCCTCGTCGCTCTGCAGTTCCGCCGCTATGCCGGCGCACAGGTTTATGTCTTCGACAAGGGCAACTCGGCTCGCGCGGCGACACTCGCCATGGGTGGAGAGCACCATGGGCTTGGTGCGGACGGTGCGCTTGCCTTCCAACCGCTGCGCAATGTCAACGACCGGGCTGTCCGCACCTGGGCAGCCGAATGGATCGCCGGCCTCATCGCCCATGAGAATGTCACCGTCACGCCGGAGGTGAAGGAGGCAATCTGGTCGGCACTCACCAGCCTTGCCACCGCGCCGGCGCAGGAACGCACGCTGACGGGCCTGTCGGTTCTGCTTCAGTCCAATGGGCTCAAGGCCGCGTTGATGCCCTACACGCTCGACGGTCCCTTCGGCCGGCTGCTCGATGCCGATGAAGATCGGCTGGCTTTGTCGGATGTGCAGTGTTTCGAGACCGAAGAGCTGATGCACAGCCAAGGCGCTGTGCTGCCGGTGCTCACCTATCTCTTCCATCGTCTCGAGGAGCGGTTCGACGGGCGGCCGACTCTGCTTATGCTCGACGAGGCTTGGGTTTATCTCGACAACCCGCTCTTTTCCGCCCGCATCCGCGAATGGCTGAAGGTGCTGCGAAAGAGGAACGTGTCGGTGATCTTCGCCACGCAGTCGCTTGCCGACATCGCTGGCTCTTCCATCGCGCCGGCGATCATCGAGAGTTGCCCACAGCGCATTTTTCTTCCCAATGACCGTGCCGTGGAACCGCAGGCGCGGGTGGCCTATGAGCGATTTGGTCTGAACGAGCGGCAGATAGAACTGGTCGCCCGGGCGACGCCGAAGAGGCAATACTATCTGCAGTCGCGCCGCGGCAACCGGCTCTTCGAGCTCGGGCTCGGCCCGATCACGCTTGCGCTTTGCGGAGCCTCCGACCCGGCCACGCAGACCCTGATTGACAGGGTCCTGTCGGAGCACGGACAGGACAGCTTTGCCTCCCGGTTCCTGGGTGCGCGCGGCCTCGATTGGGCTGCCGAGCTTCTCCAGCAATTCCCTCAACCAGACAAGGAGCAATCGTCATGATGCGGCGCCGCCTTCTCACCAGCCTGATCACCGTTTCCCTAATCGCAAAACCGATGGCCGACTACGTCCAGCCGGCCCACGCCCTAATCGTGTTCGATCCGTCGAATTATGCGCAGAACGTGCTGACAGCGGCACGTTCCCTGGAGCAGATAAACAACCAGATCCAGTCGCTTCAGAACCAGGCGACGATGCTGCAGAACATGGCGCGCAACCTTCAGCGCCTGGATTTTTCTTCCGTCGGGCAGCTCACAGGTTCGCTCCAACGGATCGACGGCCTGATGACCCAGGCCAGCGGCCTGAGCTTCGATCTCGACAAGCTTCAGAACCAGTGGCGTGAGCAATATCCGGAAAGCTACGACGCCACAATCAAGGTCAGCGATGTGGCGAGCGCCGCGCGCGAGCGCTGGCAAAACGCCATGCAGGCGTTCCGCCAAACCATGAGCGCGCAGTCGCAGATCGTGGAGAACGTGCGGGCCGACGGCGACCTGCTTACCGATCTCGTCAACCGCAGTCAGGGCGCGGCAGGTGCCCTTGAGGCAAGCCAGGCCACCAATCAGCTGATCGCGCTTTCGACCAAGCAGCAGATTCAGATCCAGACGCTGCTCGCGACCCAGTTCCGGGCTGAAGCCGAAGATGCTGCCCGCAAGGCGCAGTCCGAGGAAGCCGCCCGCGAGACGACGAAGCGTTTCCTGGGCACCGGAACGGCCTATCCCGGCAACTGATCAGCAGTTCTTCAAGACAACGAGGAAGGCGGCGACATGAACGACCTCGGCGTCATTGATCGCTTCATGGAGACTTTTACCCGCTATATTGATAGCGGGTTCGGTCTGCTTTCGGGCGACGTCGCCTTTCTCACCACCATCCTGATCGGCATCGACATCACGCTGGCAGGCCTGGTCTGGGCGTTCGGCGGCGAGCCCAATGTTCTTGGCCGGCTTGTCCGAAAAGTGCTCTATGTCGGCGCCTTCGCCTTCATCCTGAACAATTTTAAGAACCTCGCCGACATCATCTACCATTCCTTTGCCGGGCTCGGCATCAACGCATCGGCCGGCAATCTGTCCGCCGACAGTCTCCTGCGGCCAGGCCGCATTGCCGCGGCCGGCTTCGAGGGCGCCTGGCCGCTGCTCAATCAAGCGAGCCAGCTAGTCGGCTTCCCCGAGATCTTTGGCAACGCGCTGACCATCTTCGTGCTGCTTCTCGCCTGGTTCCTGGTCCTCATCGCCTTCTTCATTCTTTCAATTCAGCTCTTCATCACCATCCTGGAGTTCAAACTCACCACATTGGCCGGTTTTGTTCTGGTGCCTTTCGCGCTCTGGAACCGTTCGGCGTTTCTGGCCGAGCGCGTGCTCGGCAATGTGATCTCGTCGGGCATTAAGGTGATGGTGCTTGCTGTCATCGTCCGCATCGGCTCCACGCTCTTCGGCGAGTTCGCTTCCGCGCTGCAAGGCAAGGAGCCGGACTTGGCCGCGGCCATGTCACAGGTACTGGGCGCGTTGGCGCTGCTTGGGCTCGGCATTTTCGGGCCGGGAATTGCCTCGGGTCTTGTCTCGGGCGCGCCGCAGCTTGGCGCGGGAGCCGCACTCGGAACCACCGCGGCGGCAGCCGGATCAACGCTCGTTGCCGGAGGTGCGGCGCTTGCCGGCGCGCGCATGGCAACCGGCGGCGGTCTCGCCGCCGTTCGAGCCGGCACGGCCATGGGATCGGCTGCTTCCACAGCTTGGCAGATGGGGCGTGCAACATCGCCCGAGTCCGGCCTCTCCGGCGTAGCTGCTGGACTGCAAGGCGTTGCCGACGCAGCTGGCGGCGCCGCGATGCGGGGAATGCGATCTGCAACAGAACCATTCCGGCGCAGCGCCGATGCCGGCCGCGATGCCGCCTGGACCGCGGCGGGCGGCAAGCCGACCGCATCAATGACCGGAAACCCTGCCGCGTCAGGTGCCAATGCCGCGCCGGCGTGGGCGAGGCGCTTGCGTTCCGAACAGACCGCGCGCGCCCATCGCCACGCCGCCACGCACGCCGTCCGTGATGGCGATCGGGGTGGAAGCGGCGCCAACCCCTCTCTCAATGACAAGGAAGACTAGATGCTCTTCAAGCGACCTGTTCAACGCTACGGGAAGACGCCCCACCCCGTCACACCATACCAGAAGGCCGCCCAACTTTGGGACGAGCGCATCGGCACAGCGCGCGTGCAGGCAAGGAACTGGCGCCTGATGGCCTTCGGCTGCCTCGCTCTGGCCACCGGGCTCTCTGGTGGACTCTTGTGGCAGTCGATGCAGGGCCGCGTCGTGCCCTATGTCGTCGAGGTAGATCGTTTCGGCGAGGCGCGCGCCGTCGCCCCAGCAATCCGGGACTACGAGCCCACCGATGCCCAGATCGCCTGGCATCTCGGCCGCTTCATCCAGAATGTCCGCTCTGTTTCCACCGATGCGGTCCTGGTGCGGCAGAATTGGCTCTCGGCCTACGACTTTGCCACCGACCGTGGAGCCCTCTTTCTCAACGAGTACGCTAAGGCCAACGACCCGTTCGGCAAGATCGGCACGCGCAGCGTCTCGGTGCAGGTGACGAGCGTGGTTCGAGCGTCCGACAGCTCCTTTCAAGTCAAATGGACCGAGCAGGTCTTTGAGCGCGGCAGCCTCGCCAGCACAACGCGTTGGACCGGGATCCTCACCATTGTGATCCGGCCGCCGAACAATACCGATCAGCTGCGCAAAAACCCGCTCGGCGTCTTCATCAATGCCATCGACTGGTCGCGCGAGCTCGACAGTGCCGCGCAGACTTCCGTTCCCCCAAAGGAGCCCGCCAATGATAAATAGACTCTCGTCGCTCCGCACTGCGCTAATCCTCTCGGCGTTGGCTGCGGTCATCTCCGCCTGTGCCTCGAAGCCGGTGCCGCCGCCGCAGATTTCCTATGATGCTGCCAAGTTCCAACCAGCGGCAATCGAGAAGGCGCCGGAGAAGCCCGTCAAGGTCGTGGAAGTGCCGAAACCGCTGCCGCTGCCCGGCCAGTTGCAGCCCGAGCCGGGCAAGGCTGCTGAAGACAGGCGCTCGCCTGAAGAACGTGTCGCCGATGCCAACAAGGCGGCGACGCAGCAACCCTCCAAATATGGCTATGTGAATGCGGTGCAGGTTTACCCCTTTGCCGAAGGCGCGCTCTACCAGCTCTATGCAGCACCGGAGCGCGTCAGCGATATCGCTCTGCAGTCAGGCGAGAAACTCCAATCCGTGTCGGCCGGCGATACAGTGCGCTGGGTAATTGGCGACACCGTCAGTGGCTCCGGCGATGATCAGCGCACCCATGTGCTGGTGAAGCCCTTCGCGCCAGGACTTGCCACCAATCTGGTGATCACCACGGACCGGCGAAGCTATCACCTGCAGCTTCAAAGCACGGATAAGACCGCCATGGCGGCAATCTCCTGGACCTACAGCGAGGACCAGATCATCGCGCTACGCCGGCGCAATGCGCAGGCCGAGGCTGCTATGCCAGTGGCGTCGAATGTGGCTCTCGAAAATATTCGCTTCCGCTATTCGATTACTGGAGACATGCCGCCCTGGAGGCCGACGCGCGCGTTCGATGATGGCAGCAAGGTCTACATCGAGTTCCCGCGCCGCATCGATCAGGGCGAGGCCCCGCCGCTCTTCATCGTCGGTGCTGACGGGGAGAACCAGCTCGTCAACTACCGCGTACGGGGCAACTATTACATCGTCGATCGCCTCTTCGCCGCGGCCGAACTGCGCCTCGGCGCCAAGCAGCAGCAGGTGGTGCGCATTACGAGGACCGACGGCAGGCAAGCGCCGCGGGGGATATTGCTCTTTTCGCGTTCCAGCAGGTGAGGGACGGCCCATGACGGATACTTCCCGCTCCGATGCTCCACCGAAACTCGATCCTGAACAGCTGCAGCTGCGGGCCTCGCCTCGCCGCGCTGTGCGCTTCAAGCGCGGCATTATTGTCGCCATTGCAGCTGTTGGTTCCGGCACCGTTCTAGGCGTCACCATGATGGCGCTGCAGGGACCGGCGCTGCGCATCAAAGGGCAGGCTGAAGAGCTTTACAACACTGAGCGGAAGCCAACCGCGGAGGCAATTGAAAGGCTGCCTAAGGACTATTCCGGGATCAAGCCCAAGCCTCCGGTGCTTGGACCACCGCTGCCCGGCGACCTCGGCCGCCCCATCCTTGAGCACCAACGCCAGCTGGGCATCGCGCCGGGCCAGGAGGTTTCGGCGGAGGAGCAGCGCCTTGCACAGCAGGCGATCGAGGCGCGCGAATCGCAAGTCTTCTTCCGGATCGAAAATCGACCCCGGCAAGCGGATGCCGCCGGCAACGGGCAGGGCGGGCGTCCACCCTTTGATGGAACGGCTCCACAATCCGATGCCGCACGCGATTCAGCTTCCGTAGCACCGGCCGAGGGCGACCAAAACAACCAACAGCGCAAGCTCGATTTTGTCAGCCAGCGGAACACAAGTGGAATCTACAATCTGCATGCACTGCAGACGCCGGCTTCGCCGTATCAGCTGATGGCCGGCAGCGTCATCGCAGCGAGCCTGATCACTGGCATCAATTCCGACTTGCCCGGCCTCGTCGTCGCACAGGTCACCGAGAATGTGCACGACACAGTCACCGGCAGCACCTTGCTCATTCCGCAAGGCTCTCGCCTGATTGGCACCTATGACAGCGTCGTTGCCTTTGGACAAAGGCGCGCGCTGCTGGTCTGGCAACGGATACTGCTGCCCGACGGCTCTTCGATCGAAATCGACAATCTGCCGGCGACGGATACCGCCGGCTATGCCGGGCTTGAGGACAAGGTGGATTTCCACACCTGGCAGCTGATCAAAGGCGTTGCGCTGGCCACGTTGGTAGGGGTCGGCACCGAGCTGAGCCTCGGGCAAGACGAAAGCGACCTGGTCAAAGCAATCCGCGAATCCGCTCAGCAGAACGTCAGTCGAGCTGGCCAGCGCATCACCGAGAAGAACCTCAATATCCAACCCACCATCACTGTCCGGCCCGGTTGGCCACTGCGCGTCATCGTGCACAAGGATCTTGTGCTGCGGCCGTACCCGAATTGACTGGAGTCATCATGACCAATCTGAAACTCGGCAAACTTCCGGATCGGACACCTTCGAAGATCACCTTAAGCCTAAGTGCAGACCTGAACCAAGCACTGAAGGACTATGCGGCGCTTTATCGTCAGACCTATGGCGAGTCCGAATCGGTAGCGGAACTGATCCCGTTCATGCTGGCGGAGTTCCTGGAGAGCGATCGAGCGTTTGCCAAGGCCAGAAAGGAAGGGCTCCCTGTCGTCGACAAGTCAGAGAAATCGCGGCGGCAGCCAATTTCAGGGTCCGAATAAGTGACAGCGACCAGTGAGTCCAAGGGGGGCACCTTTCTAGGCGGGCAAATGCATTGAAGCAATTTGCCGGCGGCAAGCCGAAACATAGGGCACAATAGACGAGCTGATCTGCCCCGAATCAATGCCGGCTCTGCGCCTCATCTCGGACTCTCAGGTGCAGTTCGCATTTACCCGGAAGCGGACTTTGGAAGTCTGCTTAGCACCGCCATGCCAGCCATTCGCGGTGGAGGTCAGATAGCCCCGCAATCCGCCATTAAAGTGCACTGCGATCAGGCACCTTTAGGTCTGACGTGGACCTGCGCCCCTTCGACGAGAGTATGGGTCTCGATATCGATCCTCTGGAAGAGCTTATCGCGCCACTCAAAATCTGGATTACCTGTGGGCTTCATCACGGGCAGTCCATTGACGAATGCTTGGCCATCCATTGAGATACCAAAGGCCCGGGCCGAACCCTCGGGTAGAAACCGGCTAATTGAGGCGCGCCACCCGACAGACCGTCATCCCCGCTGCTAATTGCATCGCAAAAGCTAGAGAAAATTTCACGGCTGTACGGAGCTATCTTATTCGTAAGCGCGAATTTCCCCGCACCTTTTGCTGTTGAGTGCTCTGATGCATGAGGTGTCCACCAAAATAGGTGGACACCTTGTGATGGAAGAAGATGAGCAGAAACTGCGGGTGAGGCTTGTCGGTCGGGACGGGCGACGCCGATACGACCCGGCATCGAAGGACCGTCTTGTCTCGGCCTGTCTTGAGCCTGGCGTGTCGGTATCGAGGCTTGCGCTCGAACATGGGGTCAATGCGAACCTTCTTCGGAAGTGGATAAAGAAGCGGGCGGAGACCCAGTCCCTCCCACAGCCCCCACCATCGGCGTTCATCCCGGTTCAGATTGAAAGCACTTCCGATCGGGCCTTGCTGCGACAGAGCAGCATGGCTGCGGTGGATTTGCCGGGGACTTGCGATGGGGCACGTAGGTCGGCATCGAAAAGGACAGCGCCTTTTTCCTCTCCAGCCAAGGTGAGCGCGTCGCTGCCGAACGGCGTGAAGTTGACGCTGGAATGCGGTGATGTGGATGCGTTGACGGCGACCATCGGAGCACTGGGTCATGTTCAGACTGGGCGCTGACCTGAAAGTCTACCTGCACCGCGAGCCGATCGACTTCCGGGCCGGCATCAACAGCCTTGCGGTTCTGGTCCAAGAGACGATGGCGCTCGATCCGTTTGCTCCGGCGGTTTTTGCGTTCTGCAATCGCCGTCGCGACCGGATGAAGCTCCTGTTCTTCGATCGGTCGGGCTTTGTGCTGGTAATGAAGCGGCTGACCGAGGACAAGTTCCGGTGGCCGCGCCGGGAGGCAGCGGTGGTCACGCTTACGACCGAGCAATTGCACTGGATCCTCGACGGCATCGACATCGATGCGATGGTCCGCCATCCGGTGCGGCAATATCAGGTTGCCGGTTGAGGGCTCTCGAATTGAGCGGTTGACGCGGCGGCATGCTTTCGATTCAAGAATCTGATGAATC
This sequence comes from Mesorhizobium sp. M0808, assembly GCF_040320025.1. Taxonomy (NCBI): domain Bacteria; kingdom Pseudomonadati; phylum Pseudomonadota; class Alphaproteobacteria; order Hyphomicrobiales; family Phyllobacteriaceae; genus Mesorhizobium; species Mesorhizobium sp. M0808. Next base: position 54,312 of record NZ_JAMYOX010000036.1, read on the forward strand.
GACCCGGCGAACCGACTGTTGAAGCGTTGATGGCGCGTATTGCTGCGCTGCAGGCGCAGAACCGTCAACTCACCGAACGCGTCGTCAAACTCGAGGAAGAGCTGGCGCTTGCACGACTGCATCGTTTTGCGCCGCGCAGTGAAAAGCACATTGACCGCCTCTTCAATGAAGCCGAACAGGCCGCGGATGAGGACGCCGCCGACAACGAAGATGGCGGCGTCGTTGTCCTGCCGGACACGGGCTTGCCGGCGAGCGAAGGGGCGACGGGAAAGAAGCGCGGCCGCAAGGCCTTGCCGGAAAACCTGCCGCGCGAGCGCGTCGAGTATGACCTTCCCGACGATCAGAAGGCTTGTCCTTGCTGCCGTCACCAGATGCATCGCATGGGCGAGGCCGTTACCGAGCAACTTCATATCGAGGTGAAGGCGAAGGTCCTGCAGAATGTGCGGTTCAAATATGCTTGCCGTCATTGCGACCGTACCGGCATCAACACGCCGGTCGTGACCGCGCCGATGCCCGCGCAACCCTTGCCTGGCAGCATCGCCACGGCTTCGACGCTGGCCTTCGCGCTCGTTCACAAATACGTCGACGGCACACCGCTCTACCGCCTGGCGCAGGCCTTCGAGCGCGCGGGCGTTCCTGTCAGCCGTGGCGCTCTGGGTCACTGGGTGATCGGCTCGAGCGAAAAGCATCTCGCCCGCATCTATGACGTGCTGAAGCTGCGGCTCAGATCGCAGCCCCTCATCCATGGCGACGAGACCACGGTCCAGGTGCTGAAGGAAATGGACAGAGAGGCCACCAGCACCTCGTACATGTGGGCATACCGGAGCGGCCACGACAGTGACGAGCCGATCGTGCTGCTCGATTATCAGCCGGGTCGCGGCCAGATACACCCGCAGACCTTCTTGGGCGATTACCGCGGCATCGTGATGAGTGACGGTTATTCCGCCTGGCGCACGCTGGAAGGGGCAACGCATCTTGGCTGCATGGCCCATTCCAGGCGGCGCTTCGTCGATGCCCTAAAGGCGAGGAAGAAAGGCGGCGGCCCGCCGGAACAGGCGCTCCGGTTCTTTGAACAGCTCTATCGGGTTGAAAGGCAGGCGCGGAACGAAATCCCCGATGACGGCGAAACGCGAGATCACTGCATTCGCCACTTCCGCCAGCAACATAGTGTCCCGATCCTCCATGCTCTCAAGGCATGGCTCGACGACATCGCCCCAAAAGTCTTGCCGGACAGCAAGCTCGGCGACGCCGTCTCCTACACCCTGAACCAATGGGGATATCTGACTCGTTACACCGAGGACGGCAGCATGCCGATCGACAACAATCTTCTCGAGCGTGACATCAGAATCTTTGCCACTGGCCGGAAAAGTTGGCTGTTCAGCGATACCGTCGACGGAGCCAGGGCCAGCGCCGTCATCTACAGCCTGATGTTGACCTGCCGCGCCTGTGGCGTCGAGCCGTTAGCGTGGCTGCGCCACGTCCTCACTGAACTACCTCAGCGCCCCGAGAACGCAGCCATCGAGGATCTGCTGCCCTTCAACTTCGCCAAAGCAACAGCAGCCTGATCAGACCAGATACCGTTCCCGATTCGAAGGCCATCCGTCGAAAGCGCTCGCGTCAACGTGCAGCGAAAATAGCGCTTACTCTTATTCCACCGCTCTAGATGGTCTTTTGCTGCACCGCGTCCTGTACCTAGTCGCTCAATTACACCGGTCGTGGGTGGTATCGCCAATGAACGATCTGTCCAGTTCTTGCTGCCTGCGCAATATTCAATTGACCAAGCGTGCACTGTACGAGAAGCCGATGAATCAAAGCCACTGAGATGCAAAATGGAGAAGTCTTTGTCGTCTGCCTGATGTCGATGAGTGAAGGAGGCGCGTAGGCATTTTACAATGGCGTTGTGCCGCTCCCATGGCGTCGAAGTAAGTGCAAACATTAGACCAGGATCGACCGCCTCAATTATTTGGCTCAACGCCAGTGCCGGAAAGATAACGTCACCGGCATAGCCTAGTATGTCCGGAAAAAGCTTGCTTGGAAAAATCTTTCGGCCCGCGTCCCACCGCCGGTGTGAGGAACTATCCCAAGTGATCCTGCTGTCGCTGGCCATGTAGGCCGCTGCAAACTTTGGGTCGTACGATACCCATGCGATTACGGTCGTCATCCGTATCCCCGGTTCTTTCAGCTGCCTTTAGTGACGGCCAACATCGCATCAGTCGAAACCCGGCCGCATCGGCCCAACTTATGCCGGGCCGATGCAGGTCCTCGACCGTCACGCCCCGCACTTGGTGGAGCGTCTGGGAGTTGCTCCATGTTTCCGGATGCTACCCTGGCGACATTTAAGCCTGGCAGATAGCTATTACAACGTTGGCAAGTCGGCAACACGCCTCCGTTCCAGCCGTTCATCCACTTTAAAGGAATTCCTGAAAGCGGACGGACTGCTCAGCAGCCCGACGCCCGCATCGAGCTCAGACGAGTTGACATAGCCCAGCGAGTTCGTCCGAATGATATAGTAAATCCGCGCCACCTGGCTCCAAGCCATAAATTCTTGCAGCGTCTCGGCTTAGGTTCCTGAGCCAGTCTACATCAATCCAATGGACCTCAAATGAGTGCACGGCTATCGACGGCCATTCGGATAGGGGAAGCCGCAAAGGCGATTCTCCGAAAAACACAGAGCTTTCCAGGCCCAGAATTCAGAGAGCTTGCAGATACGAGCGAACGCGAACACGTCGGTGTTGAACCGATGCTTTTAGCTCTATCGATGGAGTTGGCACTCAAAGCGTGGTTCGTTTTCGACCACGATGATCCAAAAGTTGTCAAATCGCACAACCTCGTGAAGCTGTTTGACAGCCTAAAGCCCGAAAGCCAAGAGAAACTCGACGCGGAATTCAAAAGGTCAGTGGTCCCGTACCATCTCAATTTCTACATCGACTACAGCATTCGTCACATTCTGTATCAGCACCAAGATGCCTTCACCGACTGGCGTTACCTTCACGAAGCAGAAAAATCGATGATGTTTGATCAGGGTGCTTTTGAGGCAACGCTCGAAATGGTGCTGCGTGAGTTCGATAAGAGATATCGCGTTGAGCCGGTGAGGCTGTTTTGAATGCCGTCCGGGTCGGAGGGCCTGGGTGCGGCGCTCATTTTGAGTAGCGCCGGAATGATCTGACGATCGGCGAGTTGTTAGCGAACTTGCCCTTTAGGAGCATAAGTGCTGCGCAGCTAGCCCCTCCATGACCCTGCCTGTGACCTTGCCGACCGCCCGCTTTTGCAAGAGAACGCTTGGAAGCCAATTATTCTTAGGGCCCCGACGTCGGATGCACTCGTCCTCACCACCCGCAACGTTCTGCACATGGTCGCACACCGCGACAACCGGCCACCGCTCGACATCGCCGATCGGATCGAGACAGACATGCACAGAGCTGGAGCATCGATCCCGATCAACGGGCCGATGGCGCTTTATCCGACTTTTAGCTCGCCAGCGCCGCCGTCGAACCTGGCGTCAGGCGCTGTTGGCGCTCGATGCCTGCATGTCCCGCCGCATGACCCTCGCCGCTGCCTGATTATTTTCGGTTGGGACCCAGACGACGCCCTTGTCCGATGGGGCTGTCAGAAGCACGGTCGAGCAGGGGAGGCCGGCCGCATCGAACTTGCGCGCGATGAAATCGCTCTCGCCTCGATCGTGGCTCGACATGATCAGCTGATAGCCGTTCAACTCGACCATGTTGCGCATCACGTCGACAAAGGCGGCAGTGTGAATGATGTCATTATGCTGAAGTGGATCGTCAAGCAGCAGTGCCCGCCAGCGCGACCAGGGGTAAGCGGTGCTCGCCGCACACAGGATGCTGAAGCCGTTGGCCGCAAGTTGGCCTTCGCTCAGCACGACCTGGGGCGGCAGATCCTTCTTTGTCTCGATCGCATTCTCCACCTTTTCTCGGTAGCGCAGTGCCATACCGAAGCTTGTCGAATCGACCCGCGTGTCGGCCTTGAACTGAATACTCTCGCCGGGCGTGCTTAGCATCGCCTCGTTGAAGTCGTCGATAACGTCGTTGAGTGGATCGAGTACGCGCGCAGAAAAATCGTCCGCCTGTGCCTGCAAACTCTCCGAATAGCGCTTCACTGCGCTTCGTGTGGCGGTGGTGAGCTTCACCGCCGCGCGGGCAGTCTCGAGCTTTGAATTGAGTGCACCAAGATACGCCGCCGGTTCGCGCACGCCCTTGTCCCCACCCGCTGTCTGCATCGACGCGACGATCTCGTCGATTTCGTTTTGAAGCAGCGCATCTTCATTGTCGCGGGCTAGCACAAGCCGCCGTTCGGCGAGCGAACGCAGTCCAGCCAGCACGGCCTCGATCGCCGCAATACCGCGATCATATTCGGCTTGGCCCGGGCTGTTATTGAGGCCCGCTCGGGTCCAACGCTGCTGCATCTGCCGCGCCGCCTGCTCGGCGGTTCCGCGGACTAGCTCGGCTGCCGCAAGCTCGCGTTGAGCGGCATCCAGTGCGGCTCGCTCCCGCTGAACTTCCGCGACCGCAGCGTTCGCCGCTTCGGAAAGTGTGGCGAGTTGCGCCTTTGCGGTTTCGCCTCGCTCGCGTTCCGTCGTCAGCCTGATCCCAAGCTCGCCGATCGTTACGTTTGACAGATTGCGCGCCGCGATCCGATCTGCACAGGCCTTGTCTTCGCCCTCAAACTGCGTCAGTCGGGCTCCGAATTGACTGTCACGCGCGATCAGCTCATCGAGATCGACGGCTTTCGAAGATCGCTGTTCGCTCGCCGCAGCGGCACTCGCCGCTAGCGGTTCTAGCGCTACCTCCGCCGCCGCCAGCGCGGCATCCGCATCGCGCACCCGCGTCGCGGCAAGGGGGGCGAGATCGCCGTCCGGAGACGTTTCAAGCGTCCGGGCGATGGCGGAGCGCGCATTCGTCACAGCGTCTGCGGCTACGGCTGCCGCCCGCTCGAGCCCCTCGACAGCTGCCACCTCGGTTCGAAGGCGACGGATCTGATCGCTGAGTGCGGGACGTTCGCTCCGCAAAGTCTCGAGCGCATCGTCGGCCTGAGTGAGGCGATGATCGCTCCCCGATGCTGCGGCCTCCGCCAGTGCCTTAAGGACTCCCGGCTCGAACTGCGTTCGGCACACCGGGCAGTCGGTATCGTCCTCATGAACATGGCTGGCGATCTGTGACAGGGCGGCGCTGATCGCAGTTGCGTGCCGGTCGGCCTCGGCACGTTCGCGCTCAGCGCCGAATATCCGGTCGTTGAGATCGGCCAACTGCTGCTCGAGCGGAGTGAGAGAGGCAGCGGCGCTGGCCGCTGCCTCGTGCCCCTGGGCAAGCGCGGCGTCGGCAACCCGAGACTCCGTCTCAAGATCGGCGCACTCGGCCATGGCTTCGTTGAGCGCGCGCGCCGAGCCGGCAAGGCTTCTCAGACGCGCGACTTCAGCTGCGGCGTCGCCATATTGGTCTATCACTGTATCGGCGTCGGCGATCGTCCTGCGATGGGTGGCGATCGCCTCGGCAAGCGCCTTACGATCCTGCGCTTCTTTCGCCCGCAGCTCTGCGAGTTGCGCACGGCGCGCCAGATCGGTCCGCGCCGCATCGAGTAGGGCGATATTCTGTTCGATCGTGGCTATCGCGGCATTCTGGGCCGTGACGGCATCGCTGGTTGTGGCAACAAGTTGGGATACGCGATCGAGTCGTGCCTGCGCGTCGCTCACTGCGCTTCGCAGCCGTACGAGGCTGGGATGGTCGAGGCGCGCTTCGGCTTGGCTGATCGCAAATCGCGCTGGAAATGTCGATAAGGTCTCCAGCACCGCTTTGCGCTCGCCCAATGATCGCAGTGTGTCTCCGATGCGGTCGCCGAGCGCTGAAAGACGCTGTCCGACATCGGCGGTTGTGACATCAAGCGGCTGATCGGCGACAAGCTGCCGAAGGTCAGCTTCGAGCTGGTCGATTCCCGCAGCAACCTCGACTGCGGTGAGCACGCCGGTCGCGCGCGCCGCCGCGCGTAACCTGTTCAGGCGAGTCATCCGTCCCTGCCAGTCCGCGATTTCGCGCTCGAGTTCGGCTACCATGCCTTGCTCTTTATCTAGCCGACGGGTGAACGCGGTGATGGTCGGCCGCCCACGCAGGCCCGCGCGGATGCGCTCGAGCCGGTCGATGCCGCTCGGTCCCTTGAGCGCTTGCCACTGATCCTGGGGATCTCGGCTAGTGAACCGCTGCTGCGCCGCTTGCCCGAGGAAATGGGTGAGGGCGAGATAGGTGCCCAGATCATTGATAATGCGGCGATCGGGACGCGCGAGCTGCGCGACGATGTCCGCCGTTGCGGTACCGCCGGTCGCACTGCGCTTGATGAGGTCACCTTCCGAAAAGGTCAGCGCCACGCGATGCGATCCCGGCTCGGCTCCACGCCGGGTGAGATAATCCTTCTCGACTAGTTTTTTTCGGCCCTTCTGCAGATAGGGTTCAAAACGGCGGATCTTGTTGGTCAGGCCCCATTCGATCGCATCGAAGAAGCTGCTTTTGCCGAGGCCGTTGGTTCCCGTAAGCAGAACCAGGCCTGGCGCCGCCGGAATGACGATCTCAAAGTTTCCAAAGGTTCGGAAATCATGGATCGCGACGCGGGATAGGAAAATCTCGCTCATGCCTGTCCCCTCCGCTCCCAGGCCCTGACCAGTGCTGTAACGATGTCGTCCGGGGATTTCTTCTCATCGAGCGCAATGCGCTCCCACTCGTCGGCGGTCGTCCGCGGCAAACCCGGCGCTGTGGCGCCGGTCCCGCTCAGCTCGTCGAGCGCCGCATCTTCGAACTGGCCCTCGGCATGCACCCATGGTCGGGCGAGGAAGGTGCGCTTGAGAAAATCGGCAAAGCTCTCTTCGTCCCGCTTGGGATCCTCCGGCCGCAACCAGGCGAGCTTGCGGGCGACACGGTCGTCGCGTTCGACCATCAAAGCCATAGCCCGCCAGGCATCCTGCCGCTCGCTTGCTCGCGGTCCCAGCAGCATCAGCTGCAGGTCGAGCGTCTCGTTCGCCCCCAGGAAAGAGCGCGCGACAACACATTGATTTCGGCATCGCCGTAGCGTCTCGAGCACCGCTTCCATCGCAGGAACGTCAGGAAGAATGCCAAGCACGATATTGAAACGATTGATCCGAATAGCATGACTCTCCGCCGGCAGATCGGTCGGACTAAGCGTAGTCGACTTCGTCGACCCGCCGTTGAAGATCGAACGCGCCAATTCGGGCCGATCCTCAACCTTCAACTCGAGCGCCAGCGCCGCTGCGCGAAGCCGCTCGGCGAAATTCGCCAGTCCGGGTGACAGAGTCGAACTTTCCGTCATGCTGCGCCTTTCACGATCGTCTTTTCCAGCGCTTCGAAATGCCGTGCCTCCACGGCAGCCAGCAACGCGCGCAGCTCGACCAAACCTGCCGCCACCGCGTCAATGAAATCGCGGCTTATTGACATGATCACCGGACCAGAGCCTGCCGTTTCGCTGAGCCCCGGCTGGTCGGTGTCGACCCGCGCAAACGGGCGTTCGGCGATGCGGCTGACCTCGATGGCACTTTTGACGACAAGAATAACGAATTGAGTCTGCCACATGAAAGACGCGGCGCACAATGACATCTCATCGCCATTGATCATATCGGCTGCGCAGCCATGTCCGGCCCATGCGCTGTCGCCATTGCGCAGGCGAACAAGATTGCCGGGCCTGATGCCCTTCGGCGATGTGGCCTCCCAGGCGGCGGCAATGGCGAGGGCGACGGCAGTGCCGCGCAGAATCACCGCCCATTTGTTGGGACCGACCAGAATCTGCGCGGCGTCGCGATTATCGTCATCGTCGACCGCGCAGATCATCAAGCGAAGGAAATGGCCGAGGAGCACCGGCTCGTCAGTGAACGAAGCGTGCCAAGTCGCCCATGTAGCCGCCATGACGGCCCGTAGATCGGTGGCGATCTTGAGGTTAATCGGTCGGCCAGGGTCGGTATTGCTGGCAAAGAAGGGTTGGAGATGCGCATCAAGACGCTCCAGCAACCAGCTATCGAGCGAGCGGTGAATCCTGCGCGCGAGAATATCGGGTGGAAGCATGATCGGATTCTGAGCCGCACCGCCGGGATTGCCGGCCACGATGGCCGGCATGGCCATACCCTCTGCGTGCTTTGACTCCAGACTGAGCGCCCGGACATGCTGACTCCACTGCCCTGGTGCCGCATGCAACCGGCAATTGTTACTATGGCAGGCAACGCGCAGAACCGCGCCCGCCACCGATCCAAGATATTCGGGGCTATCGGGAAGGATGATCTCGAAAGGCTGGTGCTCGCTCCACGAGCGCAGGAGCTGCTCAGCCGGTATCGCGCCCGACCACCGGATATTGCCTGCCTCGCGCAACAATTGCACTGAGATCGGCAGCTGATGCGCCGCCAGCCGCTGAAGTCTCGGAGCGAGCGGGATGTCAGCCTTGCGCGCAGCCTCTCTGAACAAGGTCCGCGCAGCGCTCGACAGCTTCGGTACGAGTGTTGCCTCGCCATGACGCGTCAACCACTCCTTATGGTTTGCTTCGTGGCTTACCAAATGAGCAGCGAACGGAGCACGGACGACATCTCGACGCGGGCCTCGGCGAACGATGACAGCATCCGCTGCGACCCTCTCGCCGGCACAATCGAGCCAGAAATCTGCGACTTCAGGGGCCGGGTCAGGCGGAGCGATGCGCGCAACGGCGTCGCATTGCAGGTGCCGGAAGGTGCGTTGCGGGTCGCCGTCAATCGCCTTGATGGTGAGATAGGCGGCGAGCCGATTGAGCGTTGCGGTCGACACTTCAAACAGTTCGGCGTGCTGTGTCTGCAGCGTCAGCCTGACCCCAGGCCGCAGCTGCTGCGCGACGGCAGCAACTAGGCCAATGTCGCTAAGCGGCTGCAGCAGTTCTGCATTATAAGCAGCCAAGAAATCGAAACGGGCGCCGGCAGCGTCCCGCGCACGTGCCCGGACATCGATTGCGGCAAGGGCGGGCTTCAGCGCAGCGATCCCCGGATGGCTCGAAACCAGCTGGATCATGCCGGCATGATCGAAATCGCGCGCGCCGGCGGCAACGAAGTCGATCAGCCCACCGTCGCCCGCTCCGCTGATGAAGAAGCGCGGAGTCGGTCGGCCAGCGAACTCGGCAACCGGCACGCCGGCATCGGTCCAGTAGCTGGCACTCTGAATGGTTGGAACTGGCTCGATTGGCTCGACTCCGAAGCCGACCGCAAGCAAGACAATGTGAAATTGCTCGCGAAGCCCGTTCCCTGGCGCGGGGAGTGGTCTATCCAGATCGGTGAACTCGATCTGGTAACCATCCGGTACCACGTTGAGCGCCGTGACCTGATGGCGTACACGAGGCTGCAACCTTGGCGCGAGCCTGACCACGATGTCATTGAAGCCCACAAGGACGTCGTCACGCACCGAACGGCACGATCCGGACTCCCAGTCCAGTATTGGCAAGTCTGCAATGGGATCCGTCGTGTCATGCGCCGGCCAGTCGTAGATATGCGGATCGAGCCGTCGGCGATCGGTCGTCGACTGGAGAGGGAGTAGCTCCCCGGCCTTTTCGAACAGCACGATCTGCGATTCGGTAACAAGCGCGGCAGCTGCCGCTGCAGCGACGCCAGCCGCACCGCCGCCGACCACGGCGATCCGCGGATTCGCATTGAGGTAACCCAGATCCTTCAGCGCATGAACCAGAGAAAGCCCCCGGACCTGCTGCGAATAAAAGGTGATACGCCGATCGAAGCTCCCGATGACGAACAGGTTCGGCCGGTCACGGACAGCCGCGCCATCGAGAATATCCTGCGGAAGCAACGCATCAGCCAACGGACCGGCCACCTTCGGTGCTGCGCGTGTGCCGTTCCGACAGGTTAGTTTTGGCGTGGCATATCGCACGCATCGTTGCCAATCGACTCCCCCCATTTCCGACCATGTTGTCGCTAACAGTCGGCGGATAACGTTATGGAGAGGCAGGCGAAATGACGCAAGGCATTATTGGCTCTTGCCAAGTCGACTGCAGTCCTATGCTTTCGGACTTCTGACTCGGTCTCTGTTTCGACGTCCGCCGGCGCGACCGTGGTCGGGAGTGGCGGCTCTCTCAAGTCGACTCCCTAGAACCTGCCGGTCTCTTCGCGGCCCAATTTTTGACATTCAGTCAGACGGTCCCGCAATGCGCCGACGACAATTCTTTCTCTGAGATGCCTCAGTTGGCTCCACTTTGCATTCTGTTAGAGCTTCGTCGAAGAACATTCCTACCGCTAACCCAAAGGTTATCGTGGAATTTTGCTAGCCACTTTCTTTGACAAGTGGCTTGGCTTCAATACGCTCCTTGAGGATAGGTGCTGTGCTTCAACTTTAGTTGGCGACGCTCTTGATGCCAGATGCGACCGCTGCATTATCAGCGGATTGGGTTATGCTGTTGAAAAGGACACACGCACTTTCTTTTTTGCGGAAATTGAACCCTAAGCAGGATTTGTCGTTTGCACATTGCAGTATGCAGTCGGGATATCGGAGCGGAGAGGTCCAATAGGCATTGCCAGAAATTTCCGTTTTTGTGGCGAACACCAAATTCGAGTAGCGCAGATTGCTCTCGACCACTTTTTTTGCCGCCATGATCGACTCTTCGCTTTTGACCAGTAGCGATGCGTCCCCTTTCATGAAACAAGCTCGAAATTTTGTGTTATAAGTAACCGCTAGACACCTGAAGTCGGTATCGCAGGCGGTTTGACACTGCTCAGAACTCACGTTCCGAGTTGGCATGTCCGGCAGGTCGTTTCCGATCGCGTCCCACCCTGACACGACAACAAATCCACTATCTGGATCGACCTCTGTCGCCGGAGTTTCTGCGGGGACAGTTGCGGCCTGCTCTCGTGACGGGTCAGGAATGATGTCTGAAGACGCAAATGTGCGACCATCCAGCCACGCGCATCTTGTTGCAAGATCGACTGCGGATGAATCATTAAGGCCGACCAACTGAAGCGTCTGAGCAGCAGCGCCAGGCCCGGCTGGGGGCGCTGTCGGGGCAGAACGAGCTGCCAATGATACATTTACGTCTACGCCGTTCACACTCCGCCGAGAGTAACACCACGCTCGGTCCCAGGTTTCGTCGTTCTCATCCTTGAAGTGGTGACCTGTGATTAACTCCCAAGTGGTGCCTTGGAACTCGACGTTCTTGGTGGCGAACTTGTTGAAGTCGACGGTCACCACGTCAGGCCTGGTAGGGGCGTCAGCCTGGGGCGCCCGCTCCTGAGCTGGCTTTGGAGTTGGAACAGGAATAGGCGGCTCGTCTTTTGGGGAGGTGAGATCGCTTGGCTGCTCTGTGGTCGGCAAAACCGCCGGCTCCGGCAAGGTTTTGTCCCATAGACCAAGATTGATGCCTAGCCCAATCCCGACCGCCGCCACTGCAATGGCTCCGCCAGTCGCCATTCGGCGAAAGGCGGTCGCTCGGGCTGTCTTTTCTTGGGCCGCGGCTTGAGCCTGCAAGGTTGGAATCGCTGACCTTTTGACGGCGAGATCGACGGCTTGCTCAAGCAGGGTGGTATTATGCCGGACGAGCACTTTTGCGACCCTTCATTGATACCGTTACGAGGTCTGAGACCTCAGGCGGCAAATCCTGGTCGAGGGCCTTGCGAAGGACTTCGGGATCATCGGTGAAGAGCGGAACATAGAGGATCTCTTTGACCACCTTTTCCACAGGCACCTCAACCCGCTTCTCAACCTCTTTTTCGACCATAACTTCGACTGGTACCTTAATCCTTCGAATTCGGCGCCAACGCCAACTCAGAAGCATTCTGCGGAGCAGCCTGGAAGTCTTGCTCTCTGAATTGTCCTCTTCTCGAGCGGCAATGCGCTGGAGCGCTAGAGCGACCATTGCCGTAATTGGTCCCGCGAGCGCGGCGATGAGCGCGAGCGAGCCGAACCAAATCACAGAGATTATTCCGGCCTGTGCCTCAGTCACCAGTTCAGGTTTGCTGCCGTACCACCGTGAGGCAATACGGCGGACCTGATCTGTCCGCGCCATTGGGATCCGCTCCTTGGCAAAGGCGCTGAGGGCTTTGGCAATCTGGTCCTGTCTGACCTGGTTTTGCGCCGAGGTGTTTGCCTTGTTGGCTTCTGCCGCCTGGGCATCTGCGAGCCGTTTGCCCGCTTCATCCAATCGACGCTGCCAAGCCGCGGCATCACTATCGCGCGTTTGCTCCAGAGACGAACGCCTATCGACAAGCTTCTGCCTCTGGTCAGTAGTCATAGGAGGGCTATTTGCCCGCAAACGATCGAAATTTTCGCGCAGCGCAGCAATCTCTTGATCGAGCGGCTCAATCCGAGTGTCGAACTTGGTGATAATTTTCGTGCGGGGGTTGGCAAGTTTAGCCACTTCCGATTCTAGCCTGCGTGCCGAGTCGCTGTCGCCTGAATCGCGCGCCATCTTGATACGTTCAACAAAGCTGTCGCGTTGGCGCTCAAACTGATCGACAGCGTCTTTAACTTCGCGATCACGCTGTTGAATCAGCGCCGATCGAACAGCATTTTTCTCATCCACTTGATCGCGAACACGCGAGGCCTCTGGAGTAAGGGCTGTCGTTCCCTCCAATTCCGCATTGGCCTCGGCAATTTGCGACTGAGAGGTCGCACGCGATTTTTCTGCAAGAGAGGTCAGCTGCTCAATTTCGGAACGGGCTTGATCGACCTGATCGGCTCTTCGACCAAGTTCGTCAGCAGAGGCGAGCTTTGTCGCTTCCTGCTCAAGGGCATCAATCTTGTTTACGAGCTCCTCATAACGCAGCTGACGCAATGCGCCTGCCCTCTCCATCCCCATAAAGACAGTTTCGAAAGTGATGCCTGCAAGAACCAGGAGGAAGACCAAGATTATGGGCTTCCAGAGCCAAGACGCGCTGAAAAGCAGTGTAGCTATCGGTATCTTGGTGAGCTCCGCGATTGCCACCATGAGAAAGGGTGCACTGGCGAGCGTCTGACCTGCCACTGAGAATTTCCTCCATCTGAGATTAGAGTCCGGGCCTTGATTGAAGGACGGACTGATGAAGAGAAAGCGGTTTACGGAAGAGCAGATCATCGCGGTTCTGCGCGAGCATGAGGCGGGTGCGAAGGCGGGCGATCTTGCCCGCAAGCACGGGGTCTCGGAGGCGACGCTGTATAACTGGAAGGCCAAGTATGGCGGGATGGACGTCTCTGACGCCAAGCGGCTGAAGGCTCTGGAAGACGAGAACGCCAAGCTGAAGAAGCTGCTCGCCGACCAGATGCTCGAAGCCTCGGCATTGCGCGAGCTTCTGTCAAAAAAATGGTAGGGCCCGCCGCCAAGCGCGAAGCCGTCGCGCATCTGCAGGCCGTCATGGGCCTATCGGAGCGTCGGGCCTGTTCCTTCGTCTGCGCCGATCGCAAGATGATCCGCTACCAGTCTCGCCGACCGCCAGAGACGGAGCTGCGTGGTCGGCTGCGTGACCTCGCGAACGAGCGCCGACGCTTCGGCTACCGGCGGCTGTTCATCCTGCTCAGGCGCGAGGGCGAGGCATCTGGGGTCAACCGTATCTACCGTCTCTATCGCGAGGAAGGTCTGACAGTGCGCAAGCGCCGGGCAAGACGGCGAGCAGTCGGCACGCGGGCGCCGATCCTGGTCGAGGCAAAGCCGAATGCGCGCTGGTCGCTGGATTTCGTCCATGACCAGTTCGCCTGTGGCCGGCGGTTCCGTGTGCTCAACATCGTCGACGACGTGACACGCGAATGTCTGGCCGCGATTCCGGACACCTCGATCTCCGGCCGCCGGGTTGCCCGTGAACTGACGGAACTGATCGCCCAGCGCGGCAAGCCAGGCATGATCGTCTCCGACCACGGCACGGAGTTCACGTCGAACGCCATCCTCGCATGGTCGAAGGATCACGGGATCGAATGGCACTACATCGCGCCGGGCAAGCCGATGCAGAACGGCTATGTCGAATCCTTCAACGGTCGCATGCGCGACGAGCTCTTGAACGAGAGCCTGTTCTTCGGCCTCGACCACGCCCGCAGCGCCATCGCCGAATGGCGGGAGGACTTCAACACCGCCAGGCCTCATTCCTCGCTCGGCTACCAGACCCCGGCGGCATACGCCGAGGACATCACCGCAACCGGCTCCGACGCTGTGCTGATAGAAGGCTCCGCGCCTCCGCCGGTTGCTCAACCCGCGCCAAGAGGCGTAACAGAAACGGCCAAGGCTCTAATCGCCGCTGGATGAATGTTCAGTGGCAGGTCACGTCAAATCCATTGCAGTGACAGACTCGCTTGCAGAAAACGCTTGTACGCCTAATGCTACACCTGTCGTAAGACCAATTGCTGCGGCGGCAATCTCTAGGGCCCAGGCACCACGGTAGGTCCACTGGCCATAGCTTGCCAGCTTTTGACTCATCACAGTCTGCATTTTACTCGCCCCCCCGACAGGGCAACATCACGCCTTGATCGCCTGCCAGCATACACTTAACGGTTTTGAAAGTCTTAGTTAATGCGTCTCTTCTCTCTATTGTCGCAATAACTTTTTCTGCCCTTCAGATATAGAATACCTCGTCAAAAAATGGGGTTAGCAGACCGCGTCGCCCATGCATGGTCTTCGTTGGATCGGTGTAAGCGGAAAGCCGAACAGGCCGTAGCGCGCTTACTCCGTTACATTTCAGCTAGCAGAGTGTTTCGCATGGGATCCCATCCTTGTCGCGATCGAGTTTTCCGCCCCATGAGCAGTTTTGCAGGTACCAGTTGGCTTCGTCGCAGGAACCGA
>NZ_JAMYOX010000037.1:0-62965 GCF_040320025.1 Mesorhizobium sp. M0808
CAGCGTGATGCGGCCTGTGGTCCAGACAGAACGCGGGCCGGCTATTTCAGGAAAGCGCTCGACAACGGCCATGGCCAGCGTAGCTGCAGCGACGCCCGCATCCTTTCGGATAGCCATGCGTGTCGTACCGGCGTGGTTCTGGATGCCGTGGAAGACGATTGAGTACTGCCAGATTCCTACGATACTGGTAACAACACCGATCCGCTTGCTTGAGGCTTCCAGCGCGTCGCCCTGTTCTATGTGTGCTTCCAGATAGCCAACGTAGCGTTCCGGTTCCACCAGAGATCGGGGCACGCCGGCTAGGCCAGCCCCACGGAGCGCCTCCCTGAGTGGCAGCCCGTGATCGACATTCACCGCGCGGTCGATGTCCGCTTCTTCGATGTCACCGACGAACGAACGACTTCCGAGCAAGGGGAGCCGGTCATGCCTGGCATGGGTGTGGTAGGCTTGATCGGCCATAGGCCGCCTTCTCATCGCCGCAGATCAGCCGGTCGGCCGGCTCGGTATCGGTGACAAGGCGTCGCTTACCTCTTCCAGTTGACGGTTGATCTCCTCAAACACCTTGTCGATCAGCCGCTCGCGCGTCAGCTCCTCACGGAAGCGCCACAATGTCGAATGGCGGGCGTGCGGTCCGAAAGTCCGAAAGACTGAAGCCGGCGAAGCAGCGAAACGACAGCCGGTCACGGATCTGCGCCTCGAGTGCCGGATCGCTCAGCCCATGCCACACCCCCAGCAAAAGACAGCGCACCAGCGGTTCCGCCGGATAGCTGGCGTTGCCCGAGCCCGGGCCGCTGCGGCTGACCAAGCAGTGTTCGGATCGGCGCCCAGTCCAGTTCCTTCGAGATCAGGTCGAAGATCGTCTCATCCGACGCCGCAAGACCGTCCGCCAGACTCAACTGACCCAGAACACGATCCGCCATCCCGAATCTGCTTGCTCCAATCACCATAACAGAATCATCGATCGGCTTCTGTGCAAAGGTCTCAGATCAGGTGATACTTGCAGTCCCAAACCGTGTGGCCGCCACGCTTGTACGCTTCCATCCGGCCAATCTACACTGGATACCGCGCCATCCCAGCCGCCTAAAGGCGTGGGGTTTCCTGATCCCCTATCGGGGGACTCTAAACCTCCTGCGCGACCGGTGGGGTCATTCACCAAATCCAGTCCTCATCCGCAAAAGCAGATCTTAGGCGTAGTGGGAGAAGTGTCTGTCGCGGGTGAAGAAGCCGCGAACACATCAACAATTTGCTCTTGCTCCGTGCGCTCAAGTGCCGGCCAGTATAACCTTCGATCTCGTAATATAGAAAGCAAGGGCCGGAGCACTGCCCGGCTCCGCCCTTAATGCTCCAATGATAGAACGATGCTCAAAAAAACCGCTCAATGGCGCTTCGCTTGAATCCTGGGGATTATGCCGGTTGCTGACGTGACAATGCATCTGGTCGCGGACAGGCTAACCGAGCGCTGCGCTAATTGCCGTACTCGCGGCGTAGCGACCAACCTCACCTTCCTCGAAGCGTTCATTGGCAATCCGGAGTATTACGGCAATTCCATTAGGCCAGCTTCGACTCGACGCCGCAGTTCTTCACGCAAAGATACGTTTCGGCGAAGCTCAGGTTGGAAATTTAGTCGATGGCGACGGGTAGTAAGACCCCGCTTCGCCCAACGTTCATCACAGGATCGAAGCTTGCACGCGACTGAAAACCTGCTAGGCGGCCACCGAATACATAACAGTCAATTCCATACGCCATTTTTTTGATCGACCGGCTTGGCGGGTGCAGAGCCGTCACCTCTCCGGGTCTGACGTACTCTTGAACAACGTATGGGTTGCGGGCGGCCCGGTGAATGTGTTCCTCCCACACCTCTGAGGATGTGAAACCTCCAACCAAGACATGCTCGCCACGCGTCGCGTTAGAGGGCTTCAGAACAAGATTGGCCTTGTTATCCCGGATGTAGCCGATTAGTTCGATCCGACGCCGTTCGGGATCAGTTGTTACTCCCGGTCTCACAAAACGGGTCCAAGGAACGTGGCGTGCAATGAGATCGATTTGCTCGGCGTTGAAGTTCGAGCTGAATAGATCATCGCTTAGTACTGCAAGGATTGCCTTGTCAGACAATACGCACTGGGATACCCACGGGTTTATCGAAACCACTTCGTGGGCCGCACAGGCGTCCAAGTAGTCATCTAAACGGTCGCTACATTCCCTAACTTCAACGATGTCCCGCGGATCGAGTTTATTGTACACAAGCTCGATGAGCTCGCCGTCTGGCCCGACTAGTCCGCGAGGTGTTCGCTTCATCGCGCTAGCATCTAGCAACGCTGCCTTGAGGCCAGAGTCTCTTAGACCGTTCAAAATCCAATCTACCTCGTTTGTATAACGGCCGCGAAAGTTGACTACGGCGGCAGTTCTGGGTTCGCGGCCGGTAGCAGCATAATAGGTAGACACCAGCTCCCGGACGAAGCAGTTCGGATCTTCCGCGAAAGGCTGCTTGCTCACGTCGAGTGACAGACCGTGTGTCAACGGGTTGGGAAAACGGCTCCAGATTTTTGCGGCGAGGCCGTTCTGAACAACGCCGCCTGGCGATTCGGCGTTCGTTTCAATTATCTTATAATAGCCGTCGCTGCCGAAAAGGCCGTCCAATCGGCATATTCTTACAATCGGCCGATGTTTTGGGAGACTGGTGATCCAATGCCGCAAAGGTTTATAGGCTGGGAATAGCTCTTGTACGTCTTCATTGCAGCAATACAGCTCAGCGGCGACATCAAGGAGCTTGATCACGGCCTCAGCAGTGGCGCCGACGTGATTTGCCAGACCACCGTTTATCGCAAGGGGCCGGAGACATACGGGATACGCCCGTCCCTCAAAGTGCAGGCCCGCCTTCGCAATCTCGCTGGACAGTTCGTCTTGAGCCTCCCAGATCGAGGCAGAACCGGAAGTTGCGAGCTTGCGAAGTCGGCGCTCTATTCGTGCATCCGCCTCGCTGGTCGCAGGTACCGTCGCAATTGTCATGGGCAGTTCCTTATCTAGGGGTTTATGGAGCTGGAGTTTGCTCGACCGGACAGATTCTTGGGCACAGCGCGAATTTAGCTCTGGGAGTGACCCCGTCAGCCAGTCAGCACGCCGCCGGAGCGCGACAAATCTAGTCTTCGTTTACATCGTGTGGCCGGGCCATTTTGTGGACCATCGGTCACCTTTCAAATGGCTTGGTGCCTACCAATGAGTTCTTTCACCCTCTGTTTGCGGTGCATCTCGGCGAGCGCCCAACGTTCCGATATCTCGGCGCATTTCAGCTGCATGTCCCGAAACAGCGCTTTTGCTACGGAAACCTGGTCGTCGGTTGAGCTTTCTCCGGGTCCTCCTCCGAACTGCAGAGCATTCCTGCACTCTTCAAGACTCGCCGGCAACACGCCAGCGAGTTGGCTGGCCAACTCGCTTCGGCGCTCCGCGACGCTGCTATCCTGAGACAGGCGCTTGGCGATCTCGCCAAGTAGTGTGTGGGCCTTCCTGAAAGGAACGCCTCGCGACGCCAGCCGTTCTGCGGCGACGGCCGTCATAGATGAGCCGTCTTCCAGACTTTCACGCATCGACCGCACGTTGAAAGACATGAACCTCACGATGAGCGATGTGAGGGTGATGGCCCGTTTCAGGGCATCTTCTGCAGGGCCTAGCGGAGAGCAGCCATAGTTGCTCGCTTCGATCGAGTTGCTGAAAGGCGCTTTGCAGGCTGCTGTTGCCGCAGAAACGTAGGCCCCAATCACCGTGCTGGCCGACCCCTTGATATGCTCAAGCAGAAATGGGTTCTTCTTTTGGGGCAGCATGGAAGAGCCGCCGGCAAGATTGTGAGGAATGTCGATGAGCGCGAACTCACGCGTCGTCCAAACCTGCAGGTCCTGGGCCACACGACTGAGCAAAATCGAAACGCCAGCGAAGAGCGAAAGCCCTTGCAGGTGATGATCGCGGCTCGCGACCGCATCAAGTGAGTTGAACGATGCCAGTTCGAACCCCAGAAGACTTGCGGTTTTCAAGGGATCTATCTGCATACTGGTGCCTCCGCCCGCACCCGCCCCCATAGGGCAATTCCTGATGTCTTCCAGCAGGGAATGGAGGCGCTGGCGCTCGCGCCCCAGGGCGAAGAAGACGCCAAGCAGGTAGTGCCCTGGCGACCCAGGGAGTGCGATCTGGTACTGACTGTACAGCGGAGCCACAAGTTTCGATGCCTCTTCCGCTCGCTGAAGCAGGGCATCCTGTAGATTTCCAATTTCTTGCGAGGCGGAACACGCGGCTTCCCGAAGGGCCAGCAGAGAAATGGTCGCGTTCAAGTCGTTGCGGGACCTCGCAAGGTGCAGCCAGCCGGCGCTTTCGGGGCCAGCTCTTGCGGCAAGTTCGGCCTCATAGGCCAGATAGACACCACGCGGAGCATCGCGGCCCTCCAAAGACTGAAAGCCCTCGTCCTGGAGGTCCAAGATGTGCTTGAGGAGATCGGCAGCGGCTGCTTGGCTGACCAAGCCCCGATCTGCGAGCATTACTAGATGTGCTTCGTCTATGGACGCTTGGTGCCGCAGAAGGCGACCGTCACGCGCAATTTCGATTGGCGGAGCGAGCAACTTCATCGCTTCGGGATGTAGGTTCCACTTGCCCTGGCTTGCCCCACCGACGTGCTTGTTTTCCGATTCCCTAGTAGCCGCCTCGATATCGATTACGATGGAATCGATCATCCGTTCAGCTGCCGCGGCGGCGGCATTGAGTTCATCAGCGACGCCTATGGCGTAGGCTATCCGGTCTCTAAAGTCGCCATTTATTTGGATTTCCTCCCCCTCAGACCTCAGAAGGCCCGCCTCGGGCACTGTCGGGTCTGGATTTCGAGAAAAGCCCAGGCGTTTGAGTTTGCCGGATTTATGAACGACGTCGAAACGGATGGCTCCTGCCCTTGCGCTCGCGCCTGGAGGCGTGAACCCTTCTCCCGCGTAAAGTCTAATCACCATGTCAAGGATTGACGTGCCCAAGGTGTGCGAGAGCATGACTGGAATCATTCCTCCAGCCAGCCTGGGATTGACCTCAATGATGACAGGCCCCGACTCCGCTGTCACGAACTCTACATGAGCCGGTCCGAACTCCAGGCCCAGCGCCGACACCGCTCGCGCAGCAAAAGAAGCCAGTTCCTTGAGGGACGGCTCCGGAAGCGGGGCCGGGAAGTCGTGCCCTACCTCAACGAAGCAGGGAGCCGGCCCTTTGTGCTTGGCAAGAATTCCAAGGCAATGCAGCGCCCCATCGTACGCAATTATCTCTGCAGAGTATTCTTTACCCTCTATATATTGCTGGATGAGGATGTCAGGATTGGCCAGATCCACTTGATCGACCAATACGTCCTTTGCACTCTCAAACGCCTTGATGGCGGCTGCGGCACTATCGCACAACCGCACGCCGCTACTACCGCTTCCGGAGACCGGCTTCACGACGACTGGCAGAGTAGCTTGGGCGAGAATGTTCTCGACCTCTCTGACGGATGTGGCCAACCGAGTTTCAGGGATCGCAATTGATTGTCGCTGTAACGCGGCCGCTTGCTTCCATTTGTTCCGGCATGTGGCTATAGCCTCCGGATTCGGTGCTGGTAACCCCATTGCCGTCGCGACACGTGACGCTGCTTCCACAAAATAATCCGACGATGAATATATTCCTTCCAGCCTTCTTAATTTGGCGGCGACTCCGATGAGTTCATCCGAACTACGCGTTTCAGCTTCGATCACTTGAGCGACGAAGTCCTTGAGAAACGGATAGCGCGCAGGATTGCGCGTGACGAGATAGGGCTCAAAGCCCAGGACTAGAGCCCGCTTCATCAATAGTTCGCCAGTGCCCGTCGTGTTGCTTTCCACGAAAAGGAAGCTACCTCGGTTCATCATGAAGCATTCTCCAGCGCGTCTAGGACAGCTTCCCGGTTTCTCCGATTCCAATGATATCGGTTCCATGGTGGGAGAGCCGTCGAGGGATGCTCTTCGCTAGACGGAGCGTCCAGAAGAACACCTTCATCTAGGCATCCGTTCTGCTTGAGCCACTCGTGGTCGTATGCAGCTTCGACGTAGCGGTGGCCTTCATCAGGGCATATGACGACAACGGTCTCTCTTGGATACTGTCGAGCGCGCCAACGCCCAACGATATAGCTCGCGCCGGAGGTCGGTCCGGCGAAAACAGCGTGCCGCTCGTGGAGGGTTCGCGTTGCAGCAAATGCGAGCGGAGCCGAGATGAGATGCACCTCGTCATACAGTTCATGCTTCACGTTCTGGGGGACAAGACTGTTCCCTAGCCCCCGCAGTTTCCGTTCGCCATCCTGTTGGCCAAATATGACGCTGTTGAAGGTGTCCACTCCAATCAGGCGCGCGCCAGAGGCTTTTTGACGGAGGCGCTCTATCGTGCCGCAAGTGGAGCCGCCGGACCCCACAGAACCGACTAAGGTTACGTCGGCGTCCAGCATCCCCGATATTTGATCGGCGAAGAGCTTATAGGCTGCGGGGTTGTCCGGTGTTTCGTATTGCCGGGGCCAAAAACAGGAGTGGCCCAAATGTCTCATCCTAGCGTGTAATGCGTCGAGGCGGCTTCTTTGATAGCCACCCTGCTTCGCCTTTTCAGTTATTATGAAGACGTCGGCTCCTAAGGAGCGCAACCTGTTTTCCAGGCCTTTGTCCATCACTGGGTCTGTGAAGATTTCGAGCTGGAATCCACGTTCCCGGCAAACTACAGCCAAACCCAGCGCGAAAGTTCCGCTCGAGGTCTCGATAATTTTCATGCCGTGCGTCAACGTCCCTCTAGCCAGCGCTTGCTCAATGATGTACTTCGCAGGGAGAAGCTTCATGAACGCAAACTGCGCAAGATGAAGATTTGTCTCACACCTAATAATGCTGGGGAGAGCATAGGCGTCAGAATAGCCGGAGAAAGGCAGGCGTTTGCGAACCGTGTCCATATTGCTTCCTCATCGGCAGCCAGTCATGGTCAGATATATTTTTGGCGAGTTGTCGAAGGGCGATACAAGGGCGAGCACGGACCGAAGCTTCCGTGGGAAGTCATCCGCCATTCGGTCAAGCAGGATTCCAATCATTGTGCCGCTGTGCGCGACTATGACCCCGAGAGCGCCAGTGGCCTCGGATGCTTCCAGCATTGAGTTCAGGTGCTCCTTTGGAGCCCGCTCCTGATGCAGGCGCGCGCTGGCTGTAGCTATTTTGCCTATCGTGGCCGTGTCACGCCGCGGAATTGCGATCCGTGCGCGGCCGAGTAATTCCTGATATTCTGCTCTGTGGCTGGCGGAGATTTCACCTCGCCGTTGATCAAAGTCGACGGTTTCGACCGTCCCTCCTTCATCAATTCCAACGATTGCAAGCGGCGGCATTTGCCCAACGAAGGTGAGAAGGCTACATGCTCGCTGCTGATATGCGACCACTCCTGGGTACATCACCCCGTCGGATGGCTCGATCTCCGCCATCAGCTTCTCGATCAATGATGTCCGGACTCTACGCTTGAAGCAGCAGGCGATTGACCGTGCAGCCGCAACAAGATCCGCAGACGAACTCGCCAACCCTTTGCCTTCGGGGAGCTCAGATTGCAAAAGGAGGATTCCTCCTGAGGCGCCGAGCGCAATCACGAGATTCTCAGCCAGTCGTTTTGCTTTGACCTTATGTGACGGATAAACGGTGACGGATCGTGTGCCTGCAATCGGCATGAAGTGAGCTCGCGCAAAGAGCGCGATGGGCATCGTGACCAAGAAGTGAGAGTCCCGAGGAACGGAGCCGACCGGCAACTGGCCTTGCAGCAATTCGCCGAATGTGCCGCAACAAAGAGCCTCGCCTTCGCCAGAATGAATTCCTGGCTGTTGTCCATCCTCGGCGATAGGCTCAGCCGTGCCTCCGAACGTCTGGTAGCACACGTATGGCCTCCAAACTGCATCGGCGGCCGCTTCAAGAAGTTCTGTAGTCGTGATGCTCCCCCTGCTTGCTGCAGGGTCGATGGAATATGTGGAATGCTGGTTCGGCATATCGCTTCCCCTCAGGTACGCTGACATTCGATTTGCTGCTAGGAAATGAGATTTCGATCATTGGAGTGCGGCTCGTGTTTCGTTTTGGACTTCAAGTACCCAGGTGCCTAGCTGTCTGACCTCAGACTTTGGGGTGAACGTACCATTGGAAGCGATTTGCAGATGCAAAGATTCTATGAAATTACTTGTAGTATCTGTTGCACGCCTGATTTCCGGCGGCGCCGCATAGAGCGTCTCAGCGAATTCCGGCGGGTCCGACGTTCAAGGGACGCCATTTTGAGCATTCAGTGATCCTGCTTTGCGTACGCTGGTATCTGGCCGTCCGGCGCGATCGTTGGGCCCCACGTACATCGCGGATCACCCGCGACAGATGCCGGGCAGTCGACGTCATACCCGCCCAGATCACGGCGTCGCCCACGACGGTCTCGATGCAAGCCTCCGCCGCCTTGTTTCGCGCCGGCTCGTCCATCACAAGCGCCGCAAAGCCAAGCGGTATGCTGCTGTGATTGTGTTTGTGATCAGCATGGCGATCGTCATCCGGCCCGACCCCGCCCGGAACCGGCGTAACGGCGCCAGCAACATCGGCGGCTTGCGCGCAGGCGACATCGCCCACCAGGCGGCTCTTGCCGTCGCCCCGCGCCAGGCGTCGACGCGGTTGATGCCGACATCGGTCACCGTGTCGCACCTGGCTTAACCCAGTCAGCCTTCACCATTCCGGCCGGGGGATCCCAGCCACCAGAATATCGGCGCCGCGCTCCAAAAAACGCCAAATTCTTCGCGCGCGCATGCGCAATTGTCAATCGTCACCGTGGCATTGGCATTGAGCAGCAATTGCATCATCGGCTTACCAAAGGTTGGAGCGGCCGATGACGATGGCCGTCAGACCCGATAGGTCATCGCCAGCGATGGAGCGTACCAAAAGCATGGCCCCGGCCGGCGTGCACAAAATCAGGCCGGTTTCCAGGTCACCGGTTGCAAGCTTGCCAGCATTGACCACAAGGCCATCCACATCCTTCTCCGGCCTGATCGACTGGATGGCCGCGTCCGCATCCAGTTGTTTCGGCAGCGGCTGCTGCACCAAGATGCCATGGATGGACGCATCCTCGTTCGGGGACGCCAGCAGGCCTGCAAGCTCGCCTTGCGCCGTTTCGGCCGGGAGTGTGTGCTGGATAGAGTTGAAGCCGCGTTCCTTGGCCATGCGGCTCTTGGCGGCGACATAAGCGTGGCTCGCCGGATCATCACCGACAATTACCCCCCGCCAGCCCAGCTTTCACACCCTTCTCCCTCGAGATCAGAAGCCGCTTGCCTAACCGCCCCGATAACGGCTGCCGCCACCTGTTTGCCATCGATGATATGCGTCAAATCGCTCAGCCCATGCGCTCAGAAGCGTAGCTTCCGGGGCTTGCTGAAAACACCACGGTGCGGTTGCCGTTTATGAAGGTGCGATGATGGATATGCGCAGGTATGGCCCGTGCCAAAACCTGGCTTTCTACATCGCGGCCGAGCGAGACCTAGTCCTCGGCCGACTGCGAATGTGTAATCCGCACCGTGTCCTGCTCGATAATCAGCCCCTCATCGAGATCTTCGGTGACGTAATGTGCTGTGGCACGCTTCACGCCGCGCTCATAGGCCTGCTTGTAGGGGTTGGCGCCCTTGAAGCTCGGCAGGAACGGGTGGTGGATGTTGATAATGCGGCCCGACATTTTCCGGCACATGGCATCCGAAAGCACCTGCATGTAGCGGGCGAGCACGATCAGCTCGGTGCCGGTCTGTTCGACGAGATCGAGCAGCTGTGCTTCCGCCTGTCGCTTCGTTCTCCTTCGTCACCTTGATGTGGTTGAAAGGGATGTCGTGGTTCACCAACTTTCTGGTAGTCGAAGTGGTTGGAAACGACGCCGGCGATGTCGATCGGCAGCGCGCCGATCTTCCAGCGGTAGAGCAGGTCGTTCAGACAATGGCCGAAGCGCGAGACCATCAGCAGTACCTTCATGCGCTTCTGGGCATCGTAAGGGAAGTCGCAATTGCAGCTACGATACCGCGAGCCGATTTGCACGAGACTGTAAGCACGTAGTGCGTCATTTTATACTCAGTTTTCTGGAATACGGAGTCGTTTTTGTCACAAATGGCATGTAATGAGAACAAGCGACGGCTATTGCTTTTACAAATGGGATCTCTCCGTTATGCCACGCCGTTCCTTTTGCGCGGAGGTTAGCCGCGATTTATGCATACTACCTTTGGCTGGGTCATCTCTTCGTAGGCAAACCGAACGCCTTCCCCGCCCATGCTTCCGTACTTGAAACCACCGAATGGCATGGCATCGAAGCGATAGTCTGACGAGTCGTTGATCATCACCCCACCCGCCTCGATTTTGTTTGCTGCCTCAAACGCGTCGGCCAGATTGTTGGTGAAGATGGCTGCATGCAGGCTGTATTCCGCTTCGTTGGCCATCTGGATGGCTTCATCAAGCGCATCGAAGGGGGCAAGCATCACGACCGGCGCAAACACTTCCTCGTGCCACAGACGGCAGGTCGTCGGCGTGGCTTCCAGCACCGTCGGACGATAAAGGGAGCCGTCACGCCCATGGCCGCAAAGCAGTTTTGCGCCGGCAGCTATGGCTTCATTGACCGCAGCTTCAGTTCGTTCCGCTGCCTGCATCGATATCATCGGACCGACGTCTGTGTCCTCATTCAAGGGGTCGCCTGCCTTCAGCTTTTTTGTAGCTGAGATAAAAGCATCGCGAAACTGTTCGTAGAGCTCGGCCTGCACCAAAATGCGCTGGGCGCCGATGCAATTCTGGCCGGCGGCCCAAAACGCACCGGATACGCAGCTTTCGACCGCTTTGTCAAAGTCACAATCATTCATAACAACCACCGGAGCGTTGCCGCCGAGTTCCATAGCCAGCTTTTTCAGTCCTGCCGTGCGGCTGATAGCCTCTCCAGTCTCAAATCCGCCCGTAAACGACACCATGCGGACATCGCGGGCAGCGACCAAGGCTTTGCCAAGATCTGTACCACCAACCGCAACTGTTATGATCTCCTGTGGCAAGCCTGCTTCGCGAAGCGCTTCAACGAGGTTAGTCGCCGAAAGCGGGGTCAACTCTGACGGCTTCAGCAAGACCGCGTTGCCGCCGGCGATCGCGGGACCGAGCTTATGAGCCACAAGGTTTAGGGGATCCTTGTAGGGGGTAATGGCGGTGATGATGCCGAGCGGCTCCCGCGTGAACCAGCCTTGGCGCTGTTCTGATCCCGCATAGGCATCAAAGGGCATGATCTCGCCTGCGTTGCGCTTTGCCTCTTCAGCCGAGAGCTTCAGCGTATTGACGCAGCGCAGAACTTCCTTTCGCGCCTGAACAATCGTTTTGCCGGCTTCGCAGACGATGGTTTCGGCGAAGATGTCGCGGCGGCTTTGGACAATCTGGGCAGCACCTTCAAGAATGCTCGCACGCTGGTGCCTTGGCAGGTTACGCGAGAGCTTGGCTCCGCGCCGGGTACCCGCGAGAAGTTCGTCGATCTCGCTTGCGTACGTGACGTTGACCGTTCCCACAAGAGACCCGTCATACGGGCTATGGATCGAGATAGGTGACAGGTTAGTCGTGACATGAAGTTTAGCAGCGGTCATAGGCCAGCTTCCCCTTCCCTGATGATGCACCATCCTGCGCGATGGCTGCCCTTGTTAGTCAGGGCAAAGGTTAGGACCCATGCCCTGCTCTAAATCCTGTTGCAGTGATTGATGACGACCTGACCGGTCGAGACGCGGCGGCACCAATCCGGCCGCCATCGCTCAGACACCGCTCAAATCTTTTGGCCGCCGCGGACGAGCTCGTCCAAGACGGAGCGGACCTCGCTTTCGGCGATTGCAACGATCTCTTCCGTCTCAGCCTGGTGGTGACGAGCGGAGGTGCAAAGCCAAGGATGTCGCCATGTGGCATGGCGCGGACGATCAAGCCGCGGTCACGAGCCGCCTTGGAGATGCGTGCGCCTACCTTGAGCGCAGGATCGAAACGCTTCTGGTTCTCGCAATCGGCGACAAATTCGATGGCGTCCATCAGCCCGACGCCACGCACCTCACCGACGATCGGCAACTGCGCGAACTTCTCCCTCAGCTGTGCCTGGAAAAAAGCCCCGACGTCACGGGCGTTGCCAGGGAGGTCTTCCTTTTCGACAATGTCGAGAACCGCATTCGCCGCAGCTGCTCCGATCGGATGACCTGAGTAGGTGTAGCCGTGCGAGAATGCGCGGACCTTGTCAGCGCCATCCTCCAAAATCTTGTAGACCTTCTCGCCAACGATCGCGCCGGAGAGCGGGAAGTAGGCGGACGTCAGGCCCTTTGCGACCGTGATCAGGTCGGGCTCGATGCCATAGTGCTGCGAGCCAAACATCGAGCCCGTGCGGCCGAAGCCGGTAATGACTTCGTCGGCGATCAGCAGCACATCGTGCTTCTCGAGAACGGCCTGAATCGCTTGCCAGTAACCTTCCGGCGGAGGTGTAACGCCACCGGTGCCGAGCACCGGCTCACCGATGAAGGCGCCGACATTGTCAGGTCCCAGACGTTCTAGCAGCTGATCGAGCTCGGCAGCCCGGCGGGCTGAGAATTCCCATTCGGTCTCACCGGGATGCGCGCCCCAGTAATGATGGGCAGCGCCGGTTTGGACGATCTGCGACAGCGGCAGGTCCATGTGGTCATGATAGAAGCTCATGCCCTTCATCGAGCCGGAGACGACGCTGCAGCCGTGATAGCCGCGTTCACGGGAGATGATCTTCTTCTTGGTCGGCTTGCCGCGAAGATTAGTATAATACCAGACGAGCTTGGCCTGGGTCTCGTTGGCGTCCGAGCCGGACATGCCGTAGAACACCTTGTTCATCTTGCCGGGCGCCATCTTCACGAGGCGATCGGACAGGATCGCGAGTTCATCCGTCGTGTGCGCCGCATAGGAGTGATAATAAGCCAGGCGATAGGCGGCCTGACGCGAGATCGCCTCTGCCACTTCGGTGAGGCCATAGCCGACATTGACGCAGTAGAGGCCGGCAAAACCATCAATAAATTTGTTGCCATGCGCGTCCTGAATGCGGATCCCCTTCCCCGTCTCGACGATCGTCAGCTCGCCAAGCTTGCCGGTGGCAAAGTCCTTAAGCTGCGTAAAAGGATGCAGGACGCTGTTGGAGGCAGCACGCACCAGCTGCTGCAAAAACTCGACCTGCTCATCGAAGCGGTCCTCAATGGCCTTGATGATGCGCTCAATATCCGCGGGCACCAATGGACGTCTGTCGAGTGCAACCTCAACAGCGGGATGCCGTAAAGCTGGGGGTTCGTTCACGTTTGCTCTCCTGAATTCTTCAATAGGATGTATCGCTGCTCCGTGCGCAGCGTAAAGCTCACGTTCGCTACCCAAATGTTCCCACGGTGGTTGAACGGACGGTCTTGATCGACAGCTGATTGCGCTTCTTCGAATGGACGGCGCATGCTAATCGCAGTCCTGGTTCGGTAAGGGAGTTGCCGGGTTGTCTCGATGCTTACAAGGATCGGGTGCCCAATCGCAGATAGGTCAGTTGCCAGGAGATCATAGTCATGCTTGGTCGGATAGCTGATGGTCAGCGCGCGATACGCCTCACTTGCGCTAGAGCCAAATGGGTCGGTGTTGTGAAGAACGTGGAATGAATGGACGCTGTAAATCATGGAGTTCAATTCTTCGCGAGAGCAACGCCGCGCAAGAGCTCGGTTCTCAGAACTGAGTCCACATCTTCATAGCAAAGTCGGCGGACCCGGTTCCTGCCAGTCGTGTACTGCATGGCTTCAACAGAGTGCACCTCCTCTAGGTCTAGCAGGCTGTTGAAGAAGTCTGACGTATTGCCTTGAGGATGGCCTCGTCGCCGTTGTGGTAGGCGAATGTGATCTCGATCGAGCCGTCGTCGAGCAATTCGGCATAGCCGTCGCCTGTGACTTCATCCATCTCGTCACACCCGGCCCATGTGAAGTGAACTATCGAGGGGCTGTAGCTCAGTTCGAGACCGGCTTGCAGGGCGCCAAAGGCGATCTCGCCGTTGTTGTCGGGTCCGATGGCGATGGTTGCGGGTCCACCCACCGCGATCCCACAGATCGGCTTCGATGATCCGCCAGCGGCCGATCAGTTGGCAGCCTGCGGGCACGGTCATTTCGACGCCGCCAAGAGCTTGGGCAGCCGCACCAGATTGTAGGCGGCGGCCGCGAAGGTGAAGGCCCACCCAACGCGGTCGCGGCCGCGCAATTTGGTCTTCTCCTGCCCAGCGACGGTTTTGATCCAGCCGAACGCCTCTTCGATGCGCTTTCTGATGCGCTGGCTGACGGCATAGCCACCGTGGCGCGTGGTGCGGCGATCGATCGCCGAACGACGGCCGTTCGTGTTCTGCGCTACGTGGGGTGTCACCTTCATCGAGCGCAACTCGTTGACGAAGTCCTCTGCGTCATAGGCCTTGTCGGCACCGAGCGTGATCGCCCGCGGCCGGTCGGCACGAGGTTCGATCATGTGCAGGGCCGCCACCCGCTCGGCATGTCCGTCGGCCAGCGTCAGACAGGCTTCCACCAGCAGGCCGTGGCGGTTCTCCATCAACCCATGTCCCATGAAGCACAACCTGGCCTCCTTGCCCCGCCCTTTGCGGTAGAGCCTGGCGTCGGGGTCGGTAGTCGAGGTGTGCGTCTCGTTCGATCGCCTCTCGCCGTGGAAGTCCGCTTCCGCATTGCGTCCGCCGCCGTCTGCCGACGGTTCGCCATGACCGCCGCTTGGGCCGCCCTTTGGCTTGACGCTCTTCATCGAAGCCCAGGCCTCGATCAGCGTGCCGTCGACCGAGAAGTGATCCGTGGACAGGAGCTTCTTGACTTTGGGTTGCGCCAGCACGGCCGCCAGGAACTTCGCCGCGATATCGCCCTCCAGCAGCCGGTCACGGTTTTTGGAGAACACCGAATGGTCCCAGGCTGCGTCGTCGACGCCGATGCCGACGAACCAGCGGAACAGGAGGTCGTATTCCAACCGTTCCATCAAAAGCCGCTCCGAGCGGATCGAATAGAACGCCTGCAAAAGCATCGCCCGCAGCAGCTTCTCCGGCGGGATAGATGGCCGTCCGATCGGCGAATATAGCGCCGCGAACTCACGCTCCAGCCTCGACAGGGCTTCAGTCACGATCGTCCTGATCGCCCGCAATGGATGATTGCGCCGAACCCGGACCTCAAGGTCCACTAGCTGAAAAGTTCGCCAGTTCGATCGTCGCCGCCGCGCACTCGCCACCTCCGAATCCCTTCGGAGCCAGTGAATCATTGCTGCGGTCCGGTGGCGAGGGCCTTTTTCAACAGCCTGCTAAGGCTTTCAGCCGTTTGGCATCGGAGACGTCCATCCCGCCATACTTCGCCTTCCAGTTATACAGCGTCGCCTCGGAGATCCCATGCTTACGCGCCAGGTCGCCCGCCTTTGCCCCCGCCTCATGCTCACGCAGAACCGCGATGATCTGCTCTTCCGTAAACCCCTTTCTCTTCATCAGTCCGTCCTTCAATCGACGCCGGACTCTAATCTCAGATGGAGGAAATTACCCGTGGCAGGTCACAGGCACAAAGAGAAAACGGAGCTTGTCGATATAAGCGTCCTCAAACTCTACGGTTTACGCCAAAACGCGTCGGCTGCTGAAAAGCGGATCACACAAAGCGGCGGTTCGAAATGTCGTCAGCTTATCAGACGCTGCGTTGAATCCGGAAGGTGCGCGTATTTGATCAACTGCCGGATTATGAATGCTTGTTTGTTTCACTTTTGTGGGTGAATTGAAATAAACGTTGCGGAAATTTATGCGATTGTTAAATTGCAGTAAATATTAAATCTTTATGCAGGGCCGGGCATCAGACGGTGGACGACCTAGACAAAAGGATCCTGACGGCCCTACAGAGGAACAATCGGCACTCCTTTGCTGACCTCGCGAAACTAGTCGGTTCTTCAGCCGCCTCTTGCATGCGTCGAGTGAACAAGTTGCGTGCGGAGGGCGTGATCGTTGCGGATATCTCACTCGTGGATCCGAAGGCTCTTGGCAAATCGCTTTCCGTTGTTGTGACAGTAGAACTTGACCGTGAACGTCTGGATCTTGTCGACGATTTCAAGCGCGCGATGCGCGCGGCTAAGGAGGTAACTCAGTGCTACATGGTGACGGGCGACGCCGATTTCGTCCTGGTCGTAGCGGTCGAGGACGTCGAGGCCTTTGACGTCTTCGTCAAGACAAAGCTCTATACCAACCCCAACGTGCGAAAATTTAGGAGTATGATCAGCCTTGATCGTGTCAAGTTCGAGCCCCGGATCACGGTATAGCTTTCGGCGGATTGCGCTGAAGCCATCGATCCGAGCCGCCTTTGAAGCGCCCTTTGGACGTTCAGCTTCCGATTGAATTTCTTCGCGTGGGAACTATGCAGTCCCGGGCCCGTGCCCACCGGCGGTATAGATGAAGCATATTCAGATGAATGTCGTGCCGGCGTGCAACCCGCTCACCGGCACCGGGCGCTACGCTCTCCTGCTGGTCCGAAGTTCACAACGGTGCCCTTAGCCTCTCCGACGTTTGGGCCGCAAAGTATGGTGAATGTCACCATGTGTGCCAATGCTGGCGGCTGTTCGTCAGCGCTTCCTGCTCGAATATAGATACCGAGTCGCGTCAGTCCGAGAGTATCGGCATTCGCGCCGGCCCCCTTCAGGCGGTTCGCCGGCATCCAATCAGCACGCGGATGCCTTTGGATCAGCAAATTCGCACATGCGTCGAGCCGGTGACCGCGCAAACGACGATGTAGTCGAAGGCAAAGCCAAGCTGTTTCTCCTGGGCGCGCACCTGTTCGGCGAACCCCACATAGCCGAGGCCGCCCTTTTCGTGAACAGACGCACCGGCTGGTATCGCATAGGGTGTGCCGCCCTTTGCCATAGAGCGCTTTTTCCCAACTGCGGCGGATACCGATGTCAAAGCCCTCGTCGACCAGGCGCACCTCTGCTCCCATGATGCGGCTTAAAAGAATGTTACCCACCCGGTCGTAGACGGCGTCCTCATGTGGTACCCAGCTCTCCTGAACCAGGAGACATTTCATGCCGATCTTGGCGGCGACCGCAGCGACCATCCGCGTGTGGTTGGATTGCACGCCGCCGATGGAGACAAGCGTTTCGGCATTTGACGCGATCGCATCGGGAATGATATATTCGAGCTTGCGGAGCTTGTTTCCGCCAAATGCGAGACCGGAGTTGCAGTCCTCGCCCTTGGCGTAGATTTCCACCTTTCCCCCGAGATGCTTGCCGAGGCGGTCGAGCTTCTCGATGGGCGTTGGTCCAAAGGTGAGTGGATAGCGTTCGAACTTTTCCAGCATGTTCTCTCCGGCAACACGTGACTGAGCTGAAATTAGCTTGCACGAGTCATTCTAAAGGGCATATTTGATTTGAGGTCAGCTGCGTTCTCCGATGGCCCAGAAAGGTCCATCATTATTTCCAGCGTCTTGTTCGACATCGAGACCCCGGCGTGCTTTGATAGGCTACCGATGCCTATGGAAGCAAAAACTGCATCTCCCGGGATTGAACGACCGGAATGCGGTCGCCTGCGACCCTACCAAGCATAGATTTCCATGAACGATCCGCTCAACGTTCATGGTTGATCCAAAGTGGCGCGAAGCTGAGCTCTGATGTTGTCACCGCGCTTCAACGGAGCAGCGATATGCCGCCCATTGGAACGAGCTGAGGCACATCTGAAGATTCATTCCTCACCTCATCATAGTCTGGCGGCGGGTATCCAACTTCCTTGCAACGATCGAAATGCTCAGCCATTTGGCCAGCTCTGCTAGCGCAGCTAGACCGCCAGATCAGAAAGAGCACGCTTGCGAAATACGCCAGCTGAAGGAGCAGCGAACAAGCCAGCGTCGTGACGACTACTGTGCCGATGGAACGAGAAGCGAAGTAGACAGTCAGTGCGGTGCTGCACAGTACCAGTCCCAGGACGCGACAAAAGATTTTAAAGGGCAACGCCGTTCTCCTGGTTTTGTCTCCTCAGCTCATGCTGCGGCCTGGTCGGCCGCAACATGGGTCTGGCAGTTCTTCGGGCAGACGCGGCCGCAGGCTCCGCAGCCAATGCAGCGGCCGGCATGGTCGACGACCATGATCATGCGATTGAGCTCGCCGTCGAAATCGTCGTCTTCGCCGTCACAGGCGCCGAGGATTTCACCCGCGTCATCGACGCCGTAAAGATGCATAACCTCGCGCGAGCAGACTTTAAAACAGCGGCCGCAGCCGATGCAGGTCGTGCCGTCTATAGCGGTGAGATATTCCGGCACCCATCCGGAGCCGTCGCGGGTGGTGAATGTGCTCGTCATAGTAACTTCTTCATTGCAGCGAGCTCTCTCCTGGCACCATCCAACTCGGCAAAAACGGCCTCCGTTTCCTCGGCAACTTCCTCTATCTTCGTCCATTTTCCCGGGAGATTCTCTGCAAGGTCGCGCAATTTCATCTTGGCAATTGCCGCGCGCAGCTGAAGCTTTCGGACTTTCTTCCCCATCTCATCTAGCTTTGACATAGATCCTTCCTCGAAATCGGTTTCTTCATGCCCGTGCCACGTCGGGATAGGCTTCGATGGCTGCAGTCGCATCGTCGACCAGTTTCGTACCGGCCTCCGCGAGCTTCCTGAACGTCGCGAAGCCGAACCGGTGGATATCTCGACAGAACGACCAACCGCCCGGCCGTGAACACCAGGCGTCCGAAGCCCCCATGGGTTTCATCCTTGTCATTGGCGATGTCATCAGGCCGGAGCGCTCCTCGATCGCGAGCCCGACGGCGGTGTAGAACATGTCGAGCCTCCACAGCACGTCCGGCTCGGGATCGCCGATGACAGGCATCGCACGGCGCTGTTTTCTGGTGACGATGAAGTTGGCCAGCAGTTCGGCGTCCGATTTGCCGTCCCACGAGCCGTAGGAGTCTTGAGCACGGATCAGCCGCACGAGGCATCTGACGAACGGTGTGGCAAGCGCCTCGTCCTCGTTGACGGCAGGGCTGATTGCGGTGTCAGACATTTCGCCTTCTCCTCATTCAGTCCTCTTCCTCGAAACACCATGTCTGTTTTCGGGGACGCCTGCTACGGGCACACTTGCGCAGCGGACGTCCGGCTTGGCCGGGCCGATTCCACGCAAGTGATGTCCCTGTGGCCGACCTTGAACACGTCCTGGACCGTGACGTCTTCCACGACTGGCCGAATTCGCGTCGAACATCGCGTCCGCAGGGATTCGGCCGGAGGTTATTACAAGATTTGAACTCCAACCTGCGGCAAGCGATGCGCCCTATGCTGCAATGGACATACTTACTGCGAGCTCGCCGCAGACAATGGGCGAATTGGCCAGGGTTCAATTCCAATTGTCATCCCTTTGCGATCTTTGCTCATGAGGCGACTGCGGTTTGATTTTCAGGAGCCTTGTTTTGCGGAACCACGCAAAGATCCGCGTAACAGGCGTTCTCACCCGTGTAATTGGCCAGGGCTTGGAGCAATGGGGTAAGGTAGTACTGTTTGATGTGGTCCGGCATTGGCTTCGGATTATCCAGCGATTTCAGCGCCACCTCGATCAACGCGATCGCGCGATCCTTGTTGCCGCTCTCGTAATAATACTGAGCGAGCGGGACGTACCAAAGGAATTTAAGGGGGCCGTCCCCTTGTGGACGATTGAGTGTCAGGATCTGTTCCGAGAGCTTGTCGCCCATCGCAAAGCGCTCAGCATGGGGGAGATGGGAGTTGTCCATTTTGGGGTCGAAGAGTTCGTTCAGGACGGCGACCATCCAAGACACGGCCTCGAACTTTTTGTCGATCACGTCCTCGACCAACTGGTGCAGGAGTGGCAAGCCGGCCCGCATGTCGCGCAGCTTGTGAAGCAGTAGATTCGCATGAATGCACCGGAACTCCATATTGTCGGGCAAGGCGAGGCCTTCTTCGACAGCCGAGAGCGCCGCCGTCCAATCCTCGGCCTCCATCGCCGGCCGAAGTTTGGCGTATATCGGCTTGGTGAGCGTTCGTTCGCGCGCTTCGCGTTGGCCACTGGCAATCCACTCCTTATCGGCAGCTTTCGCTTCATCGCTGGTGCGCCAGCTGCCGCTGAGCACTTTCGGCAAAATCTCATCGAGTTGCCCCGGATGACCAATAAAGGCGATGTGGCCGTCTCGGTCGACCACGAACGAAGTCGGAATCCCGGTGGAAAAGCTGGGTTTCATCCAAAGCTTGTTCATTTCGCCTGTGTAGTCGAACGCGATCCGATAGTTCAGATTCGAGCACTTTTCGGTCAACCACGCGTCCAACTTGGTGCGAGCCTCAACGGCCCTTGGAGCGTCTTCATTAGCCGCGACTCCGACGACCTCAAGTCCGCTGTCCCTGTATTTTTCCTGCAGCTGCATCAGATGGGGCATCGCCGACACACATGGTCCGCACCAAGTCGCCCAAAATTCGACGATATAGACTTTGCCGGGCTCGAAGTTCGTAAGGGGCTCACCACGCAGCCAGTTCTCCACTTTGATTGAAGGAGCCGGTGACTCCATCCGCAACACCATTTTGCTCTCCAGAGCTGTTGCCACAGTTGCGCGACTTTATGCGCGGGCTTGTTTCCCTCTTTAGAGAGGGGGCACACGGGCAGGAAAGGAGAGCATCGCTCGTCTCGCGCGTCTGCGTGCAGTCAGCTTTCACGCAGTGTTGCCGCATCACAATCCGCAAAGGCCGTGCCAGCGCGCTCAGCGGGCAGTAAGCGCATGAATCGCTAGAAAAACCTTCAACTGCCAAGATGGCTGGTTGTATTGAAGCCGACATGTTTTCTGCCGCTGTCAGGTTTTCGACAAGCATCACGCGCTTCGCGTCGGCAGAAAAGCGTGGCCCGGACGACTCAATATGCATTCGGGCCGAGGGACGAGGCCGATGGCCATCATGACTGCGTTGGCTATCGTCAGGCTCGTCATCATCGTCCGCTTCACGCCACCGGCTTGAGCGTCTTGCCGTTCCGGTCCGGAGGCGGTAGCGATCTCGCCATTTGCGATTGCAAGGGGCCGCTCCATCCGAGCGCAGCCTGTGCCCCCTCGCCCGCCCTGCGATCGAATTCCTGGGCTGGCGTCATGGGAGTTCTTCACGACCGAAGCCGGTCCAGCTGTAGCTCGCCAATACCGCTCCTCAGAACGACGATGATGATCATGGCGGAAGAGGCCCGGATGAGTGCCGGCCTGTGCCGGCGGTGAACTCTGCGGATTCCTGCTTTGTGTTTATCTTCTGTGTTCCCGGTGCTCAGGTGCAACGGGACCTCGCGGCGCGACGTGAGCGTTGGCGGAATTGCAAACCCAAAGACCGCTCGGTCGCCACGCAGGTTGGGCCGGACCAACGGGAAACGCTGGAGATGCGGCTGTCCGCCACTAACCCGGGCTACCATCCCAGAGATGACAAGGCGATTGATGCCATCGTTCGCGCCGACGCCGGCAAGAGCCCGGCCGTCCCGACTCGAAGGTCGGTGCCTTGGCCACTCGTTGCGGTGGTCAGCTCCCGGCCAGTGTGAGGGAAATCGTGATAACGCCAATACGATGCGGCTACGGTCCGAACGCGGCCTGCCGCGCTGAAGCGACTCTCTTTCTCGACCTGACGCCGACCTGAAGCGGTGGTTTTGAGTGCATTGAGGAGCGCCTGTACCTCTGCGCGGCCTTTGAGCTCCGCGTTACGGATCATCTCGGGCGAGGAGAACCCCCGAGCGCGGGTTAGAGACGTCCGGGATGTCTCGGCGACGGCGCTTGCAGATTCGAGCTTCGCGAAAGTTGCGCTTTGCGCGATCTTCCTCCGACTTGGCATCAGGATAGGTGACCCAGGGGGGATAGAGCTTCGAACAGCGTCGGTGCTTGCTTGGAACCCGTCAGCGAGCCAAAAACAACGGCAATGACGGCTTCCCAACTATCCATCTCGTCACGCCGCCGAAGAGTCGCTCACGTAGCCTGCGGTTGCCATAAGCGCCCATGACTATCATGTCGGCAGACGTGTCGATTGCGTGCTGCGCGAGCACCGTGGCTGCCGATCTTCCGGCGCTCGCCAGCAGGTCAACCGAGACCCGAGCACCGTGCCGAGTGAGATAGGCAGCGATATCGGCTCCCGGCTCGGTACCGTTTCCGGTGCAGCTCGCCTCCGGATCGACTAGTGCGACACGAACTTCCTCAGCACCGGCTAGCAGATCCAGCGCTTCCCGAACCGAACGAGACGCCTCGACTCGCGAATCCCAGCCGACCAGCACGCGCCGTGGAGACAGAGTCGCCTCAGCCTCCTCTGGCACGACAAGCACCGGCTTTCCGGTGTCGAACAGGCTGCCGTTGATAACAAGGGGACCGACGTTAATGTCGTTGAGAAGTGCGGGGCCGACGATTGTCAGATCGTTGCAGAGCGCCCGCTGTCGCACCGCGTCACCGATGCTGGCCTGATCGCAGTTGGCAATATCGACATCATAGCACCGCCACGTGGCTCTCAGCAGTTTGTGAATTTCCCTGGATGTTTTTTCCAGACTGGCCGTGGCCTGTGAAAACCTCTCGATTTCCCTGTACCGTTTTTCCAATCTGGCAATGGCCTGTGCGTGTTGTTGAGGCCACTCGGGGATGCCATCGCCTAGCGGCGGAGGCGACATAACGAGCGGCGGAGGCGACATAATCAGTACGGACAGATATGCGCCGACCTCGGCGCACAAGCCGGCAGCTGTTCTGACGTCCTGATCGGAGTGGTCAGCTCCCGCTACACTGAGTAGGCTTTTGAAGGCCATCTGACTGCTTCTCCATCAGTATGTCGCGCACGTAGCGCGTTTCGAAGCCGCAAGACCTGCCCTGACCACGACGCAGATAGGGAGTGGCACCACCCCTGACCAATTTAGTCGTCCGGCTTCTCGAGCGAGTAGCCGGCCGACCTGACGGTGCGAATGACGCTGCCTGGCGAAGCCGCCTTCAGCGCCTTTCTAATCCGGCTGATATGGACGTCGACAGTGCGTGCACCGATATGGATATTGTCCGGCCAGGCCGCGCCTATCAGCTCGTCTCGGCTGAAGACCTTGCCGGGAGCCTCAAGCAACTGCCGCAGCAGGTTGAACTCGAGAGGTCCGAGATGGATGTCGTGGCCATTACCGCGAACCCGGTGGGCATCGAGCTTCATCTCAAGGCTGCCGCAGCAGAGCCAGCTGCTGTTTTCGATGCCGTTTGAACCCGGTTTCGGCAGCGCCAGCTTCGTGCGTAGACAGTCAAGCAGCTTGGCTGGCGCGAAGGGCCGCACGAAGCTTTCATCAATGCCTGCCTTCAACAGATCGAGGTGCTGGTTCTCGGCGCCGGGCGCGATCAGGGCAATTACGGGCAGGCCGCCGGTCCGGGGCTCCCCCTTCAGCCGGGCGCAGATTGTGGGGCCTGTCGCGCTTGCCGCCCCGCAGTCCAGCACGACCGCCTGGAGCTCACGTTCGTCGGCCAATGCAAGTGCTTCCTTCACGCCGCCTGCCGGCTCACTCGTGAAGCCGTCCACCCCCAGAATGTGGCTGAGGAACAGATACAACTCCGCATCTTGCGAACAGATCAGGACCAGTGGCTTCATCAGCGCTACCCCAAGAACCAAATCGGCCTCGACCGCCTCGGTTGGGGGGCTGGCCATCGCATGTCCTCAAAGCCTGACATGATCCCCTTGATCGAAAATCGGTTCCATTACGCCCGCGCCACCTCGGGATGAGCCTCAATGGCTGCAGTGGCATCGCCGGCCAGTTTGGTACCGGCCGCGGCGAGTTTCCAGAACGTCTCGAAGCCGAACCGGTGGACGTCGCGCAGGGTCTTCGACAGAACGACCAACCGCCCGGCCGTGAGAAGCACGCGCCCGAAGCCCTCATGGCTCATCTCCATCATCGGCGATGCCATCAGG
The DNA here is from genome assembly GCF_040320025.1 of Mesorhizobium sp. M0808. NCBI lineage: Bacteria > Pseudomonadati > Pseudomonadota > Alphaproteobacteria > Hyphomicrobiales > Phyllobacteriaceae > Mesorhizobium > Mesorhizobium sp. M0808. The sequence continues at coordinate 23,908 of NZ_JAMYOX010000037.1, forward strand.
CCGGAGCGCTCCTCGATCGCAAGCCCGACGGCGGTGTAAAATATCTCAAGCCTCCACAGCACGTCCGGATCGGGATCGCCGATGATCGGGATCGCACGGCGCTGTTCCCTGGTCATGATGAAGTCGCCCAGCAGCTCGGCGTCCGATTTGCCTTCCCAAGACCCGTGGGAATCATGAGCCCGGACCAGCCGCACGAGGCATCTGACGAACGGGGTGGCAAGGGCCGCCTCATCCTCGGTGACAGCAGGGCTAACCACGGCGTCGGACATTTCGCCCACTCCTCATTTCAGTCCTCGTCCTCGAAGGACGGTTTCTGTTCGGCGACACCTGCCTGCGCCAGCACCTTGCGCAGCCAAGGGGGAGGACACGTCCTGAGCATCATTTGCGTGCGCAACAGCACCTCTTGGATGGTTTGGGGGTGCGGCACTTTGATCGGATGAATTTTTGCCGAAACAACCTTGGCTGCCGAAGGCCCGCCGATCGCCAGACAAAACAGGAGATGACAGCCCTTCAGCGCCTCCACCTTCGGGGTGATGCGGTCATCGCCCTCAGTTCGGTGCTTCCCGCTCCCATCCGAAACGTCATCGAAGGCCACGGCCTCGACGAGATTCCACTCCTCGCGCGTCACGTCGTAGACAGCAAAGCGCCTGGCCGAACCGAAATGGGCGTTGAGGTTCTTCATGTCCTGCGTGGCGATCGCCACCCGCAATGCGCCGGCTTGGCGTTCCGGCGTCGGTGCGTGAACCTCGTCAGTGACGAGCGAGAGGCGACGAACGGAGCTCATCTGGCATTTCTCGCTTACGGAGTGGACTAAGCGCCTCAGACGTCGGCGCGTGCCGGTTGGCTTCAAAAATGTTGGCAATCTCGAAGATCAGGTCGCGGGTCCCCTGGTAGAGGATCGTGAGCTTGTGCTGGCTGCCGAGCCGGTCGAAGATCGGGAAGCCGACCCGCATGAGCGGAATGCCGAGGCGCTGCGCCGCCTGGCGGCCGTGGGAATGAGTGACGAGAAGATCAGCGCCGGCGCCAAGAGCTTCCAAATCGCCGAGATCGCCGATCTGAACCGACTGCGCCGGTACTTCCTCCAAAATTTTCGACATGTCGGTCGTGGTGACCGCCGCTGCGATTTCGGAGCCCATTCCGATGAAGAAGCTCGCGAGTTGGTAGAGTTGGTCTGGTTCAGCAGCGATCGCAATTTTCTTGCCTCCAAAGTGGAAATGTCCGTCGAGCAACGCGTCCTGCAACTGCGCGCGGCGACGGCGCACCCCAGCCGGCGCGCGCCCGCCCGAAACCGCGGACAGCAGCGAGACGAACCGGTCGGCGTCCTTCAATCCAGTCAGCGACCGGAACAGCACGTAAGGCACGCCGGTCAACCTCTGCAGCAGCTCGGCCGGGCGGCGCATATGCTCACCGATGACGATGCATTGCTCGGCCGTGCCAAGCTCACGGATATCCTCGACACTGGTGCCTCCATAGGTGGTCGTGACCCAGCGGTCGGGCACCGTACCGTCGAGCGAGCCGGAGACGTCCGGCAGAATCACCGGCTGCAGTCCAAAGCTTTCAATCATCTCACGCAAATGCTCGATATCAGCCACAGTGAGGTTCCAGCCAGGCAGGATCACGATCTTCTTCGACTGCCGCGCCTGCTCGCCGGGCCGCGTAATCCTTTCGATCATCGCGGTGACCGCCTTGGCCCAGCCCTCTTCGATCGCGCCGTCGAAATCCGGTGTGTTGGCTAGCACCACCTCCGTACCCGCGAGTTCTTGCCTGCGCTTCAGCCTGATATCGGCGATATCTCCTGCGCAGTCTTCGCCCCGGGTTTCCACCAGCGCCGTGGTGCAGACCCCGATCAGCCTTGGCCTTGTGCGGGCCTTGAGGTTGAGGATCGCCTCTTCCAGATGGTCTGCCCCGCCGAGGATCGTCGCCACCTCGTCCATCGCTGTTGTCTGCAAGGGGATGGCTTCCTTGAAATGCCGCACGAAGAGCACGAGGGCGAAGCTGGTGCACCCTTGGCTGCCGTGGAACAACGGCATCGCGCCGTCGACGCCAAGAAAGGCCAAGGCGGCACCCAGCGGCTGCGATGACTTCAGCGGATTGACCGCCGCCGCTTTCGTCTGGGGAAGGATGCGGACCATCGGCTTTCCTCAACACTGGCCGAAATCGTCGGCCGTCGTGCCGGCGAATTCCTGGACAGCATGTAAGGTCGCGGTCTCGCTTTTCGTGCTCGGCAGTTCCTCCCTCACCGCAGGCTGGCAATCCCATGGCGCCGGTTCCCGCACCTGGCGCCAGATCGGGTTATGAATGGCGAGGTCGATCTGGCGTACGAGTTCCACCATGCCGTCATAGCCGGCGTAAGGATGTTGGCGCTCCTGGTTGATATCGAGCCAGGGTGTCTTGGCCTTCAGCGCGATGAACTGCGTGCGCCCGCCCGACAGCATGATATCGGCCTTGTGTTCTGAGAGCATGGCGTAAAGCTCGCGCGGCGTCATCTGCTCGAACATGTGGTTGTCGTCCTTGAGGATCTGCTTGATGCGCTCCTTGTCTCCGACGGTCGACTTCTTGACAGAGGTGCCAACGATCTCGATGCCGATCTCCATCAGCGCATGAACGACCGACCAGGACTTCACACCGCCGGTGTTGAGCAGCACGCGCTTGCCTTCGAGCCTCGGCCGGTAGGCCGCGAGCTTCTTCCAAGCGATCGCCTCCTCATCTGCAATCAATGCCTCGGTGCGGCCGAGGATCTCCGGATCGGCACCCTTCTTCACGAGCAGCTGAGAGATCTGTCGGAGCGCTTCCGAGGTGTCGGTGATGCCGTAGAAGGAGCCCTCGAAGAACGGAATATCCCAGCGCTGCTCCATCTTGTGGGCGAGATTGATGAGCGCGGTCGAGCACACCATCATAGCCGCCCGGGCGCGGTGCGCGGAGGCAATGTCGAGGTAGCGCGCGTCGCCCGGAATGCAGGCGCGCACCCGGATGCCCAGCCGATCAAGGAGCGGCTTCACCAGCCAGAATTCGCCCGAGAGGTTGAATTCGCCAACGATATTGATGTCGTAAGGGCCGGCATCGTCGGGCTCCGCCGTGCCGATGACATGATCGAGCAACGCCTCGCCGGCAAGCTTGTTGCCGAGATTCTTGGAGCCGACAAAGCCCGGCGCATTGACCGGCACCACCGGTAGGCCGAACTTTTCCGCCGCGCGCTTGCAGACGGCCTCGATGTCGTCGCCGATCAGCGCCGTCACGCAGGTCGGATAGACGAAGATAGCCGGCGGCCCATACGCTTCCTGGATCTCGCGGATCGCTTTGAAGAGCTTCCGCTCGCCCCGCCCCATCACCACGTCGAGTTCGGTGAGGTCGGTCGTGAAGCTCGTGCGCCACAGCGTTGGCCCGGACGAAGCCGCACCGCGGTTGTCCCAGGAATTGCCCTCGCAGGCGAGCGGCGCATGGATCAAATGCGCGACGTCGGTGATCGGCTGCAGCACGATCTTGGCGCCGTCGAAGGCGCAGCCGCCGGCAGCCGCCCCGGGGGTCAGCGGCTTCGAACAGCCCTCTTTGCGCGCCTTGGCATCCTTGCCGCGGTTCTGCTCGCAGGCAGGCTCGTTGAAGACATCCTGGATTTTGGCTCTGAGCGAGGACATTGCGTCGGTCTCCAAAGTCCCTCGGGAAGACGACCGGCCTCACCGATGAGCCGGCCGGCACGCTTAGCGAGTGAGGTCATACGAATAGTCCGTCACGCCCGTCTCGCTTGTCTCGCGATCGAGCTTGTCGAAGATCTTGTCGAGGATCGTCGTCAGGACGCGCAACCCGCCTTGGTAGCCCATAAGCGCAAAGCGATGGTGATGGTGGCGGTCGAAGACCGGAAACGTCAGCCGGATCAGGGGCGTGCCGGTGTCGCGCTCCAGATACTTGCCGTAGGAGTTGCCGATCAGCAGGTCCACCGGCTCGGTGAAGAGCAGCGAGCGCATCGCCCAGAGGTCCTTGCCCGCCCAGACTTGAGCGTCCTTGCCGAAGGGCGATGATGCAAGCAGTTCCTTCAACTCCGCTTCCCATGCCGAGGTGCCATTGGTGGCGAGGCAATGGGTCGGCTCGCCGCCCGTCTCCATGATGAAGCGGGCCATGGCGTAAACAAAGTCCGGATCGCCGTAGATGGCGTATTTCTTACCGTGCAGCCAGGATTGGCTGTCCGCCATGGCGTCAACAAGTCGGCCGCGCTCCAGGCGGATTGCCTCGGGGATTTGCTTGCCGGAAATCGCGGAGACCGCCATCAGGAAGTCGTCCGTCGCCTGGACGCCGAGCGGGTAATGGAACGAGGCAGTCGCCTGCCCTACCCCCTCGCAATACTCCAGTGCTTTGCGGGTGTTGTAATGCTGTAGCGAAAGTGTCGCCTCGGCGTTGAGCGCCTTCCTCACGTCTTCGATCTTGGTGCCGCCGTCGTACATGCGGTATTCGCCGTCCGACGGCGTGTCGAACTGGTCAGAGGCGTCTTGGATGAAGGTATAGGACACGCCTATCAGATCGAGCAGGCGCTTGAGTTCCCGGTTGTTGCCAACACAAAAACCGTCGAAGCCCGGAATGATATTAATGGTCCCCTCGGCTTCCGTGCGCTCCTCGCCTTTCCAGAAATGCTCCAAAATGCCCTTGACCGTAACGTCATAGCCGTCGACATGGCTACCGACGAAGGCCGGCGTGTGGGCGAAGGGCACGTCGAAGTCGCGCGGAACCGAGCCTTGGTCCTTGGCGTTCTCGATGAAGCTGTGCAGGTCGTCGCCAATGACCTCGGCCATACAAGTGGTCGAGACGGCGATCATCTTCGGGTCGTAAAGTTGGTACGTGTTGGCGAGCCCGTCGACCATGTTCTTCAGGCCACCGAACACTGCCGCGTCCTCGGTCATCGAGGAGGAAACTGCCGAAGCAGGCTCCTTGAAATGGCGCGACAGGTGCGAGCGGTAATAGGCTACGCAGCCCTGGCTGCCGTGGACGAAGGACATGGTTCGCTCGAAGCCCGCGGCCGCGAACACCGCGCCAAGCGGCTGGCAGGCCTTGGCGGGGTTCACGACAAGCGCTTCGCGAGCGAGGTTCTTTTCGCGGTATTCCCACGTCTTGGTGAATTCGCGTTGGTCGGTAACGACCTGGTCCGGGTGCGGACATTCGAAATTCAGCCTCTTCTCGGCGAGCATCTGCCTGTATTCCGACTCGCGGAACAGGGGCGCGTGGTCGAGAACTTTTTCAGCCGACTGCGGCATGGGTGGTTACCTCTTCTCCATCTGGCCGCGCCATACGGCGGCACAGGGACGTCGAAACGTTTCAGGTCTCCCGCGGACAAAGCGCCACAGGCGTTCAACGGCCTCCCGGCTTCCGGGAGGCCAGGTTTTCATTCGGCTGCGATCGCCGCCGACGGCTCGGCTTTTTTCTTCCAGGGGGCGTCGTAGAGGTTCCAGACTGGGTTGTTGATGGCCAGATCCATGTCGCGGGCGAAGATGGCGAAGCCGTCGTAGCCGTGATACGGGCCGGAATAATCCCAGGAATGCATTTGACGGAACGGTATGCCCATCTTCTGGACCGGGTACTTCTCTTTGATGCCGGAGCCAACGAGATCAGGACGGATCCCCTCGATGAACTTCTCCAGCTCGTAACCAGTCACGTCGTCATAGATCAGCGTGCCCTTCTTCACATAGTGGCCGGTGCGCTGATAATCGTCGTTATGGCCAAATTCGTAGCCAGTGCCGACGATAACCATGCCCAGGTCCTCATAAGCCGTGACGACGTGACGGGGGCGCAGCCCGCCGACATAGAGCATCACCGTCCTACCTTCGAGGCGCGGCCGGTACTTGGCGATGACCGCATCGACCAGGGGCCGGTATTTGGCGATGACCGCCTCGGCCTTGGCCTCGATTTCCGGCCCGAAATGCTTGGCTATCTTGCGCAGAGAGGCTTCGGTCTGGGAGGGGCCGAAGAAATTATACTCCATCCAGTCGATGCCGTACTTTTCCTCCATGTGCCGGCAGATGTAGTTCATCGACCTGTAGCAATGGATGAGATTGAGCTTGGCCTTCGGCGCGCGCTCTATTTCGGCCAGCGTAGCGTCGCCCGACCAGTTGCCGACCACGCGCAGGCCCATCTCCTCGAGCAGGATGCGCGAAGCCCAGGCGTCGCCGCCGATATTATAGTCGCCGATCACATTGACATCGTACGGGCCGGCCTCGAACTCGACCTCCTTCTTCTCGAAAACCCAGTCGCGGATCGCATCGTTGGCGATGTGGTGGCCGAGTGATTGCGAGACGCCGCGAAAGCCCTCGCAGCGCACCGGCACGATCGTCTTTTCGTGCTCCTTGGCCTTGTTGCGGGACACCGCTTCGGTGTCGTCGCCAATCAGGCCGATCGGACATTCGGATTGCACGCTCATGCCCTTGTTCAGCGGAAACAGTTCCTCGATCTCGTCGATGATCCGTTCCAGCTTCTTGTCGCCGCCGAAAACAATGTCCTTCTCCTGGAAATCGGAGGTGAACTGCATCGTCACGAACGTGTCGATGCCGGTCGTGCCGACGTAGTAGTTGCGGCGTTGCGACCAGGAATATTGCCCGCAGCCGACCGGGCCGTGCGAGATATGGACCATATCCTTGACCGGACCCCACACCACGCCTTTCGAGCCGGCATAGGCGCAGCCGCGAATCGTCATCACCCCGGGGATGGACTTGATGTTCGATTTGACCTCGCATTCGGAAAGGACTTCGTTTTCCTCGCCAGTCTCGTCGCCGCTCTTTGCGACGCTGAGGTGCTTCTTGCGGCGCTTCGCCGCCTTGTCAGGATATTGCGACAGCACCTCCTCGATAAGCTTCGCATGGAGGGCGCCGTCATTCTCGTATTCCAGGCTCATGGGACCCCTTTCAAGGTTCAGGGTGACGCCTCACCGACGAGGCGCCGTTCTTCGAAAGGCGCGCCAGGTCAGGCCGCGCCCCCAGTCAGTAGCGGTCGTTACTGTACGGCCGCCTTGGCCGCTTCCTTGACCTGAAGCTCGGCAAGCATCTGCTCGTCGGTCTTCATGATGCCGAAGTCGAGCAGCATGTCCTCGAGCTCCTCCATGGTGATAGGGGTGGGGATGGTGCCCTGGCCCGAATTGGCATGGATCTTCTCGGCTAGCGCCCTGTATTCCCCGGCCTGCTTGGACTCCGGCGCATACTGAATGACAGACATCTTCCTGAGCTCGGCGTGCTGGACGATGTTGTCGCGCGGCACGAAGTGGATAAGCTTGGAATTGAGCCTGGAAGCCAGCGCTTCGGCGAGGTCGAGCTCGCGATCGGTTTGACGCTCGTTGCAGATCAGGCCGCCGAGCCGCACGCCGCCCGAATGGGCGTATTTCAGGATGCCCTTGGCGATGTTGTTGGCGGCATAGAGCGCCATCATCTCGCCGGACATGACGATATAGATTTCCTGGGCCTTGTTCTCGCGGATCGGCATCGCGAAACCGCCGCACACCACATCCCCGAGCACGTCGTAGGAGACATAGTCGACATCGTCGTAGGCACCGTTCTCCTCGAGGAAGTTGATCGAGGTGATCACGCCGCGGCCGGCGCAGCCGACACCCGGCTCAGGGCCGCCCGACTCCACGCATTTGATGCCTTTGTAGCCGACCTTGAGCACGTCCGCGAGTTCCAGGTCTTCCACCGAACCTTCCTCTGCCGCGAGGTGCAGGACCGTATCCTGCGCCTTCGCGTTCAGGATCAGGCGGGTGGAGTCGGCTTTGGGATCGCAGCCGACGATGAGGATTCTCTGCCCGAGGTCGACAAGGGCGGCGAGCGTATTTTGGGAGGTGGTGGACTTGCCGATGCCGCCCTTGCCGTAAAAGGCGATCTGACGCAAACCTGACATGTAGCTTTCCTTCCTTCGTTCCATTCATCGCGGCTGCCGCGACATGAATGCCGGTCGGGCAGCTGTCGCCGCCTCGCACCCAAGGATCTCAAGACTTGTGCCAATTTGGCTGATCGAACCTAAGAATAATTTCATGGTTGCTTTTCAGGGATTTAGCTTGACGCCAAAGAAAGGATCGTCGGAACAAGCCGTGTAGCGGACCCGACAATGGCGACACAAAGCGTCGGATCGCGATTCCTCAGTCACCGCATTCGTTCGAACCGCATCGTTGTGTTGAGGTGGGCGAACAGCATCTCGACCCTCTAGCGTTAATTGCGGGATGCTGCGAACTCTCTGTTTCGGCGAGCTGACGTGCTTGGTCTCGCGTGTCCTCATCGACACTGCGCGGAATCTTGCGCGCCACGCTGGCATACCATCGGATCCACGGCCATCCATCCGGGCCACGGGCGGATAATTCGGCCATATCACCAACCCAAGTGGACTCGGCTCACTTGTCGGCGCAGGAGTTCAGTATCGGCGTCATCGCCTTCACATGTTCGTCGATCCGCTCGAGCACTTTCGCCGCGACAACGTCGCGCTCAGGCAGATGCCACCAGTGCTCGTTGACGAGTTCGACGGTCTCGACCACGGCCTTCAGGACTGCCGGCTCCGGAAGCCTTGCACGGTTCGCAAATGCTTTCCATCGCGGTGCTGCTAGCGCCTTGAACGAGCGCTCCCCTCCAAGCGAAAGCGCCATGGCGTCGGCGGGAATATATGGCACGGTGGACAGGACGTCGTAGATTGGTGCAAGCGCCGGCTTGTCGCCGTTTCCGGGATAGATCAACGACCAGTTCTTCAGGTGCATGTCGCCATTACCGGTGATGACGGTCAGTGCCAGGCGGCGGACGAGTTCGAGAGCCGCCGTAGGCGAGACGGCCGCGCCAAGGGCCGAGGCTATGTCGTGATAAGCGGCCCCCTCATATTTGCGCGAGGGATAGACGCCGAAGACCTGAGCGAAATCCTCGATGTGAATTCTCTCGCCCTCAGCGCCGCGATCGAAGCGTTTGACGAGAAGGACCTTGCCCTCTGACAGCGTGTTGAATTCTTCGGGAATATCCTCGAAATCGGACTTCTCGACAAGTTCGCGTTCAGGAACCTCCATGCCGATTGCTGCTGCCAGCGCCAGGTTGGCGAATTCGTTCTCGGAAACTCCCAGAAAGGCCGTCGAAGGGAACTTGGCAATGTACCGGCCCTGCTCGTCGCCGATCGGCAAGGTAAGGCCGCCGCCTTTTCCAGTGTTCTTCATGACCGACAGCTTCATCTGCACGCCGGCAAGTGAGAAGCGTGCCTTGGGCTTATCCTTTGAAGCATCCTGCGAAACCGCTATCGCGCCGTCACTGGGCAACGCCCGTACGGCTCCCGGCAAATCGGCGCCCAGCGCCGCTAAAAGATCGAAATCATTGCCTGGCCGCACATTGCCTTCGTGGTGCTTTTCCATCGCCTCGCGCAATTTCTCCTCCGGTAGGAGGTTCGCGAAGAAAGCGGGCAAGGCGCCCGCCAGAGGCTTCGGATCTTTCCGCAATCCTCCCGTCGCTGCCCGGAACGACAGGCTGAAAACCGGAAAGCCGCCCGTCGCGCGGTAGGCCTCATCGAAGTTGAATGCATTGAAATCGCCCGGCGTCCTAACGATTGTGCCGATCTTCAATGCGTTCAAGAGCACGTCCAGCGACGGGATCGTCTTAGGTGCGCTAAAGACTTGAGCCATGATCGTCATCGTCAGGTTGAGAAACAAAGGCGGGTCGATCATCCTCATCATGCGGACGCAATAGAGCCTGGACGGCCGGCACCATGACTTGCGGAACCAGCATCATTTCCAGACCGAGCGCGCGAGCGATATTCATGAGCGTCGTCGCACGCGCCGCTGCGACTCCCTTTTCGATGTCGCGATAGCGGGGACGGGATATACCCGCCAAATGAGCGACCTGCCCCTGCGTCATAGCAGCGGCCAGCCTCCCCCGCCTGAAAAGCCCACCGATTTCGCGCAGAATCTCCGATTCAGAGTCCATCATGATACCTATACGATCATTCCAATGCGCGATGAGACGCAAAGGTATCTCATCCAGCGAGCGAGTCAAAACCTTTATGATCTGTTCGCGTATCATATATGATGAAAATGATATGCAAAGAGATCAATCCTTCATTCGAGGATCTCCCTGCCGTTAGCGCCGCGCCGAACGGCGTTCCTCCGAGAAAAGCTGCTATGGCCACCGCCCACCGGCGTTTCTACCGAATGGGCCCGGTGCGTGCGTCGCTGCCAAAACGGCCAACTGAAAGAACATTCAGCGAACGGTTATTTTAACCTCAGCGCCGATGCGCCCGACGGTGGCCCTATGAACGCGAAAGAGACGAGCGATTTCAGCTGCCGGACGGCCTTCATTTAACATGCCGATGATTTCAGAGCGCTGATCGGGCGTTAGTTTCGGACGGCGTGCACCCTTTCGCCCGCGTTCGCGGGCTGCCTGTAACCGGGGCTCCTGGGGCATTTCTAAAATAATACCCGCTAAGGGATTCGAAATTGTTTGGATTGAAGCGGTTAGCGCGGGTCGGCCTGAAGCGTTCGAGGGGCCGGGCAATTTCGTTCCAGAGATAGTCTCCGGTGAGTTCGATATGAGCCCAGGAGCGGTGCGACCTGGGAGAGCAACTCGGCGAGAACATCGATGCCCTGGCCGCGGACATAATTGACAGCGCGGCTGAGATAGACGGTAAGCGCGTAGGCTATTGGACCCGTTCAGTTCTGGCTGTCGGAAAGGCGCCCGCAGCCGGTTGCGAAGTTCGCAATTGATCTCCGCCGCCCGGACCTGCACGAGCATATGCGCACCGTCAAGCGACCAGCGCATCTGCTGCTTCTTGACCATACGTTTCCCGACGACTGAGTTCACCGCCGACTCGGCGAGAGTGGTGGCGACGCGAAGCCCAGCCTGGTAGCGCTTTCCATAGTTGACGATCCCGCCGCGGTTCGAACGGACATAGGTCAGGAACTGCGCTCCGAGCCTGTGAAGCCGTGCGATCGAGAACCTGCCTTCCTTCAGTCTTACTAGAAGTTGCTCCAGGTCGCGGATCGCACCACCGCCCGCCCATACCACAGTCGACACTTCACGGCTCTGATGTCCCTGTCGACGGTTGGAAGCGCTTCAAAGGGGCCAGATCGGGATCGCACGATGTGACGGGCGATCTGCTGCATGGGCTGGATCTTCATGGCAATATGCAACCAGTCGAGGATGTGGGTCGTCGGTTTGGGCATGGCGCGGGGCAGCCGCTTTAGGATTTCGGCCCCGTCGGAGATCGACCGTCACATCCCAAAGCCGCGATATCCGACTTCCGGGAGAGAGTGAAGAGCACGATCGCGGATTGCCTGCTGGTCGGTGCTGCCGGTGACGAAATAGCGACCGCCCCTTTCGCCCCGTCCCCGCGGCCGCATCTGGCCACGACGAATTCGAAATTTCGCGCCGAATGTTGATCAGCGCTACGAACGTGCGCCGTATCAATGCTGATGACGAACTCTTTGCGCCGATCTCCGGGAAGCTGCATCTCAAGCTGGCATCGGTCATCCGTTTGGGACCTCGCGCGCCAAGTTTCCGCATATTATACTTGACGTACCCGCATTAGCGGAATAGGTTGATTCCATAAAACCCAATGTCTGTCCTGTCCGACCGCCACTTTCACGACGAAGCCGCAGCCTACAAGTTTGTGGAAGCCAGGATTTGGCCGAACGGCCCTGTTTGCCCGCATTGCGGCGGTGTCGAGCGCATTTCGAAGATGGAAGGCAAGAGCACCCGGATTGGCACCTACAAGTGCTACCAGTGCCGCAAGCCCTTTACCGTGAAGATCGGCACCACCTTTGAAGCGAGCCACGTCAAGCTGAGCCATTGGCTGCAAGCGATCTTTCTTATCGCGTCGTCAAAGAAGGGCATTTCGAGCAACCAGCTTCATCGCACCCTTGGCGTGACACTGAAAACCGCGTGGTTCATCTCGCATCGCATCCGTGAAGCAATGCGGGACGGCAAGCTTGGTCCGCTCGGCGGCAACAGTCCAAATCGTCGAAGTCGATGAGACCTATTTCGGTTCGCGGGCTGAGAAGCGCACCACCCGCACCAGTGGCGCAGCCTTCATCAAGAAAGGCCGCAGCGGCCCGTCGAATAAGCGCGCCGTGCTCGGCCTTATCGAGCGCAACGGTTCGGTGCGCACCTTCCATGTTGCCTCCGCCACCAAGGAAAACGTTGCGGTTCTAGTCACCGAAAACATCGCCGTTGCAAGCATGTTGTTCACCGACGAAAGCCGCCTCTACCCGACCGTTGGCGCTACCTTCCTTGATCACATGACCGTCAAGCATTCGGCTGGCGAATACGTACGTGGCGGCGTCCACACCAACACCATCGAGAGCTATTTCAGCGTGTTTAAGCGTGGCATGAAAGGCACCTACCCACCTACCGGCATTGTGCGGAGAAGCACCTTCACGGCTACCTTGCCGAATTTGACTTCCGCCACAATCAGCGCGTAGCCCTTGGCGTGAACGACGAAGCGCGCGCCGCTCGCATCTTTGATGGTGTGGTCGGCAAGCGCCTGACCTATGAAACGACTAGTGCAAGGTGAGGCACCCTATGGCGTCTGGCGACCGTCCAAATACCGCCCGAAAGCCGCCCGGAAAAAAGACCGGAAAGCTTAGTCAGAAAGTGCAATCCGAACGGTTTAAGCAGACCGCTCGGGAGATTGAAGCGGACGAAAGCGGTCGAGCTTTCGACGCCGCTATCCAACAAACGCTGAAGCCTAAAACCTGATGGTGCCTTAGAAGCGCCTAAGCCAGTGGCCGGCTACTGCGTCGGAAGACGATTTTAGTTCAACGCCCTTGCTCTGATCCCCAAGGAACCGTCGTACCTTGTTGGGGTCGGGGTTGGCTTGAACCGAGCGCTCGCCCGACGATGCCGATACGAGCACCCCTGTTTCTTGATCCTTCGGGCGAAACTCCGACAGCCTTTGCTTGTTCATATTCGGTCCTCCTAGATCGCCGCATCTAGCTCTTTGTGCTTTACCCAGCGGAATCTCCTATCCGCCGAGATAACTGCCAACTCCACCGCGCCACCACAAATCTGCGACAGGCTTGAGAATTTAAAGGCTTTTATCGTGCTATAAATACACCAGTAAGTGAAGTCGATTGCGTCTCGCAAGGGCAAGATAGGGTGATCGAGCCGAAAATCCGCAAATACATCGTTCAAATCTTTCGGCGTGGCGCCCCAGTGACCCGTCTTCAAGATTGCGGCTGAAAGGCCAGGGTCAGCGCCAAAAAGCAGCCTGCAAAACATATTTGGGGCACCCCAAAACTTCTGGTTATTGGGCGGAATCGCTACAGGCACCGGCTGAGCCTGAAGAAGGGGACCAAAAATTATCTCATACGCCGCGGGTGTACGATCAGGTAGCGTATGGCCGCCGATGCAAAAGCCTACGACCAATGCTTGGGAAAGAGCGACAAACTCATTCTCTTCGGTTTCCGTTCTGGATCCAGGTGCGTTAGGCGAGTTCGGATCATAGGCGGCTAGCTGACTAAGCGCTTGACAACGCGCTATGTCGTTCGCGAACGGACCTTGTGCATAATGCGGCCAAAACAATGTCGCCCACTGTGAGGCAGCATCAAGAACCGAGGCGGGTACATGCGCGATCAACTGATCCGAAAGGTCCGCGATTAGGCGCCGATAGCTAATGTAGCCAAGCCCGCCTAGACCCCACGTCACCATGCCAAGCGTAGAATTTTCACCGACTTCAAAAATTTTCTGTCCGTGATTGAGATAGTGATTGCCTTCACTAGATGCGTAAGTGGACGTACTGTCAGCGCCGAAGACCACGCCTTCAGGCGACACGTAGCAAGCTGCTATTGTCAAGCCAATCTCCCCAAGATTGATTCGATATTAATGTCTACTTTTCTGGATTTGCCAAGTAGCTAACGCTGCGGCCTGTACGACTTCAGCCAAGACAAATCGAGAAAGTTCGACGACTTTTTCTTGGTCGCCCTTACGCTCTCTGCTGCCGACTTTGCCACCTTATGCGCCCTGTCGGGGAAAACGATGGTTTTCAGATGGTCGGTGAACATCTGCACGTCCATGAAGTAGTTGGGAAACGCCTTCATGAGGTCTTCGATCTTGTTAACCTCAGCCAAAACCGAGATCACACCGTTACCGGTTTCTGATGCACTGAACCCTTCAGTGGCATTGATTGGCTGGTTGTAGCCGGTGACGTGGACTTCCTTCTTATCCCGGTCGATCTGGACCAGATAAAATTTCGCGCTTCCTCGATACACGGGCGCATAGTCAAACGCCTGATTGATGTTTTCCAGAAAGACGACCGCATTGAGCTTGTCGTTCAAATGGCGAAGCTCTTGGTGACGCTCCCGCTTGCCTTCGGGAGTACCAGGCACATGTGCGCCGTCTTCCTCGATGGCAAAGTCGGTGGACATCAGGGCGAAAAGCCGAAGCCAATCAGGATCGCCGATCCCGCGCTTCATGTTTTCCCGCCGCATGATGCCCACGGCTTCAACGGCAGTCGCCCATGCGTGCTGTAGGCCGGTTCTCAGTTGGACCTCAATACGCCGGTCCTTGTGCTGATACTCGTTCGCCTCGGGCTGAAACTCCAAAACGAAATGGTGCCCGCGATAGCCGGAGGCTCTCGGTTTCTCAAAATAGTCAGTGTCATTGCGGATTCGATGCCCGGTCCCGCCTTCGCGGTACTTGGCAATCAGTTGCCGGTATTCATCGACCGAATCCATGATGGCGCGGCAACCGCCCAAGTCCTGCATCTGATCGAACTTGGTTGAGCTTTCTCCGAGCTTCTCCCGGATCGACTGCATGCGTTTCAGCCGAGCCGATGTGAATCCTTGTAGCTTCACGCCGCGCTGGCGAACGTTTGCCATCAACTCATGATGGATGCGCCGCATCGGATAGATGTGCGAATTTCGCCAATTGTAGGCAATTCGGAAGACTTCCCGGTAATGGTCAAGATTCGAATTGTCACCGGCAACGACCATCTTCCCGGACAATTCTTCGCCAACGCGAACGATCTGTTTCCGGAGATAGTCGAACTTGGGGTAGTCGCTCATTAAGCCGAAGTAATCCGCGTCGAACAGCTCGGGATAGAGCGGCGAGCCCGCCGCAATGGAATCATTCAGCATGATTCATACCCCTTGGGTACGCGAAGTACAATATGCTGACATGCTTCCTAGCCGCGCCGTCAGTTCCATCAGCTCCGGTGTCGCTCGATCGGGACAAATTTCCTTCAGCGGCGCGAAGGCACCGACCATCCCTGGATGGCATTTCCGGCACAGCATCCATCGGGGAGTGCCAACCTCAACGGTGCCGAAGACGGTTCGGATCCGGCGTGTCGTGTAGTCCTTGACGATCAGAACGTATGGCAATCCGCAAACCCGGTGAAGAAGGGCATACGTCTTCGCCTCATGTCACGACCGCGTTCTGCAGCGCTGCCATGATCTTCTTGCTATCGCTGATCGACAAGCCGATGTCGCCGTGGAACAGGCTCTCCCAGCTCTTGTCTATTCGGACCTCCTTCCGGCATGTGTCGCCAAATTCGTTCCGGCCCTCGATCGTAACCGTCCATTCCGCCGCCATCGCTTTGTCTCAAAACGATGCTGATGGACTGCTCGAGCCTAACAACCCGTGTTTGACCCCAGAGAAGTTACCGGTCTCCTCACGGCCGACCGCGCATGACTTGGGGGCCAATGTGGATCGCTACTCCTTCATTGCAATGGATTTGCACCATCTACTCCTTGCCGGCCTCCCGGCGCACCTTGTTCCGACCCCTTCAGGGGCTCAGCTGGGTCGGCGTGACCGATCACCCCAATCAAAGCATCGACATAGGCGTCGAAATGCGGCTTCACTCTCGGGAGTCCAGTCGGGCATGGCGGGGCGCTTCCCTGATCACGAAGCAGCTCCCTAACAAATCCGCGACCAGCGCAAATCCCCCCGCATCCGCGACTTTCTGACTCAGTAAGACTAGGCGCCCGCCGTCACGTACGGGCGACGCCGGCATCAACCAGCGGGCAGATGCGCCGAGGGCAACAAGCGCGCCTGACGCAACGCCGCCAGATCAGCCGAGCCGGTGCAGAAGCAGGCGACGGCCAACTGGCGGATGACGATTTCGAAATGCGCGACAACCGCCTCGGTGGACACCGTCGCCGCGCGCAGCACGCCGGCCGCCTGCCCGGCGATGTCCGCGCCCAGGCGGATGGCCTTGGCCACGTCGACGCCGTCGCGGATCCCGCCCGACGCGATCAGCTTCACCGTTGGCAGCGCCCGACGTACCGCCTGCACGCAGGCCGGGGTCGGAGTCCCCCAATCGGCGAACGCCATCGCCACTGCACGGTCGGCGGCATCGCGGGCGCGCTCGCCCTCCACCGCGGCCCAACTGGTGCCGCCGGCGCCGGCGACATCGATCACCGCCACGCCCGCCTCGACGAGCGCACAGGTCACCGAGGCAGACAGGCCCGACCCCACTTCCTTGGCCACGATCGGCACGCCCACACTGCGCGCGGCGCGAGCGATCTGCGCCAGGACGCTGCGCCAGTCGCGGTCGCCCTCCGGCTGTACCGCTTCCTGCAGCGGATTGAGATGGACGATGAGTCCATCGGCCTCCAGCGCATCCACCGCCCGGCGCGCCAGGTCCAGGCCGACGGCCTCGCGCAGTTGCGCGGCGCCGATATTGGCCAGCAAGGGAATGTCTGGGGCCAGGCGGCGCAGCGCGCGCGTCAGCCCCTGGGAGTTGCGGGATTGCAGGCTCACGCGCTGCGAACCGACGCACATGGCGATCCCCAAGGCTTGCGCTGCCTCGCTCAGATGCCGGTTGATGGCCTCGGCGCGTGGCATGCCGCCGGTCATGGAGCTGATCAGCAGCGGCGCGCGCATGGTCTTGCCCAGCAGCGAGGCGCGCAGGTCGATCTGCGTAAGGTCCAACTCGGGCAATGCGCAGTGTTCGAAACGGATGTACTCCCAGCCGGCGGCGACCGTGGCCGACGCCGTTCGCCGATCCAGCACGATTTCCAGATGGTCGTCCTTGCGCCGGCTCAGGGCGGTGTCGCTCATGCTCGATCCATCCGTCGCATCGGGCGACGGCGTTGCGTCGGATCGGACCAAGGGCAGCGCGCGCACGCCGCCGCCTCCCGCGCGCTCAGGCCGGCGCACGCTGGCCCTCCCCCGCAGCGTCGCTGCGGTAGCGGCTGGTTGAGGTCTGGTAGTACTGCGCGCGGATGGCCGCCATGGCTTCGATCAACGGTTCCCACGGCGCGGGAAAGCGTTCTTTCGCCATCACCTGGTGCAGCATGCGCGTATGGCCGGCCAGCTCGTCGTTGAGGAACTCCACCACAGGCATAGCCGGATAGCGCTGCAGCAGCAGGATCGCCGCGTTGTCGGCCTCGCCGGCCGACCTGTCCTTTTCGCGTCCATGCAGATCGTTCTGCAGGCGCCCTATCGCGGAGATGAGCCCCAGAACCTGGCGGAACGCCGGACGCGCGCGCAAGGTCGCCATGTCCAGCCCCCACAGCAACGACAGGCAACAGAACACGTTCGTGTAGGCGATCGAATCGATGCCGTTGTGCAAGTACTCGGCGTAGGACCAGCGTTCCGCTCCTGCCGCCTGCGCGTGTCCGGCGCGCAGCGCCGCGCAGTAGCACCGGGTGTCGTCGAGAAGCTGAGCATAGTCGCGACGATCGTAGGCGAGCGCGGCCAGCGAAGCGCGCAGGACAGCGCAGCCCTCGAATCCGGGGAGCGCGCACCGCACGCCCTGCCCCAGCGCCTGCTCCACCGCGGCGAGCTGCTCCGGCGCGATCAGGCCAAGGTCGTTGCAATCGTCGAGCCAGAACAGCAGCGCCAGTTCGCGATAGAACGCCACGATCAGCGTTTCGTCCTGCGGATCGCGGCCGGTGCGGGCGCTGGTGTCGCGCAGGCTCGGGTGGATGCGCTGCAGGATGTACTGGCCGCCCCTGACCGCTTCCACGGCATGCTCGTTGGCGAACCCGGTCAGGGAACGCCCCCACTCCAGCACCTGCTGTAGCGCGCGTTCGGTCTGGATCATGGCGCCGCTCCTGCTCCCTCGGCCAGAACGCGCCCCGCGCAACGAAGCGCCAGCCACAACCCGGCGAGCTCGGCCACGCGCACCACCCGGGTGGGGCAATACAGTTCCTTGCCGATCCACAGCGGCGTCTGCGGCAATGCGTGCGCCGCGTGGCGGGCGAGCATCCACTCCAGGGCAAGCGCCACCGCCTGCGCGATGCGTTGGCGCCCTGTCGGCTCTTCGCTCCCGTCCATTACGTGCAACGCGAACAGCGCATAGGCGGTTTCCTCGAATGTGGACTCGCGACCGGCGCCCCAGCCGCCGTCGTCGCGCTGCGCCTGCAGCAGCGCCGCCAGCGCGCGCTCGTCGCGCCACTGGGGCTTGCCTTGCGCCAGCGCAGCGACCGCATGCGCGGTGGGATACAGCCACGAAACGTGCCATTTTTCGTTGTCCCATAGACCGTGCGGGTTGCGATTGGCCTCGACGTAGGCGCTGGTGCCGGCCGCGGGCTTTCCCAACATTCGCAACGCATGCAGGGCATGGATGTTGGTCGACACCGAGGCATTGCGCTCGCCGGGGAAGGTGACGAACAGCTCGCCGATTTCGAAATGGCGCAACGCATCGACCGCCGGGTCGCGGCCTGCAAGGCGCAGGACGCACATCGCAACGGCGGTATCGTCCGCATCGGCCGCGAAGTGCAAGGCCGGGCCCAGACCGCGCGCGCCCAGGCGGGCGTCGAGCTGCGCGACGATCACTTGCACCGCCTCGGCGAGCGCGGGATGCGCGAACAGACCGGCCAGATGCAGGGTGTACAGCGACCAGCATGGCTCGAATACATTGATCGGCCAGACGTTGGGAAAGACACCTTCGATGCCGCTGCGCGTCGCCCGCGATGCCGCCTGCAGATACGCGTCGGCGCGCCCGACCTGCGGCGTGCTTCCCTGTGTCACGGCGTGCGCACGCCACGCGGCGGTGGCCGCCGGACTGATGCCGATGCTGCCGTCGTCATCCGGGCATACGGTGGTCGGCGACGTCCCCCAGGCTTCCCAGGAGTGCAGCAACGGATGGCCGCTCGGCAACGTCGCCACCGCCCCCAGCTTGACCAGGCACGCTTGCCGCAACGGCAAGAGCGCCGGGTGGCGCGGAAACGCCACGCCGCCCAGCAAGGATGCGGCCTCGCCGCACAACTGCGGCAGGATCAGCTCCGCGCCGATCGGCGCATCTTCCGGCACCGCATGCGCGTAGGGATCGGACTGGCGCTCGAGGAACCGGGTTGCAGCCTGGACTGCGTCGGCAGCGCCGGGAAGAGGGTCGGCAAGCTGCAATGCCAGCAACGCCGCCCACGTGGGCGCATGGCGGAACAGCGGGAAGTCCGCGCTTCCCCATCCGCCATCGGCCTGTTGCTGCGCGATGAGCCACGCGTATGCGTCCTGCCGACCGGTGACGCTGCCGTGGAACTGCAGAGCTCGCGCCGTGTCGTAGACGGACGGACCGACGCTGCCGCCGTCGCTCATCTCGCTCAGCAGGTGGCGCAATTCGGAAAGGATCTGTTCGGACAGCGCGTTCACGCAGGATGTTCCTTCTGCAGACGGTTGACGAGAACCAGGATCGGCAGACGCCGCGCACATCGCCGCGGACTCGGACACAGTGCAGCATGCACCGCTGCCGCCGGCCGATCGCAGCGGCACAGGGGCGACTCCATGTGGACGGGCGTGCTCATGCGCATGGCGCGTGCTTGAACAGATACCCGTTGGCCCGCTGCAGTATCTGCGCCAACCGTTCCGCACGCGGCCCCAACGGGGCGATGGCTTCCCCGGCGTCGCGCAACAAATCCAGCGCGAACTGGCGCGCTGCCTGCAGCCCCATGATCGACGCGCAGGTCGGCTTCTGCGCCGCCGCGTCCTTGCCGGGGGTCTTGCCCAGCGTGGCGGTATCCGCTGTCGCGTCGAGAATGTCGTCGACCACCTGCAACGCCAGGCCGAAACAGGCGGTGTACCGATCGAGCGCACAGTACAGCGCAGCGTGCGCGGCATCCTCCGCGATGGAGCATAGCGCGCCCATGCGAACGGACGCGCGCACTAGCGCTCCGCTCTTCATCCGGTGCATCGCCACGATCCTGTCCAGCTCGGCGTGCTTTCCGACCAGCGACAGATCCATGGCCTGCCCGCCTGCGGCACCCTCGGCGGACACGGCCTGCGCCAGTTCGCGCACGAGCGCGATACGGTTGTCGCCCGGCGCATCCAGGCTCGCCAGGGTCAGGAAGGCGTGCGCCTGCAGCGCATCGCCGACCAGGATCGCAGTGGCTTCGCCGAACTTGACGTGCACGGTCGGAAGGCCGCGGCGAAGCACGTCGTCGTCCATCGCGGGCAGGTCGTCGTGGACTAGGGTACAGGCGTGCATCATCTCGATGGCGGCGCCGACGTCGTCGAGCATGTGCGCCGGCGTGTCGGCCAGTGCGCCGGCAGCCAGACAGAGCAAGGCGCGGGTGCGCTTCCCGCCATGCAAGGTGGCGTAGCGCATCGCCGTCATCAGCTCGGTCTCACCGTCGTCTTCGGCGCAGAGAAGACGCGCCAGCGCCTGTTCGACCCGCTTTGCGCCGTCCTGCATCCAGATCTCCGGCAGCAGCCTGCCGGATGCGCCGCGCGCCTGCGCGCCCAATCCGCCGAGCGCGGAAACACCAGTTCGGTCGTCGTGTAGCGTGGAACCGGTCTGCATGTTGTTCATGTCCTTGTACCTGACACGGCCACGGCGAGCGCCGAGCCGCCGCGGTGTTGCCGGCGTCGCACCGAGCGCGCGCGCCGAGTGCAACATTGTCGCGCGTCGCCGGCGCCGCTGCCCGCCACACGGGGCATGCGATGCCAGATCATGAGAATCCGATGCGGATTGTCATGGACGGATGTGCGGTCGGGTAATAGCGCCGGCCTTTGTCGACGCCGCTCAGCAACCGCGGCCGCACCCCGGCCTGGTGCATGGTCAGCGCCAAGGCGATGCAGAACTGCACCATTTCCAGCCATACCAAGTGGTAGCCGATGCAGACGTGTGGGCCGGTACCGAACTGCAGCATGTCCACCGGCCGGATCGGCTCCGTGCGTTGCAGCCACCGCGCCAGGCGGAACTGATCAGGCGCTTCGTGCAGCAGCGCCGAGGTCGAGAAATGCAGCAGCGGGATGCACAGATGGGTGCCCGCGGGAATGCGCCGTTGGCCGAGTTGCAATTCCTGCAGCGCGCGACGAGGCAGGAGCGTGGTCGCCGGATGCAGGCGCAGCGTCTCGCGGAACAGCGCCTCGGCGACCGGACACTGCGCCAGGTCCGCGTGCCGGGTCGGCACCGCGCCCACGCGTTGCGCCTCCTCGACCAAGGCGTCCCACAGCACAGGCTGCCGCGCCAGCTCGATCACCATCCAGGCCATCGTCGAGGCAGTGGTGTCGTGACCGGCAAGCAGCAGCAAGCGGATATTGGCGACCAGGACGTCATCGGAGAGCGCATCGTCGCTGCGGTCGAAGGCGCTCACCATGTCGTTGATCAACCCGGTGCGCGCGGCATGCGCGCGCGCGTCGCGAACGAACTGGCGCAACTGCGCGTCGATCCAGTCGCGGGCGGCGCGGCCGCGCCGCAAGGGCAGTCCGGGCAGGTCGACCGGGGGCGCGACGATCAACTGCAGCAGTTGCCGGTACTTGCCATGCCATCCCGGCAGGTCCTGCGCGGGGATTCCCATGAGGCTGAAGATGAGCTTGAGCATCAGGTCGCCGGTTTCGCGCAGGATGGTTATGTCGCCGCGCTCGCGCCACGCCTGCACCCGCGCCCAGATGACGGGCGCGAACAGGTCGCCGATGCCGGCCTGGGTCAGCCCCTTGGGCAGGAACGCCGCCTTAATCGCATCGCGCGCCTGCCGGTGCGCGCCGCCGTCCTGGGCAACCAACGTTCCGCCAAGCAATTCGGGCGCGATCTCTTCGATCAGCGCCGAGGACACGTCCTTGTGCCGGAGCAGTGCGAACGCATCCGGATGCACGCAGGTCATCAGGTGTCCGGCAGGGCCGAAATCCAGCCAGAAGTGGCTGCCCAGCGTCCGTTCTGCGCGCTGCAGCAGGCGCGGCAGGTCGCAGACAATGGCGGGAAGATGCCCGACCAGGGGGAAAGCGCCAGGCATGACCGGGATGTCGCATCGCAGCCGGTGCCGACGGTTGAGCGGGTTGAGCAGCATGTCCATCAGCAGCGCGCCGCCGCCGCCGATTCGGTGTCGCCGGCAGGGCGCGCGGCGCAGCTGTTGCCACCGTCGGCGTATGTCGGCACATGCGCCAGCATGCCGCCATCGATGCACACGACCTGGCCGGTGATGAACGCAGCATCGTCGGAGAGCAGGAACGCCACGAGCGCGGCCACGTCCTCGGGGCGGCCGACGCGCTGCAGGAGCTGGTGACGGCGCAGATGCCGTTGCATGCACTCGTCCAGCTTGGCGAGGAGACGCTCGGTCATGACGAGACCCGGCGCAACGGCGTTGCAGCGGATCTGCGCATGACCGTATTGGGTGGCGAGCGAAGCCGAGAGCATGTTCATCGCCGCCTTCGACGCGGCGTAGGACGTCTGCGCGGTGTCCCCGCTGAGTCCCTGGCACGACGACATGTTGACGATCGCGCCACCGCCGCGGGCGATCATCCGTGGGATGGCCTGCCGGCAGCAGAGCAGGGTGCCGCGCAGATTGGTCGCCATGGTCTGATCCCAGACCGCCAGGTCCAGGTCGAGGATCGCGCGGTCGCGCGGGGTCAGATGCATGGCGCTCGCATTGTTCACCAGCAGGTCGACCCCCCCGAAGTGCCGCTCCGCCGTCTCGAACAGCGCTGCCACCGCCTCCTCATCGGCGATATCCATGGCTATGGGCAGCGCGTGGCCTGCTTCGGCCGCGATCTGCGCGGTGCAGGCGATGGCCGCCGAGCCATCAATGTCGGCCACCACCACTCTGCCGCCCCCGCGCGCGATGGCGAGAGCGCATGCCTTGCCGATGCCGGCGCCGGCGCCGGTCACCACGGCCACCTTGCCTTCAAACCGTCCCATCGTGTCTCCTGAATTGCATTGGTCTTTCGCGGCATGCCGCTCGGCCTCCGCCGGAGAAGGCGCAGGGTCGGCGCTGGCGCGCTCGTCATGGCCAGCGTCGCTTTCGATGACCCGAATGGCGGCGACCGGGCACTGGTTGGCCGCAAGCCGCACGGCGGCGTGCAGCGCCTGCGGGACCGCCGCCACGCACACTTCGGCCACGCCGTCCGGTTCGCGCTGGCGAAAGGTGCCCGGCAGCGTCAGCACGCACTGCCCGGTAGTTCCGCACAGATCCTGATCGACCAGGACGCGCATCTCAGCCCTCCTGCCCATGCAGCCGCACCGTCAGCGCGCGGAACGTCCTAAGGAACGCGGAGGGCTCCCGGGTCGGCTGCTCGGCCAATGCCAGCGTGGGGAAGCGCGCCTGGATCCGCGGCAGGCTTTCGGCCAACTGCACCCGGGCCAGTTGCGCACCAAGGCAGAAGTGGATGCCGTGGCCGAAGGTCAGCATGATCTTCCCGTCGATCGACATGCCAGGACTGGTGCCGTAGAACCGCACGGGATCGAAGCGGTCGGGATCGGCGAAGGCGTCCGGGTCGCGATTGCCGGCCGCGATCAGCACGCGCACGTCCGCGTTCTTCGGGATCACCACGCCGCCCAGTTCGATGTCGCGCTGGGCGATACGCGGAATGGAGCTGAACATGGCGGGCGCGTCGTAGCGCAGGGCTTCTTCGACGAATGCCTTCACCCCCACGGCATCTCCCTTCAGCCAGTGCCGCTGTTCGGGATGCGCCAGCATCGCCAGGACCGCATGGCCGATGGCCGCGGCAGTGGTGGCGAAGCCGCCCAGCAGCATGCCCCAGAGCATGCTGATCAATTCCGCATCCGACAGCATCTCGGCATCGTCGTCGTGTGCGCCGACCAGCATTGACACGATGTCGTGGCGGGAATCGGTGCGCTTGCGCTGTATGAGGTCGCCGAAGTAGGCCTGCACCCTGGCGCTGGCCTCGTCCCCCGCAGCGAGTTGGGGATCGCTGGCGTGCGGGCTCAGGCCTTCCAGAATGGCGCTGATGCCGGTGACGAGCCCGAGAATGTCGTCCCGGGGCATGCCGAACAGTTCGCCGAAAACCAGCATGGGCAAGGCCAGCGCGAATTCCCGATGCAGGTCCACCGCCTCCCCGCGCTCCAGCGCGGGCGCCATGCCGTCCAGGCGCGCTGCGACGATGCGAGCGATGGTCGGCCTCAGGTTGTCGATCTGGCCCATGGTGAAATCGCGCGAGATCAGCCGGCGCAGACGCGTATGCGTCGGTGGTTCCTTCATCGCTAGCGTGGACGCCAGCAGATTGAGTGACAGGCTGGTCGCCGCACGCGGGAAATAGCGCGCCAGTTCGCCCGGCGCCGGTCCCCGAAAAGCATCGCCCGTGGCCTTGAGCGCCCAGTAGATGTCGGCGTGGCGGCTCAACAGAAAGAGGCCCGACGCCGCGCGATGCACCGGATCGTGCTCGCGCAACCACCGCATGAACGGATACGGGTCGTGGATGCACGCTGGCGACGCCAGTTCTGCGAAGGCGTCCCGGCATGCTGCCGTGGTTTCTTGCACGTCCATCTTGGTCACCTGTTGGCTAGCTGATCTGATCGGCGCGCGGCAGGCGCGCCGGCAATTTGGAGAACATCGCGTTCCTGGTGGCGTCCGCGCATCACCAGAGCACCGGGAACTCCTCAAACCCGCCAGTGATGATCTCCTTGCGCAACTTCAGTTCTTCGGGCGCCACGGCCAGGCGCAGCGCGGGAAAGCGCTGGAAGATCGAACCGAACACCGCCTTGAGTTCCAGCCTGGCCAGCGCCAAGCCGATGCAGTTGTGCGGCCCGTAGGAGAACGCCAGGTGCGGGTTTTCGTCACGTCCGATGTCGAAGATTTCCGGGTCGTCGAAATGGCGCGGATCGAACGACGTCGCCGGCAGGCCGACCAGCACCTTGCTCTCCGCGGGAACATGCACGCCCGCGATGGTCACGTCGGTCCTCGGATAGCGCATGACGCCGTCCCAGCCCGCGCCCGGCGGGTACATGCGCAGGATTTCCTCCACCGCCTTGTCCACCAGGGATGGATCGCCGACCAGGCGTTCGCGCTGTTGCGGATGGCGGAACATGGCCAGAAGGCCGAATTCGATCTGCGCGACGGTGCTCTCGTGCCCCGCCACCAGCATGCCCGTCGCCAGGCCGATCGCCTCTTCCTCGGTCGCCTTGCCCTGGTCGACCGCCGCGAGCAGATCCGTCAGCAGGTTGTCGCCAGGATCCTGGCGCTTGTCCCGCATCTTGCCGCGAATGTAGGCGCGCAGTTCTTCCCAGGCCAAGCGCGACGCGCTGCGCGGGCCGCTTTCATGCTGGTGCGTCATCACCTCGTCGGACAGCCCGGCGAAAAAGGCGTGATCCTCGTAGAGCACGCCCATCAGCGCGCTGATGACCATGGCCGGAAGTGGAAAGGAGAGGTGGCGCCGCAGGTCGGCGGGCTGGGGCTGGGCCGCCAGTGTCTCGAACAACTGCGCGGCGATCACCTCGACTTGCTGCGCGAGCAGCTTCACCCTGCGGTTGCTGAAGGCCGGCGCCACGATCGCACGTAACCGGGCATGCTCGCCCCCCTCGTGCGAGACCAACCACCCCGGCGATCCGAGAATCACCGAATCCGGGGTGAATGTCGCCGGCGGCATTCCCGAGGGCCGGAACGCCGCGTCGGACAGCACCGCCTTGGCTTCATCGTAGCCTGTCACCCACCAGCCTTCGTGCCCGGACGGGAAGCGCACGCGGTGGATCGGACCGTTGGCGCGTTGCGCCAACATCTCGGGCGAGGGCTCGAGGTGATCGACGCGCCACATCGGCAGCGTCGGCAAGGGTTGTTCGGACATGGTGGCACTTGATCTCTAAGCGATGGAAGGGCGGGAGGTGACCGGCAGGCGCTGCGGGCAGCGAATGGCTTAGGAAGGCATGTAGACGACGTCCTCCGCAGCGTAGCCCGATTCGATTATCAAGGTCGGCCAACGTGTAACTGCCTAGGCATACCGCGCGGCGAGATGCAGAACGTTATCCTGCGCCTTCGAGTTCAGGATAAGGCGAGTGTGGCGGGCCTTTGAGTCGCAGCCGGCCATCAAGATTTCCTGCGCAAGGGTCGACAAGGGCGGCGAGCCTGTTTGGTAGGGGGCGGTTTCGCCGAGGCCCCCTTCCCATAGAATGCTATCTGATGCGGATTTGACATTTTGCTTTTCTTTCTTCGTTCCATCGATCGCGGTGCCATCCACGAAATGAGGTCGGTCGGCGGCTCCCGGCCCGCAACGAAGGAGCTTCAAAACTCGTGCCAATTTGGCCGGCCCAGCAGAAGAAAAAAATTGTGATTGCTTTTCATCGGGTTAGCCTGAGGCCAGACAAGAGCTCGGCGAAATAGGCCGGTGTCGCGGGCCAACAAAGGCGACAGAACAGTGTCGGATAGTACGCCTCGGCGACCTTTCGGTCGGGCTTGCGACATTCTGGTCCAGTTTCGAACATAAGAGGGTGGCAAATAGACACGATTGGGGAATTCGATCCTCACGGAGTCAGGCGCTTGCCGAAGCGCGCGCTCATGGTTGCTGCGACAGGCGCATGTTCGCGAAAGCCGAGCCTGCGCACGCAAGAACACGTTTGCGGCAGACGCTACGAAATCGCTGCAGTGCCCGCCGGTGTGAGGTAGGGCATCGGCTCGGCTTTCGGTTCGTCTTTGTCCAGCCGGTGCGGAAGCGCCGCATATCCGCACCATACAGCACCCTTGTCGAGCGTGCTGACGAGGCGGTTATAGGGCGCGCCTGGTCTTGAAGACACGGTCCTCCCAAGAAAAAGGATCGCTCCAAAAGCATCTCTATTTGAAATGGCACGCCGCTTGCTGCTCCTGGTCAGAGCCCATCAAAACACGATGAAAGCGACTTGCGCCATGCCCGACACGCGAAGCTCTAGACCGTGGCCTGAGGAGACGGTGCCTGTTCCCGCTGAACATCGGTACATCATCTCCTCCGGAGGTCCCTCCTCGGCAGCCGCTTTGCGCACGGCTGGTCCGATGGCGGCACGCCAACACATGGCGCTCGCGCAATTGTCGTCTACCGGTTCTGATCAGCATGTGAGTGCCCAACAGCCCCATCAAAGAGCCACCGAAGCCAAGGTCGGCGGGTCACTGGCAAACTTCGACAATACGCCGAACCAGCTCAGTAACGCGGGTCTCTTGCGGAAAGTCACATTTGAGGCCTCCACACGCGTCCGATATTGGCTTCGGGCCCGCTATCACTTTGTCCCGGGCACGAGCGCGAGCGATGGATGCCGCTTCCGGCGCCATAGCCGTGGAAAGATTGCCCCAGCGGCTCGACAGCCTCCACTTGCTCAGATCGATGGCGTTCGGGTGACGAAGACCAGCAGCCAAGACGTTCCCCTTCATCGGGATGGAAAAAGGAGGGTGCGAGCCGCGAGTGCCTCATTTCATGCCCGGCATACGAGCCTTTGCTCGGTATTGCGCCAGCCTCTGCCAGAATCCGGCGCGCCAGTTTTTTTCTGAGGAGCAAGTTGATGACCGTTCAAAAGAAGGTTCCCTTCGTCACCTTTCTCACGCGTGTTCGCGATGAGTCAGTCCAGGGCCCAAATCCATATCGCTGGGAAGAAAAGACATCTGACGACTACTTTGCCGGCAAACGCGTCATCCTGTTCTCGCTGCCTGGCGCCTTCACTCCGACCTGCTCGACCTACCAACTGCCCAATTTCGAAGAGCTCTATGATGAGTTTGAGAAGGAGGGAATTGACGCGATTTACTGCGTCTCCGTCAACGATGCCTTCGTCATGAATGCGTGGGGGAAGTCCTTGGGCCTGCATAAGGTCGAGCTCATCCCCGATGGCTCAGGCGAGTTCACACGCAAGATGGGCATGCTGGTCGCCAAGGACAATCTCGGCTTCGGGATGCGCTCCTGGCGCTACGCCGCCCTGATCAACAATGGCGTGGTGGAGCAGTGGTTTGAGGAGGAAGGTTTCTCCGACAACTGCGAGGCCGACCCCTATGGCGTCTCATCACCGCAAAACGTTCTCGAAACGCTGAAAGCCGCCGCATGACCTAGAAAACGTCTCACTGGTGCCATTGCCCGCCCCAAGAGGCTCCTCGACAGGATTATCACGCTCACCATGCAATCCTCAGCAAGCCTGCTTCAGCGCCAGAAGCAATCGATGGTCGCATCGCCTCAACTCATTGAGTCGATTCGCTTGCTGCAACTGGCGCAAACTGAACTGCATCAGTTCGTGGAGCGGGAAATCGAGAAGAACCCGCTCTTGGAATCTGCGTCAAACGATGGCGGGCCTTTTGGCGATATTTCGATTTCGGGAGCGGATCAGCCTGTCGGCCCACGCGCAAACGCCGTTGACGGACCGACCGGGGCCGGGTCGCCTGAACGGCTCGGGCAATGGAAATCACTTCGCAACACGACCAACAACCCGCCGGGGAATGGCCCTTCCCTCGACGAGTTTGCCAGCCTCGCCGAGACATTGCACGACCATGTCGCTCGTCAGATCGCCCTCACTGCGTTCACACCACAGGAGCGGCTGATCGCTGGCCAGCTTGCCGCCGATCTGGAAGACACTGGCTATCTTCGGGCAAACCTTTTGGAGCTGGCCGAGAGCCTGAATGTCCGGGAGGCTGATGTGGAACGGGTTCTCGGAACCTTGCAGCACTTTGATCCACCGGGAATTTTTGCGCGAACTCTCGGAGAATGCCTCGAAATCCAGTTGCGCCAGCGAGACCGGTTCGACCCGGCAATGGCAGCTTTGGTTGCCAATCTTGAAATGCTTGCGCGACGCGATTTTCAGGGACTGAAGCAGCATTGCGGCGTCGATGAAGACGACCTTCTCGACATGATGCATGAGATTCGGGCGCTCGATCCCAAGCCTGGAAACCGATTCCAATCCGGTGCGTCTGAATCAATCATACCCGACGTCTGGGTCACGCCCTCGCCGGAAGGCGGGTGGCAGATCGAACTTGATCCGGCCACACTGCCCAAGCTGCTGATCAACCAAACCTACTATGCCGAAGTGTCGCGTCAAACTGTCCGAAATTCGAAAGATCAAGCATTTCTCAACGAATGCTTGCAAAACGCGAACTGGCTAATCCGCAGCCTCGATCAGCGCGCCAACACGATTATTAAGGTTGCGGCTGAAATCGTGCGCCAGCAGGATGCCTTTTTGGAACATGGCGTCACCCACCTGCGGCCTCTCAATCTCAGAACCGTCGCTGACGCGATCGGCGTGCACGAGTCGACGGTAAGCCGGGTGACCTCGAACAAGTACATGCTTACCCCGCGCGGAGTGTTCGAACTGAAGTATTTTTTCACCGTCGCGATCGCGTCCTGCCAAGGCGGCGATGCGCACTCCGCCGAAGCTGTCCGCCATCGGATCAAAGCGATAATTGCCGCAGAATCTCCCGGCGACGTGCTTTCCGACGATGACATCGCTGTCCGGCTGAAGGAAACCGGCATCGATGTTGCGCGCCGCACCGTCACAAAATATCGCGAAGCAATGAACATCCCCTCCTCCGTGCAACGCCGCCGCGAAATGCGCTTGTGTCTTTAATGTGGGTCAAGGCAGCCAACCTCATGTTGCAGTGCATCCAAAGTGGAGACTTCGTTCATGACCCGATCCGCGGCAGGCGTCATGGACGCTGTTCTGCACGACCCAGAAAAGCCCGACCAACCGTCTGGTCCCGCATGGGGTGCGGTCATTTCGCTTTCCTTGGGCACCTTCGGGCTGGTAACGGCAGAGTTTCTGCCTGTCAGCCTCCTCACGCCCCTCGCGAATGATCTCGGTGTCACCGAGGGTGCGGCTGGACAGGCGATGACGGCGACCGCTATCGTCGGGGCGATCTCGGCGCCGACTGTGGCCATCATCACAAAGCGCCTGGACCGCAGGATCGTCATGTGGACGATGACGCTGCTGCTGATCCTGTCGGACGTTCTGGCGGCCGGCGCGTGGTCGCTGGCGGTACTCCTGACGGCACGCGTCGTGCTCGGCATAGCGCTCGGAGGCTTCTGGTCGATGTCGGCAGCAGTGGCCATGCGGCTCGTTCCAAGCCACCTCCTGCCGCGCGCCATATCGATCATCCTCACCGGCGTTTCCGTCGCTACCGTTTGCGCAGCTCCAATCGGCGCTTATGTCGGCGATATCTGGGGATGGCGAAGCGCCTTCATGCTCGCCGCAGTCGTCGGCGCCGCGACACTGCTGGTGCAACTCATAACCATTCCGAAGCTGCCTCCGGTTGGAGTGGCTAGCTTCCGCAGCCTGCTGGATGTGGCCAAGATTCCGATGATCAAGGTCGCGCTTTTGGTCGTCCTGCTGGTCGCTTCCGGCCACTTCGCCGGCTTCACCTATATCCGCGCCTTCCTCGAGAAGGTTCCCGCGCTGGATGTCGAGACGATCTCGCTTGTGTTGCTTGCTTTTGGCATCGGCGGATTCTTCGGCAATTTGGCCGGCGGGCTGCTGGCCGAGTACAGTCTCAAGGCAGTCGCGGCCCTTGCACCGCTGCTCATAGCGATAGCCGCTGTTTCGCTGCTGACGGCGGGAGCATCGGCCTCCGCCTCGGCGGTTGCGGTTGCCGCGTGGGGCTTTGCCTTCGGCGCAGTGCCGGTGGGATTGCAGACGTGGATGGTGTGGCGCGCCGCTCCCGAGCAGGCCGAAAGCGCGGGTGTGCTGATGGTCGTAGCGTTCCAAGTGGCAATCGCAGGCGGCGCGATTTTCGGCGGACTATTGGTGGACAATGCCGGGATTACCAGTGCCATTGCCTACAGTGCTCTTGCCACGTTCCTCGCTGCCCTGACAGTGTTCCTGCTCGGCCCGAAGCGCGAAACCTAGAGCAGCGCAGCGGGACGAGAGATGCAATCGCATGCACGGCGCGGCGCGATCCTCCGCATGATTACGCATGGTCAACGCAAGCGCCTCGCCGGCTTCACCTCCGGGCCATGGCGACCTTCGCCGCCAGACACGCGAACCTCGCTGGCACCGGTTTCCACTTGGCGACGATGAGCGCTGCCAGCGCGTTGCTGGCGGTCATATCCTTGACGACAAGCCGGCATTCTGGGCGAGCGACAGCTACGCGCCGGCCATGCCCGTCAGAACGCCGGTGAAGATGCCGCACGATAGCGCAGCCAGGTCACGAAATGCCAGTGGTGTCAACGGCGGCCGGATTATCGTCGACCGCGCGAAGCCCTAGGCCGACGCGGGTGCTAAACAGCACCAATCAGGGAGATGGAATCATCAGGACGCGACATAGACCAGCAGTGAATGGCCGGTAGATCAGCTCGGGATAGACCAGCCGGAGCACCGGCACGCCGCGCACCCCTTCGGTAACCATCCGGTCTGGGCCGCGGCAGACGCGTGATCTGTGCTAGACTGGGCGGATGGAGATCGACACGGACAAGATCGATGATGCGGTCTTGGCGCTGCTTTGGCTGACGCTGCACAATGAACGATGCGCCTGGAAGAGCTTTGATTGGGAGTGACGGATCGGCTGCATCGGAAGGGGCTGATTGCAGACCCTGTGAACAAGGCGAAGTCCTTGGTCCTGACGGACGAAGGTCTTCAGCGGTCGGAGGAACTGTTCCGCGCGCTGTTCACGCGGCCGAGGCCATAAGGATCTGGCGGGGCTGCCAATTCCACGGAAGCAGTTCATGAAGCCGGTTCTGCGGCGTATCGGCGACGCGGGTGAGGACGTCGGCCAGCCAGGCCTGCGGATCGACGTCGTTGAGCTTCGCCGTCATGATCAGCGTCGCCATGGCCGCCGCCCGGGCAGCGCCGCGTTCGGAGCCGGCAAACAGCCAGGATTTGCGGCCCAGGGCAAAACCGCGCAGCGCCCGTTCGGCGGCGTTGTTCGTAAGACAAATCCGGCCGTCCTCGATGAAGCGGGCAAAGCGGTCCCACCGCCGGAGCATATAGTCGATCGGCTTGGCGACAGAGGCCGAGCGCGACAGGCGGGAGCGCTCCTCACGCAGCCATTCTTCGAGCTTCAATAACAGTGGGGCACTTCTTTCCTGGCGAACCGCCAACCGTTGCTCCTCAGTGAGGCCGTTGATGTCGCGCTCGATGTCGAACAGCGCGTCGATGCGCTTGACGGCCTCGAATGCAATGGGTGAGATCGCCGGCGCCTTCTTTCCGCGCCGCGCATTGGCGGCAATGTCGGCCAGCTCGAAGAACTGTCCTCGCGTATGGGCCCAGCACAGCGCCGGTGCTGGTCCCTGAGCCCGCGACGGATCGTAAAGCGTGTTGTACCCGCTATAGGCGTCGGCCTGCAGGATACCGGTGAAGTCTTGCAGATGGCGCTCGGGGTGATCCTGTCGTCGATCGCGCGAAGCGTAGTAGAGCGCGGCCGGCGGCGAGGTTCCGCCGAACGGCCGGTCGTCACGGACATAAGTCCAGATGTGGCCGGTGGCCGTCTTGCCCTTGGCCAGGATGGGCACCGTGGTGTCGTCGCCATGCAGCCGCTCGGCGGCAAGCACATGGGTCTCGATCAGCGCATGCAGCGGCTGCAGCACCAACGCGCAGGCGCCGACCTGGTCGGCCAGCGTCGACACGCTCAGATCGATGCCTTCGCGGGCGTATCGTTCGCTCTGCCGGTTCAGCGGCTGATGCTGACCGAACTTCTCGAACAGGATCATCGCCAAAAGGTTCGGGCCGGCGAAGCCCCGCGGGGTTACGTGGAAGGGGGCCGGCGGCTGCGTGATCTTCTCGCATTCCCGGCACGAGAACTTTTCGCGCACCGTCTGGATCACCTTCCACTGGCGCGGGATCACTTCCAGCGTCTCCGTGACGTCCTCGCCCAGCTTCGACAGTTTCGCCGATCCGCAGCAGGGACAGCTTTCGGGCGCGGCGATGACGACGCGCTCGCGCGGCAGGTGCTCTGGGAACGGCTTGCGCGAAGGCCGCTTGCGCTCGAACGATTTGACCGACTGCGTCTGCGCCGCCGCTTTCTCTGCCGCCAACTCGTCCTCTGTCGCGGCCGAGCCGAAAACAGATCGAACTGGTATGTCATGGACTGGCGAGGCATGGACATCTCTCCGACTCGTTTCGTGAGAGACCAATGCTGCGCCCATTACCGCAGATTGCGATGAGGCGTCGGCGTCTTCCAGTAACTTTGCCAAAGCATGCAGGCTCGCGAGATCGACGTGCGGAACCGGCAGGCTGCGCCAATATCCGCGGTCGAACATCCATGCTGGGACTTCAAGAAGCCGATCAGAAGAAGCACCAGAAAGGCTGCAGCGGAAACTATCCGTACCTTTGGCCAGCGCCTGATGGACATGCACGAGCTGACCGCACCAAGGATGCCACGGATATAAAAGCTCGCGAACCTCCGTCCCGTGGGTGTACTGTCGTCGTGTTGTACAACACCGCGCGGCCGCATTCCCAAATCGCCTGGCAGACACCGGCCGAGTTCGCCACCACCTTCAATCTGCGACGGTCGCTCGCGCTGCGCTATGCCAAAGGCTCCGCGCCAGCGCCCGCCGCTTCACCCGCCCAGCAGGGCACAACCCACGCCGGAAACGAACTCAAAACTGGATAGAAACTGGGGGCAAGGTCACTCGCCACCGGGCGGCTTGGCGACCAGCTTTGGCTCCATCGGCGGAATGAACTCGAGCCGGCGGGCGCCGGGCTGCAGCAACAAAAACGTCGATTTTTCATCGCGTACATACGGCCAGACAAAAAGCCCGGCGTGCTCCCTCCGCCATATCAATCGATTTTATCCGAGGTGTCACATCCGGGTAATCTAGCGGCTTCTAATGAAACCGGCTAAGGGGAGCGCGAATTTGGGGGAACTTTTCGTGAATAGCCAAAAAGATGCAGAGCGTATCCTCGCCGAAATGTCGATCGCACAGGCGATTTACGATGCCATTTGCGAGATGAACGGATCTTCGTACAGGCAAGACAAAGCACCTTTGCGGTGGGACACTTCGTCAGGCCAACCGTTGAGCCTAATGAGTATTGACGGCTTTTTCGAATTGCGGGAACTCGCTAGGCGCATAGCGTCGAAGATCGACACGCCTGCGCTCATCAGTCTCCAAAGACACACCTCGCAGTCGTCAAAAAAGATTGACTTCCACTAGGTAGAAACTGCGCTCGCGCTGCGACGTGCCTCTGGTCTGAGCGCCGACAAAACCCGGCGATCGGGAACCGCCCGCCGCACCTTTCGGCACGGCGGGCGATCAGTCGTTCACCAGGCACGGGGCTGCAACGAGGTGCCGAAATTTGGTGGCGGCACCTATTGGACCGAAGACGATGATCCCCATAGGGACTATGATGATGGGGTCGACGTAAATCGAACCGAAAAGAACCGAATTATTTTCAACTTCCTTCGAACTTTGGAGGAGGCATCCGTTTTGAAGGATGGCGCAACAGCCGAAGCGCTTTATGCCGACTCGGCCGTCCGGAAGCGAATTAAGGCAGCCTCGATTTCCGATATCACGGAATTCGGGAGAATGACCCATGCCGAGATGACGGCACTCTGCGATGCGGCGCGCTTGGGTCGGCCAACAGGCGGCGCGACCATCTTTGTCACAACCTTTCCATGCCACAACTGCGCGAAGCACATAATTGCATCAGGTTTAAAGCGGGTTGTGTTCATCGAACCGTACCCAAAAAGTAAGGCACTGGAGTTTCACGAGGACTCTGCTGTCCTTGATGAAAAGAATGAACGACGCATTTTATTTGAGCATTCCGTGGGTATTTCGCCCCGCAGGTATCGAGAAATATTTGAAAAAGGTTCGAGACGCTCTGCTGATGGGAAAGTTGCTGAATGGTACAAAGGAGAGCCTATGCCTTTGCTCGAAGATAAAGGCCCGTCGTACATTTACGAGAAGAGTCCGCTATATACTCCTCCCTAATAGCAGTGGCTGAGGAGCTAGGTATAGTGGTCAAATCAGAGCAGTCCGGATCGGATGAAATCGACAAGACGACAGCAGATACAGAAAATATTGCGGCCCAGTGACCCAGCTGCCGATTCACTCCTCCGCCGCCGGTCTGAACTTCCGCACGATGAATTCGAACAGGATGTCCGAGATCCACATTGCCGACACCCCGATCAGGAACGCCGCGGCGAGCGTCGTTGTGTCGTCGTCGGTCGCCGGAATCGGCAACCCTGTGGCGCGGAAGTAATTCACTACCGGCAGCGTCAGATAGGGCAGCCGCCAGGGCGCCGCAGATCGGCGACGCCACCATGCGCGTATCTTGTAGCGGTGGCGCGACAGAGCGCGCAGGACGCCCCCAGCGAGGCCGGCAGCAACGACCGGGCCTCGGAACTCGGCAAAGGTCTCCGGCGGCACATCTTCAAATTCGTATCGTTTGCCGCTGGCGACGAACCACACCGAAAGGATTCTGCGATCCAGATCGTATTCCGTTTTGCGTATCGAGGTGGATGGCATGACGGCGGGGATGCGCAAGGTCCAGGAGGTCCCAGGGACTACGAGGTCTATGGCTTCATGACCACCAAGCCGAACGCCCTTGTCACGCACCTGCCCGCGCAACCGTGAAGGCCCACTGGACTCTCCGGAGCAAAGAACGCATTGTTCCCGAGGGGAGCGGGGACTTGGAAAAATCTCGGTATGACAATCGGTCTGGCCAGTGGCGGAAGCGCCCTGGCGTAAGGCGATATCGTGCCCGACCGCTCTCGGGCGTGCCGATGCGGCTGGTGTATGTTACCATCGCGGCAGTGGCCGCATTGGCGACACAGTACTTCCTGCAGCACACCGATGGTTTCCAAAAAGCCGTGTCGAAATGGATCGGCCCGGCTCCCGCTCCAATAGCGGGGATTGCTTCCGCTGCTCGACCGGAAAGATACCATCGGCATTACCGATGCTATGGTCGAACCAGCGCTCGGCCGACGTTATCGGCGGCGATACGATCGAAATTCACGGCCAGCGTATCCGTTTCAGTGGAATCGACGCCCCGGAGGCCGCGCAACGGTGCGATGACGCCAAGGGCTTCCGCTACCAGTGCGGTGCGAAGTCCGCCGGCGCCCTTGACGCCTTCCTGGCAGCCTCGAGGCCGCTCCGGTGCACTTTCGTCGCTTGGGACCGCTACGGCCGCTTTGTTGCCGACTGCTCGCGGGCCGACGGCAGAAGCGTTGCCTCGTGGCTGGTGGAGAACGGCCAGGCTCTTGATTGGCCTAGCTACAGCCAGGGCGCATATGCACCGCAGCAGGCGAGAGCGGAGGCGGCGAAAATCGGTCTTTGGGCGCGATTTCGAGGCGCCGTGGGTTTGGCGGGTAGAGCACGCAGAAAAGGCGCAGCCGGCGATCAGCCAGCCGCTCGGCATCGTCGGCGGCCGGCAAGTGGCGCAAAGCTACTCATGCCAGCCGCGGCGAACTTGCTCGAAAATCAGCCCGTGCGACGAGGCGCAATGGTATCTCGGCAATTGCCCGTGGGGCGGCAAGCTGGACCGCGATGGCGACGGAAGGGCGTGCGAGACGCTCTGTTAGGAACGACAATGGGCCGCGGCCCTCGGGGGGACGTATTAATGGACGAGAAATTCTACAATCGCGTTGGCGGCGACCGTATCTCGTCGCGTCAGGTCGACGAACTCATAGGGCTCGCCCGTGGCCTGGCCGCAGAT
The DNA here is from genome assembly GCF_040320025.1 of Mesorhizobium sp. M0808. Taxonomy (NCBI): domain Bacteria; kingdom Pseudomonadati; phylum Pseudomonadota; class Alphaproteobacteria; order Hyphomicrobiales; family Phyllobacteriaceae; genus Mesorhizobium; species Mesorhizobium sp. M0808. The sequence goes on from NZ_JAMYOX010000037.1 coordinate 60,514, forward strand.
GGAACCATCAACAAGGCCGAGGTCGAGTTCCTTCAAAAATGGTTGGCGGCGAATGTGGAGATCAGTAATCAACCAATCATCCGAACCTTGTACCGGCGCATCAATGAGATCCTTGAAGACGGCGTGCTCGATTCCGATGAACACGCGCAACTTGTGGATACGCTAAACAGCTTCTCGAATCGTAATTTCGAACTCGGAGAAGTGCTAAAGCCGACGTCGCTGCCACTCTGCGATCCGGCCCCGACTTTGACTTTCGTCGGCCGGTTGTACTGCTTCACAGGCACATTCAATTTTGGCCAGCGGAAGCATTGCGAACAGGCCATCGCAGATCGCGGAGCCTTCGCGGGAGGTCTGAGCCAGAAAACAGAAGTTTTGGTTATAGGCGCCTATGCCACCGAATCGTGGAAGCATTCTTCATTTGGGGATAAAATCGTCAAGGCTACCGGCTGGCGCGACCAAGGATTGCCAATCTCGATCGTCGCCGAAAGTCACTGGGCCAGCTTTCTCTGAGGTGTCCTTTGCCAAACGATCGGGCCAAGTTTTCAGTGCGGCGCACCGCCCGCCAGCAGATATCGGTAGCCGTTCGTCGTCATCCACCGGGCGCGGGCGAGATGCGTCTCCCAAGCCCTGAATGCCCGCTCCGGTTCCTTCTCAGGATCGATATGCAGGACGATCCTGGCGACCTCTCGCCAGTCCGCCTCCTCGGCCGCGGCGTCGAGCAGGCGAATGTAGGTAAGCAGACGCTCTTCGTCGTATCCGGTCAGAACCGAAGAAGTGGGAGCCTCATCGGCGACGTCAGAGTCGAGCAGACATTTGCGCATCGACGCTTTTCTAACCCAGTTGATGCCAGCTGCAAAAAGCGACTCGCCCTTTAAGGTTACGGAACTTTAACGAAAGGAGAGCATTGACTAGAGGCCACTACCTATCATATTGATAGGCGCATGGCCGAGATTATACCGCTGACGCTTACGGCGCCGCTTGCGTTGAAGATGATTCGGCAGCTGGCGGCTGACACGAACAATATTGTGATCGTTGCACACGCCCGCAAGCGCGGACGACAGCGGAGCATTTCTCGGAGGCAGGTCGAACTCTGCGTGCAGCGGGGTACGATCTGCGAAGGTCCAGTGATGAATGCGAAGGGGCATTGGCAAGTCAATATGTACCGGCACGCTGCAGGAGAAGAAATGGAATGCGTCGTGGCAATTGATTGGGGAAAATCTCTGATCGTGATCACGGTGTTTTAGGAACGGGTGAAGAGATGGCTTACCACTATACCGAAAGCGGTCTCGACAATGTTTGGCTCGAGAACGGATACACAAGGCACGATACGGCTTACGGAGTCGGTGTTTCGATTCAAGATACCGAAGGCCTCCACAGGGCGATCGGTCAATGGGTCATATCGCTCCCCAAGCCTCTAAATGGCGCAGAGCTTCGTTTCCTGCGCCTAGAAATGGATACTACGCAAAAGAACCTCGCCGGGATCCTCGGGGCCGACGAGCAAGCTGTGCGGCGGTGGGAAAAGGCCCGGACGAAGCCGATGAATGGCTCCGCCGACTTGCTCCTGCGCGCCCTCTATTCCGAGTATACTAACAAGAGCAGCCGCATTCGTCGCATGATTGATCGGCTTGCAGAACTCGACCAGATCGAAGCACCGACAGGGCGCTTTTGTGAAACCGATCACGGATGGCAGCCGCAAGGCTGTGCCGCAGCGTAGTCTTTGCCCCGGCCTCTGCGCCGGGGTTTTTCTTATCGCGGAGAATTCGATGCCGAGGCCAGTTTTGCCGTTAGTCAGCACAATGCTTCTTCCGGCGGAGATTCCAGATGCCGGCGCCGCCCTAAAAAAGTTGGAGGAAAGGAGATGGCGAGAAGCCAATCCCGCAGTCTTCATGCACAAGCGAATTGCGGACACGATCGAGCAATTTGAGAAGAATTTGGGACTGGAAAGCGAACTCGGGGTGACCGTTGTTGGTGGCCAAGATAGCCCAATTCATCTCCGGTCATTTGCGTGCTCGCCACCGGACATTTTAGAGTTCCATGGCGTCAACGAACGCGGTCAGTCTGTTACGCTCATCCAACACCATACGCAAACCAGCCTGCTTCTCACCGAATTGCCGAAGATCAAAGCTAAGGCATTTCGCATTGGCTTCGTGCCGGCAGGAGACGGTGGTGCGTAAAGCGCGTATTCGCCCGACGCGTTACTAGACGTCATGTTCCGAGGCGGAGAACGGTGGCCCGCCCTTTCGTGCGATTAAAAGACGAGGGTTGCTCGGATGGGCCGAGCCGATCCTCACGCACGGAGAGCGAGCCATGGGAGAGTATAGCGAAGCATTTGTCGCGTTTGATGTAGCCAAGAAGAAGCACGCGGTTGCGATCGCGGAGGGCGGCCGCACCGGCGAGGTCCGGTTCGTCGGCGAGGTCGAGAATAGTCCGGCGGCGATAGAGCGGACGATCA
>NZ_JAMYOX010000038.1:0-60123 GCF_040320025.1 Mesorhizobium sp. M0808
TGGCACTTCCCCTTCCACGGGAATCGGTGATCGCAACGTCACCACCGTGCCATGGCCGCTCGCCCCTCAGAGCAAGCGCCGTTCTCTCTCCAAAACTTTTTGCCGAACCTTCGGCACACTATCGCGAATCCTTTGCCACGTGTAGGTTTGACCTCACGGAAGCCGAGAATTGCAGATAGACTTATATTAGTGGATGCTATATTAGGGTGCGGGGACGCGAGGGGGCGCTAGTGTACTCGGATTGCCGTCCTTTCCTTAGATTGATTGGGCCATTCGCGATTGAGAGCGCGGATGGCGCGGACGTCACGCCGCATGGCAGACGGTCTAAAGCGCTCTTGGCCATGCTCGCCCTGGCACCCAACGGTACGCGGAGCCGAAAATGGCTGCAAAGCAAGCTCTGGAGCACTCGCGGCGAGGAGCAGGGTGCAGCAAGCTTGCGGCAGGAGCTGTCCGAGGTTCGGAAGTCGCTCCGCAGCGCCGGCATTGATCTAATCTCGACCGATCGTGATGTGGTTCGACTCGACGTCGCTTCGATCGGCATCGATTTGAACGATCCACCCGAAGGCTCTGCCACGCGTGATCTGCTTGAGGGCCTCGATATCCGCGATCCAGAGTTCGAGGATTGGCTTCGTGAGCAAAGAAGCCAATGGCCCCGGCCTCGCACAGTGCCAGCAAACGTCTTTCCTGTTGCCGCGGCAGATCAGTTGTCCGGACAGCGAAGCGCCTCACTTCTGAATTCGTCGCGGCTATGCTTGGGCCTGGTTCGCGATGCCAGGTGGACGGAGGGCTCCGCTAACAGGGCCGTCAGCGACCTTGTCCTGGATCTGGTGGTTCGATCGATCCTGAATTTCGAAGTGGTCGACGTCGTGGATTTTCAAGCGCAGGGACCGCTGACCCAAGCGCCTGACACTGCGCTGCCAGACTGGCTGTTGCAAACCAGGGCAACGGTGGTGGGCGACAGAGTGGGCCTGACATTTGCATTAATTGCGCCCGGTGACAGCCGGCTCTTGTGGTCGCATACGGATTTTCTCGAGCCGGCCGACCTGACTGGCCCGGCGAGCCTGAAGCTGATGTCGTTGGTCAATCAGATCGTGTTTTCGATCCTCGAATTCGTTCTCGATCCTAAGTCCATCCGCGACGAGCCCCGACACCGGGCGTGTCGGCTTGCATTGACAGCGCTGCGACAGGTATTCCGCATGCGCGATACGGACCTGGATTCGGCGGAGCGCATGCTCGCCGAAGCATATGAGCTCGACCCGCGTAGCACGTATCTGGGGTGGCAGCTGTTTGTGTTTGTCACCCGCTTTGGCGAGAGACGGGTCGGCCGCTCGGGCACCTTTCACGATCAGGTTCGGGAATGCGCCAGTCGCGCCGTCGAAGTGGCCCCCTTCAATCCTATCACCCTGGCGTTGGCCGCTCATGCCCATTCGTTCGTCTTTCGTGAATACGCACAGGCACTGGAACTCGCCGATCGAGCGATAGCCGCTAACCCGCTACAAGCCATTTGCTGGGACATGCGTGCCTTGACGCTCGGCTATCTCGGCGAAGTGAAGCGTGGCTATGAGGATGCGATGCGCGCACGTGCACTGGGCGGGCCTCCCCTGTATCGTTACTGCATCGATACCACGTGCTGCATCTTGGCAACTCTGAACGGGCGCTTCGAGGAGGGGATACGTCACGGCGAGCGTGTCCTTGCGCAGCAACCCACATACCTACCCGCTTTGAGATACTCGGCTGCCTGCCACGGGCATTTGGGGCAGACTGTGGAGGCAGTTCGAACTATCGAACGCTTGCGCGCCTGGGAGCCGGATTTCTCGCTCGAGCTGCTTTCGGAGGAGAATTATCCAATTGCAGGCGTACTCGGAGTTTCGGTTATCAAGAGCGGGTTGTCGCGGATAACGCTGCCAAGGTACGCACCCTAGCGCTGCGCACCGCAGGCGTTACGTCGAGGCTCCGACCACCAGTTGGCGCGGATCAAATTTAGAAGCTTTAGTTGAGGGGTGGACATGATGTCGACAATTGATCTCAATAACAAGTTGTTTAGCGCCCGATTCTTAGTAAGTGGATCGGCCATAAGGCAATATCCGCTGATATTGGGTGACGCAAGTCCTGAAAAATCTCTTGAGGAATACATCAAAAATAGAGGCGGCGAAAAACTGCATCCTTTCGCGTCTATGATGACCAAGAGCAGCGTTCTGTCGATTCAAGAAGAGCAGATCGTGATAACGATTTCTGATGACCCTGTGGAGGGTGCCATGCGCCTTTCGCCAGCCTTCCTGGCGGGGCCGAGCGCAGGTCGAGGTCGGGGCAGGGGCAGAGGGCGCGGACGAGGACGGGGACGCGGCAGGGGGCAAACGGCTTTCGAAACTGGCGAGGAGGCTTTGCCGGCGTGGCACGACAAGCGTGCCTTGCACAGGATCGGACTAAGCGTCGCCAACAAATATCTCGGTGCGATCTGGGAGGACATTCTTATCGATCCCCCGCCCGGACCTTCAGAGAGCCTCAGGGAGACAGAAGCGCTTATCGATCTGCAGAAGAGGAGGGAAGGTGACCCGCTGCGGCGCGAGGAGATCGTCCGCCAGGCATCGTTCGGGATTTTGGACTACACGGCGCCGCTCGGAATAGACACTCTCGCGGGCTTCGAGGGGACATGCGCATTGATCGTTGCGATCCTCGAACTCACGGAGGAGATCGGGCTCAACTACAAAGATCGCTTCAATCGGCCACGGCCCAACATCATTGAGCCGAGGCTGCGGCCGGCGCTTCCGGTTCCTTCGCACGCTTCCTACCCGTCCAACCATTCATTTCAGTCATTTGCAGTGGCGAACGTTCTGCAACGGATGCTGCCCGAGCACGCCGGCGTAACCGCGGTTTATGAGCGCGCCCGCCGGGTGGCCGAGAACAGGGAATGGGCCGGGCTGCACTACGCCAGCGACACCGATGCCGGCGAGGAACTGGCTGCGCGCATTTCTCCGTACTTGGTGGACGCGATGGATGAAACGATCCGACGCGCCCAGAGCGAATGGTAGGTGGGTGCCATGATGGACGACATCAAGAAGGGCGAAGGCCATCTTTGTTATGACTGGTATCACTACCTGTGGCACCTGATCGCAATCGGCGCCTTACGCGATCGTCCGCGCATCCCTGAAGCGCGGTTGCCGCACGAGGCCGCATACCTGCTGGAGGCCGACGCCTGGGATTTGTTGGGTACTGACAAGCCCGGTTACGGAGAGGTCATTGCCCAGATCGATACGGGGGTGAACTCAAGCCATCCCAATCTCGAGCCTCGTATTCTTTCTGCGGTCAGCTTCGCCGCTCACCCTTTCGGGTTGAGTTACGTCACACACAAGCAGCAACCGCTCGTCTTGCGAGGGCCGGAAAAAAAGCAGAGCAAGAGCTTTGTGGGCGACGATACCTGGGCGTGGGCGGCAAGCCTGATCAAATCGAGGAACAATGCGCAGGAAGTCGAGGTTCAGAAATCGCTGCTTCGAGCACTGAAGGATGGGCGCGGCTCAATTCAGGAGACTGCTGAGACCTCGCGTATGCGCTACTCAGCGCACGGGACCGCCTGCGCTGGGCTGATGGTCGGCGCCCCTGCGGCCCCGCCCGCGAAGTTGAGGCAATTTAGCAACGGTGAAGGCGCAATACCTTATTGGGGGGTCGCCCCAGGCGCTGAACTCCTGCCGATCGAGATTTCAGCACGGCCCGACGCAGCGCAGCTCATTCTGGCGTTCCTCTATGCCCGCGACCAGAAGGTTTCAGTCATACACTTTCCCCGGGAAGTACCCGATCCATGGCGAGCGCACCGTTCCTATCCTGGATATGGCGACAGCAGATATACTTCGGTCGAACAGGCAAAGCCAATTTGGGATTATTTCGAGACGCTTTTCGAGGCGATCAGCGAGGAAATCCCCATCATCTGCGCAGCCGGCAACGATGGCTACGACCATCTGATTTACCCGGCGAGCAAGGCCGGCGAAAGCAATGGCGTGGTTGGGGTGGCGGCCGCCACTTATCGGGCGAGACGTTCAGCATATTCCAACTACAGCGGCGATCCGACCGACAATTCCGTCACCATTTCCGCGCCGTCCGACGACCAGGAGGTGTGTACGCGCTGCCAAATACGACTGGACCGTGAGTCGCTGCGTTCACGTGACCACAATTTCGAGATCTACGAGAAGCTCCCCCAGGTTGAATACGCGCCGCAGGGCGTGCTCACCACGGACATCCCGGGCCACCACGGCTATTCCGGCGGACAGCTGGAAGGGATCCAGCCACCGCGCGTCGAAAGCAGAGACCGCGCCGGGCTCTACACAGTATTTGGCGGAACATCTGCAGCCTCGGCCATCGTCGCGGGAGCAGCCGCTTTGTTGCAGTCGAAACATCGCTCCACCGGTAGGCCGCTCAACGGCATAGAGGTTAAGGCGAAGATGACCCAGTCAGGCGCAAAGGAGGTTTCATGGCCTTGGCTTGAAAAAGCTGACGTTCCGATTCTACCGGACAGCCCTAATTGCGAGAGAAGGGTGCCTTCGTTCGATCAGCAGTTTGGAGCGGGGCTGCTTGACCTCCGTAAGTTGCTGAGCTGAGGGTCCCGCCGAATTTTGACTAAAAGGTCGGCTGCAAGCCGCCAAAGCCGGGCCCGAATGGATTTCTGACGTAATTCTGACGTGCCCGCCACGGCGGGCTTACGATCCGCCTACGCCGTCCAGTCATATTCGAGCGACATTTGAAACCGCTCGGGGGCCGGACTCCAATGCATCCGATCACTGCCTATACGAATCCACAGACTGACCGCGTGCTCCCGTCATTCGGCATGGGTGAAACGAAATTCCAGCGCGCCATCGCCACGATCATGTTTACCGACGTGGAGGACTCGACCGGCTTGGCGAGCGCGCTTGGCCTGGTCGAAACCACGCGGTTCATGATCGAGCACTTCACGTTGACCCGCCAGGTCGTGGTGGCCAATGGGGGGATCGTTCAAAACTTTACAGGCGACGGCGTGCTAGCTCTCTGGCTGGGGAGCGAAATGACGCCCAGCGAAACGGCGCTAAAGGCGCTGGCCGCCGTCGCGGAACTGGTACCGGAAATCTCGCTCGGCAACGCTTGGAAGCGTTCAATGGGCTCCCTGTCGCGCCGCATCAGGATCGGCTTACACTCCGGCGAGGTGATGTTCGTCAACGATCACCAGTGGGATTTCTCCTTTCTGGTCGGCTCGGAGGTAAATTTCGCCCGCCACGTCGAGCAGGCTGGCAAGAGGGAGAATGGCGCAGGCGTCGATGCGCTGGTGATGGTCAGCGGTGCGACCCTCCACCTTGCTGGCCTGGCGACTGCATCGATCGACCCCTACAAGCTTGTGCGGCTAACCCCCGCCGAACTGGCTCATCGCCAGTCGGTCGACTGGCGTCGACCGTGTTCGCGAAGCGGAACTATGGCGCGTGCAAATGTCGGCCTTTGAGTCGTTAGCTGACGTTGAACCTACTTCGGCCAAATGGCGGCTCCTGGCGCTGGTTGCTCGTTTCCTGTCGATAATCGACGGCATGAAACCACTCGCGCCCGCTTACGACATCAAGCGCCAGCCTTTTCGACCGTCAGCCCTTTCGCCGGCGCATCAGCGCCTCGAGCTCGGCGTCGCCGCCTTCCGGCAGCATCAGCCGCACGTGTGCGTAGAGATCGCCGTGACCGCCGGCGTTTTCCGGCAGGCCCCTGCCCTTCAGCCGCAGAACCTTGTCCGAGCTCGACCAAGGGGGAACATTGACCGCAATCCTGCCGGTCGGGGTTTCGACCGCCACCTTGGCGCCATGCACCGCATCGGCCAGTTCCACCGGCAGGTCGACATGCAGGTCGCGGCCCTCGACGCGGTAGCGCGGGTGCCGGCGGAAACGGATTTTAACCAGCGCATCGCCCGGCTGCCCCGGTCCTTGCTCACCCTGGCCTTTCAACCGGATGGTCTGGCCGTCCTCGACATAGGCCGGCAACTTGACCGCCATCTTGCGGCCGTCGGGGAACATCGCCGTCACCTTCTCGGCGGTGGCGGCTTCCTCGATGGTGACGTCCAGCGTCACGTTGAGATCTGCGGCGGTCGGGGCCTGACGGCGGCCGCCCGTGCCGGCGCCGCGCTGCTGGGTGAAAGCATCGCCGAAGATCTGGCTGAAGATGTCGCTGTTGCCGTCGAACGGATCGCCGCCGGGACGCCCCGTGCGGAATTCGAAATGCGCGCCGCCCGGCCCTTGCTGCCGGCGGAAACCGGCGAAAGGATCGGCGCCGCCAGCCGCGCCTTCGAAACCCTGGAAACGCTGTTTGCCATCGGCGTCGATCTCGCCGCGATCGAATGCCGCCCGGTTCTTCTCGTCGCCGACGATCTCGTAAGCCTGGTTGGCGGCGGCAAAACGGTCCTTCGCCTTGGGATCATCCGGATTCTGGTCCGGATGATACTTCTTGGCGAGCTTCCGATATGCGGATTTTATGTCCTTGGCCGATGCGTTCTTGGTAACGCCCAGCACCTCATAGGGGTCGCGCATGCTTACTGCCCTGGAGAAGGAGTGAGTCCATAATCGCCTCCTATATGCGCTCGCATAGGAAGGAATTCCAGTGGCTTACCACCATGTCGCCGGCGGAAAATCAGAGCGCCTTGAAGTCCTGTATGCGCCAGATGCTGCCGCCGGCCAGGCATATTTCGCCTTTGAACAGCGCAACGCCGTCGAAGCTTTCGCGCGATGCGGTGAAGCGACGACATGTCTCGCCGTTAGCCCTGAATTCCGCCAGCTCGGTGATGGAGCCGCGCGAGCCGGTGTCGGCATTCGCCCAGGGAACGGCCTGCCCGGCCAGTTGCTCGACGTCGGCGGAGGACACGGCATTGCGGATCGTGGCCTGGTCGGAAGCGCGGTCCTGATCGAGCGGCGTGACTGAGGCCGGCGTGCTCGAGGTCAGTATCGAGCGGTCGACCTCCGCCTGCCCCAGGCTGAAGCCGCCTCCGCCACAGGCGGCAAGCGGCAGGATGATTGTCACGATCATGGCTTTGGCGCTGGCCGAAGCAATAACGCTCCATTGCCCACTGTCAAAAGCTTGCGCGATACGCGACAATCGGCAATCTCCCCAGCCGGCGACAAATTTGGGAAAACTATGAGCGAAACCGGGTTAACAAGCGGTGACTTTACCGAGGCGGCGGAGCCGTTCCGGCTCTTTGCGGCGTGGCTCGACGACGCGACGAAGAGCGAGATCAACGACCCCAACAGCGTGGCGCTGGCGACCGTTGATGCCGAAGGCATGCCGAATGTCCGTATGGTGCTGCTTAAGGGCTTCGACGAGGGCGGCTTTGTCTTCTACACGAACTTCGAGAGCGCCAAGGGCCGTGAGATTCTTGGCAGCATGAAAGCGGCGATGTGCTTCCACTGGAAATCGCTGCGCCGGCAGGTGCGAGCGCGCGGCCCGGTGGAGATCGTCACCGACGCCGAAGCCGACGCCTATTACGCGACGCGTCCGCGCGGCAGCCGCATCGGCGCCTGGGCCTCCAAACAGTCGCGGCCGCTGGAGAGCCGCTTCGCGCTGGAAAAGGCGGTCGCCGAATACACGGCGCGCCATGCGATCGGCGACATCCCGCGGCCAAAACACTGGTCAGGCTTCCGCATCGTGCCGCAGACCATCGAGTTCTGGCACGACCGTCCGTTCCGGCTGCACGACCGTGTCGTGTTTTCGCGCAATGTCGAGGGCGGCTGGGACAAGGTGAGGCTTTATCCGTAGGGCACGACGGTGGAGCGCCGATCTCTCCCCTTGTGGGGAGATGCCCGGCAGGGCAGAGGGGGGGCGCTTCGCGCCAGCCTGTCAATTGATCGAAATCGCGCCCTTGCGCCCGTTCTCAGTGGCTCGCAGGCTGAACCAAAGGGTAGTGCTCTACGGCGCCCCCATCTGTCCTGCCGGACATCTCCCCCACAAGGGTGTTTGGACCGGAGACATCGCGAACAGGTGTGCGAGGACATCGCGAACAGTTTTGCGCGTTTTGCGCGAGGGGGTTCGGGATGCCATTCGGGGACAACAGCGCGATGAAACAGAAACTGGAATTCGTCATGTTGGCGAGCGCGGCGGGGGCGAATGTGAGCGCGTTGTGTCGTCGCTTCGGGATCGGCCGAACGTTGGCTCACAAGTTGCTCGCGCGCTATCGAGCGGAAGGCGAAGCCGGGCTTGTGGAGCGCTCGCGCCAGCCGCGCTCGAGCCCACGGCGCAGCGCCCCGGAGGTCGAAGCGGCGGCGCTTTCGGTGCGCACGGCGCATCCGGCGTGGGGCGGGCGCAAGATCGCGCGGGTGCTTTCGCGCCAGGGGCTTGGCCATCCGGCCGCTTCGACGGTGACGGGCATCCTGCGCCGCAACGGCGTCGAGCTGGGTGCGCTCGGTGGCGGCGCCAAAGCGTTCATCCGCTTCGAGCATGCCGCACCCAACGACCTGTGGCAGATGGACTTCAAGGGCCATGTGCCGTTGCGCGCCGGCCGGCTGCATCCGCTGACCGTGCTCGACAATCATTCGCGGTTCTCGCTGGTGCTGGAAGCTTGCCCCGACCAGACTACCCAAACCGTGCAAACGCGCCTGATCGCGGCCTTCCGGCGCTACGGTCTGCCGTGGCGCATCGCCACCGACAATGGCCCGCCATGGGGCGATGGTGGCCGCAACAACTTCACGCTGCTCACCGTCTGGCTGATCGAGGCCAGCGTCGCCGTCAGCCACTCCAGGCCTTGCCATCCGCAGACGCTGGGCAAGGACGAGCGCTTCCATCGCTCGCTCAAGGCCGAGGCGCTGCAGGGGCCACCCTTCGCCGATCTCGCCAAGGCTCAGGATGCCTTCGATCGCTGGCGCCATGTCTACAACGTCCAGCGTCCCCACGACGCGCTGGACGGCGGCGTGCCGCTCGACCGCTACCGGGCTTCGCAGCGTCAGTATCGCGAAACGGTCGAGCCGTTCGAATACGCCAAGGACGATCTTATCCGACGCGTTCAGCAGCATGGCTTCGTCTCTATTCTCGGCCGCAAAATGCGCCTGTGCAGAGCCTTCGCCGGAAAATCCGTTGCCTTCCGTCCGACCGCCAAGGACGGCCTCTTCGACGCCTGGTTCAGGCACCAGAAAATAGAAACCATCGACCTCAACGCAAGCAAAAGATAAGGTGGGAAACTGTTCGCGATGTCTTCGCACACCTGTTCGCGATGTCCCCGGTCCAAACAGGGTGGAGATCGGCAGCTTCCGCACCGGCGCCCATTTTTCAGCCCTTCTTCCTGGTCATGAAGGCGGCCAAGGCCGGGCCGCTTCTGCCGGATTTCCAATTCCCATTATCACGATCTCGTGTGCGTGAAACGTTCCAGCTTGCAGGAACGAACCAGGAAAGGGCTCAACGCGCCGCTGGCGCAAATTCAGGAGGAAGCAATGCATTCACTCAGGTTGGTCACGATGGCCGGTCTTGCCTGCCTTTTCGCTTGGCAAGCCTTTGCGGAGGACGCGATGGGGACAATGACGGTGATGAAGGGTGGGGAGGTCATGGCGATCATGCCCGATGGGCATATGGGCACCATGATGCCCGACGCGAAGATGAGCGCCGAAATGATGAAAATGGCGAAACCGATCAAGCATTGCATGATGTTGATGACCGACGCCAAAGGCAAGACATTCATGATCGACACGTCTTCGGCAAAGGCCCAGGCCGAATGTAAAAAAATGGCGATGTGACAAAGAGATCATGGCAAGAAAACCCGCCGGTTGCTGCCGGCGGGTCCACGATGCGAGACAAGGCCAGAAGGTCTAGGCCTTCTTCCTGGTCATGAAGGCCGTCAAGGCTGCGCGGGCCTCGTCGGATTTGAGCCGCTCGCGGAAATGCTGGCTTTCCTGGCCGATGCGCTCGACAAGGGCGTCGCGCGAGCCGCGCATCAGGTCGCGCGCGATCTTCAGCGCTTGCGGCGGCTTGACGGCGATCTGGCCCGCCGCCGCCAATACCGATGCTTCGAGTTCCCTCTCCTCGACCACCTCGTAGATCAGCCCGGCGGCCTTCGCCCTCTCGGCCGAAAAGCCCTCGCCGAGGCCAAGCAGCGCGAAGGCGCCTTGGCGGCCGAGGATCTGCGGCGCGAGCAGGCTCGAACCGGCCTCCGGCACAAGGCCGAGATCGACGAAGGGCGTCCGGAATATTGTGCGCGGCGTGGCGAAGGTCAGGTCGCAATGCAGGTTGAGCGTGGTGCCGATACCGACCGCAACGCCGTCGACGCCGGAAACCATCGGCTTTTCCACCTTGGCCAGCGCCATCAGGAAATCCCAGACCTCGGTACCGCCTTCGCCGCCCGCGGCGAAGACCATGAAATCGGCAAGGTCGTTACCGGACGAGAAGGCACCGGGCACGCCGAGAAAGACATGGACGCGGATCGCCGGATCCGCGTCGCCGCCGGCAAGAGCCGCCGACATCGTCGCGTACATGGCGCGGGTCAAGGCGTTCTTCTTGTCCGGACGGTTGATGCGGATGATCTGGATGGCGCCCTGGCGTTCGACGAGGATGTGGTCTGTCACGGATTGGTCCTTTGTGAATTTCGGGCCTTTGTGAATATCGGCGCGTGCGAACGTCAGGCTTAAATCAGCGCCTTGCCGGCAACGGCAAGGCTGTCGGCGCCGCCGACGACGCGCTCCTTCAGCGCGCCCACTTCGCCAAGCAGGTTCTCGGCGAAGAACCGGCAAAGCGCGATGCGGTTTTGGTCGGCAAGCGCGCCGCGCGCCAGATAGGCGCCGCCTGCGGCAAGCGAGATCAGCCTGAGATAGGGTGTGGCGCCGGCCAGCGCCTCGTCCGATCGGCCTTCGGCTTGCAGGTCTTGCAGGAATCGGCTCGCCTGTGACAGGTCGTCGAGCGCCTGGTCAAGGCGATCGGCGGTGCGGCCGAAGCCTTCAAGGTTCGACGCTCGCACCGCATCGGCGACGGCCTTGAGTTCGGCGATGTAGCCATGCACATGCCGGCCGCCGCCGAGCGGCAGCTTGCGTGTCACCAGATCGATCGCCTGGATGCCATTGGTGCCTTCGTAAATGGGCGCGATGCGCGCGTCGCGATAAAGTGCTGCGGCGCCTGTCTCCTCGATGAACCCCATGCCGCCATGCACCTGCAGCCCAAGCGAGGCGACCTCGACGCCGACATCGGTCGAAAAGGCCTTGGCCAGCGGCGTCAACAGATTGGCGCGCTCCTGCCAGTGCTTTGCATCTTCGCTCTGTGACGCGAGATCGATGGCGTGGGCGCAGGAATAGCAGATGGCACGGGCAATCTGGGTCAGCGCTTTCATGGTCAGAAGACTACGCTGGATGTCGGGGTGATGCACGATCGGCGCCATGCCGGCACCGCGATAGCTCGCCGCTTTGCCTTGCCGGCGGTCGTTTGCATAGGCGAGCGCCTTCTGCGTCGCCGCCTCGGCGACCGCGACGCCCTGCATGCCGACGGCAAGGCGCGCATTGTTCATCATGGTGAACATGCAGGCGAGGCCCTTGTTCTCCTCGCCGACCAGCCAGCCGATCGCGCCGGGCGTAGCACCTTCGAAGCCATCGCCATAGATCATGGTGCAGGTCGGCGAAGCGTGGATGCCCAGTTTGTGCTCCAGCCCGGAGCAGAAGACGTCGTTGCGTGCGCCCAGCGCGCCATCGTCGCTGACGAGGAATTTCGGCACCAGGAACAAAGACAAGCCGCGCGTACCGGCCGGCGCGTCCGGCAGCCGCGCCAGCACCAGATGGATGATGTTGTCCGTGAAATCGTGCTCGCCATAGGTGATGAATATCTTTTGCCCGAAGATGCGGTAGGTGCCGTCGCCGGCCGGTTCGGCGCGGGTTCGCAAGGCATTCAGGTCCGATCCTGCCTGCGGCTCGGTCAGGTTCATGGTGCCCATCCATTCGCCGGAGACCAGTTTTTCCAGATATTTGGCCTTGAGCGCCTGCGAGCCATGCTTGTCGAGTGCTTCGACCGCGGCCATGGTCAGCGTCGGGGCGATGCCGAACGCCATCGAGGCGGAGTTCCACATTTCGAGCGCGGCGACGCCGAGCATGGCCGGCAGCGCCTGGCCGCCATACGCTTCCGGCGCGGAAAGCGCATTCCAGCCGCCGCCGATCCAGCGGGGATAAAGTTCCTTCCAGCCGGGCGGGGTAGTGACGGCAGCGCCGTTGAGCACCGCGCCGTGCTGGTCGCCGACCGTGTAGAGCGGCGCCACCTCCTCGCTGGCGAAGCGGCCGGCCTCGGCCAGAATGGCGTCGACAAGGTCCTCGCCGAGTTCGCCAAAGGTGCCGGCATCGAGCGCCGGCTTCAAGCCGGCGACATGTTTCAGGGTGAAGGCGATTTCCTCGACCGGTGCCCGATACATGGCGCTCGCTCCTCCTTAGTCCGGCCCTCTCCAGTCTGGCCCTCCCCAGTCTGGCAGGTCTACTTAAGACCTGTGCCGATGCAAAATCATCTGCTTTCGGAGTTCCCTGTCCATCTTCTTTTTACGTAAACGTCAAACTTTGTCACGCGGATTTTGCAATTGCTGGCTCGTATGCAAAATTACTTAGAGCCGCGCATCAGGGATGACGATAATGCCAAACCAACAGACCCGCACCGCCCGTCTCGAAGCCCGTATTTCGCCGGATATGCTGGACGTGGTGAAACGTGCCGCCGAAATCCAGGGCCGCAGCGTCAGCGACTTCGTGGTCGCCGCCGCTCAAGAGGCGGCGCAGCGTACTATCGAGAACACCACTATCATGCGTATTTCCGTCGAGGATCAGCGCGCCATGATGGAGGCGATTCTCAATCCGCCCGAGCCCAATGAAGCACTGCGCAAAACCGCCGACGCCCACAAACGGCTTGTCGTCGAATCCCGGTGAATTTCACCATCATCATCGAACCGCTCGGCGGATCGCATGATCGCAAGGCGTTCAGCTGCGGGGTGTCGGCGCTCGACCGCTATATACGGGAGCAAGCCAGCCAGGATGTCAAACGCCGAGTCGGCAACTGCTTCGTTGCCGTGGATCGCGATGTCGGCGCGATCGCCGGATATTACACTTTGGCGGCGTCGAGCATACCGATCGCGTCCTTGCCTGACGAACAGACAAAACATCTGCCACGCTACCCGGTTCTGCCCGCGATATTGGTCGGCAGGCTGGCCGTCGATGCCCGATACCAGCGGCGGCGGGTCGGGTCGGCGCTGATCGTGGATGCGCTACGACGTAGCGTTAGCGCTGCCCCAGCAGCCTTCCCGTTGATTGTCGATGCCAAGGGTGACCAGGCGGTCGCGTATTATCGCAGGCATGGCTTCACCTCGTTTCAGAGCCGCCCGCTATCACTGTTCCTGCCCATAGCAACAGCGTTGAAGCTATTTGGCTGACAATCGCAACCATCGCCTTGCTCTTGAGGAGCACCAAGGATCGCTTCGCCAGCGCTCCAACTCGCCCACTCGGCACCCGAAGCATTTCCTTAACCATGGCGGTTCAGGATTTGGCTTTGGCCAGCAAGGATGTGCTGTTTGAAAACGCCGGCGCGCCCCCTTGTCCGCTCAGCGCTTCTCCTCGTCGCGGCCGCGATGACCCTGGCGCTGACGCCGGCAAAGGCCTCGGATTTCTCCGAACCTTGGAAGGATGCCGACCGGGCGCTGGTCGTCGACGCCTACGAATACAATTCCATCGACTGGACCCGGCTAGCCGCCGACAAGCGTCTTGTCGGCTTCATCAACAAGGCATCCGACGGAATGCCGCCACCATATTTCTGTTTCGGCGACGAGACCGAGACGCGGCTGTGCAAGACGCTTTGGAAGCGCCATGCCATGGCACAGGAACTGTTCCAGACGCGCAAGGTGGTGGCCAAGGCGCTGGGCCTGAAATGGGGTGCCTATCATCTCGCCCGCCCCGGCAACCCCGTGGGACAGGCCAATAATTTCATCAATTTCGTGAAACCCGGGCCGGATGACCTGCTTGCCCTCGACATCGAGGACGATGACCCCACCCAATGGATGTCGCTCGAGGATGCCGAGGAATTCGTGCGCCATGTGCATCGTCGGGTTGGCCGCTTTCCAGTGCTCTACACCAACGGCACGACAGCCAGGCATATCGCCGACAACAAGTATAAATACCCGCTCCTGTCCCGGCTGCCGCTGTGGTATGCGCGCTACAAGCCAGACATCGGCGTGCATTTTCCGATGGGCAACTGGCAGGGTTATGCGCTCTGGCAGTTTTCGGCGCGAGCAAACTGCGGCCGGTTCCGCTGCCCTTACAGGGTCGCGGGCACACCCAACGATATCGACGTCAGCGTCGCGCCGATGAACGCCACGGAATTGCGCGCGCAGTGGCCGTTCGGCGGCCTGATCGACGTGCAGCCGGATTATCTCACCTCGATACCGGTGCCGCTCTCACGCGAGGCGGGGCTCGCCGGCGGCACCATCACTTACGCCAGCGTGACGCCAGCAAGCTTCGAGGAGATGGTCGCGGTATTCAGGGCGCGCCTGGCCAGGTTCAGCAGCGGCTTTCAAATGCCTGCGGCGAAGGCGGCGCCGGGCCTTCCGCGCGGGATTGCCGAATATGTCGCCTGGACGCGAAACGAAAAGCGTGCGGCATCGGTGCCAGGATTTGTCTCCACCGCCGACGCGGTCAGCAGCGTCTCGACTGAATTCGACCACGGCTTGCGCTGAGGCCGAAGGCCGCCCGAAGCATCAGTTCGCCTGCTCGCGCGCCACCGCCAGCCAGCCAATGTCGCGGCGGCAAAAGCCTTGCGGCCAGTCGATCCGGTCGAGCGCGGCGTAGGCCTTCTTCTGCGCCTCGCCGACGGTGCTGCCGGTCGCCGTGATGTTGAGCACGCGGCCGCCATTGGCGACGAGTGCGCCGCCGTTGATGGCGGTGCCGGCGTGAAAGATCTCGACGCCGTCGCCTGCCGCCGCCTCGACGCCGCGGATGACCGAGCCCTTTTCAGGCGTGCCGGGATAGCCCCTGGCTGCCATCACCACGGTGAGCGCCGCCTCATCGCGCCAGCGCACCGAAGTATGCGCCAGCTGGCCGTCGGCGGCGGCGTTGAGCAGGACGAGCAGATCGTCCTTCAGCCGCATCATCAGCACCTGGCATTCCGGGTCGCCGAAACGGGTATTGTATTCGATCAGCTTCGGCCCGCTGTCAGTGATCATCAGCCCGGCGAACAGCACGCCGGAAAACGGCGCGCCTGTTTCAGCCATGCCGCGCATGGTCGGCTCGACGATCTCGCGCATCGTTCGGTCGATCATTTCCGGCGTCATCACCGGCGCCGGCGAATAGGCGCCCATGCCGCCGGTGTTGGGGCCGGTGTCGCCGTCACTGAGGCGCTTGTGGTCCTGCGCGGTACCGAAGGGCAGCGCCGTGGTGCCGTCGCACAGGCAGAAGAAGCTTGCTTCTTCACCGACGAGAAACTCCTCGACCACCACTTCCGCCCCGGCCTGGCCGAAGGAGCCGTCGAAACAGGCCTCGAGCGCGGCCAGCGCCTCGTCAAGCGTCATGGCGACGGTGACGCCCTTGCCGGCAGCGAGGCCGTCGGCCTTGATGACGATCGGCGCACCCGTCTTCTCGACATAGGTCCTGGCCGAAGCCAGATCGTCGAAGCGGCCATAGGCGGCGGTCGGGATGCCATATCTGGCGCAGAGGTCCTTGGTGAAACCTTTCGAGCCTTCCAGCCGTGCCGCTGCCTTTGACGGTCCGAAGACGCGGATGCCCTCGGCGCGCAGGTCGTCGGCAATGCCGGCGACCAGCGGCCCTTCCGGCCCGACCACGACGAGGCCTATTTCATTCTCGCGGCAGAACCGGGCCACCGCCGTGTGATCGGCAGTATCGAGCCTCACCAGTTCGGCTTCGTGGCCGATGCCCGGATTGCCGGGCGCCGCGTAGAGTTTGGTCAGCAGCGGCGACGCCGCGATCTTCCAGGCCAGCGCATGCTCTCGTCCGCCAGAGCCGATCAGCAAAACACGCATGCCCAGATTCCTCGTCATTCCAAGACCAGGACTGCGCTATTGCGCCACGCGCGACGGGTCAAGACATTTGGCTGCCGAAGCGCCGATTGCGCGTGGCGAGCGTGCGGGGCTGCTTGACGCTTGACGGCATTCGCCTCTGCTGCCACTCCAGCAAAATGGAAACCCTCCAGTCGAAAGCGGCCCAGGGCCGCGTCGCCGATGCGCCGAGCGGCCACTGGGTCTATCGCGTGCTGCCGCGGCGGTTGTGGCCCTATGCGCAGCTTGCCCGGTGGGACCGGCCGATCGGCTGGCAATTGCTGCTGTGGCCATGCTGGTGGTCGGCTGCGCTTGCCGCGAGCGCCTATCCGCGTCCGACGGACCCGCTTCTCTCTCTGCTGCCGTCGCCTTGGTATCTGCTGCTGTTTTTTCTTGGCGCGTTCGCCATGCGCGGCGCCGGCTGCACCTACAATGATTTGGTCGACGAGGACATCGACAACCAGGTGGAACGCACGCGCTCGCGGCCGCTGCCGGCCGGCAAGGTCACGCGCCGGCAGGCTTGGATGTTTGTTGTCGTGCAGGCACTGGTCGGCCTTGCCGTGCTTTTGCAGTTCAACAGCTTCGCCGTCTTGCTCGGCATCGGTTCGCTGGTCATCGTCGCCGTCTACCCGTTCATGAAGCGGTACACCAATTGGCCGCAACTCGTTCTAGGCCTTGCCTTTTCCTGGGGAGCGCTGATGGGATGGGCGGTCGAGTTCGGCGATCTCGATGGGCCGGCAATCATGCTTTATATCGGCTCGATCCTGTGGGTGATCGGCTACGACACGATCTATGCGCATCAGGACAAGGAAGACGACGCCATCGTCGGCGTGCGCTCGACGGCGCGCCTGTTCGGCGACAACACCAAGGCCTGGCTGGCCGGGCTTTATGGCGGAGCGCTGGTTTGCTTCGCCATTGCCTTCGCCTCGGCGCAGGCACCGGTGCCTGCACTGGCCGGGCTGATCGCCGCCGGCGCGCATATGGCGCGGCAGATCGCCGTGCTCGACATCGACGACCCGGACCAGTGCCTGAGGCTGTTCAGATCGAACAACCAGGTCGGCTGGCTGATCTTCCTCGGCCTGATCGGCGGCGCGGGCTGGGTGGCGCTGAAGCCGCTGGTTTAAGAGCCAGCGGTATCGATTCGGCAGCTGCGGAATCGACCTTTCTCCAACTGCTTATGCCGCCCCTCATCGCCCTGCCGGGCACTTCTCCCCGTATAGTGACGGGGAGAAGCACGCCTTCGCAACGGATTTCGCCAATCTCAAGCGTTTGCAGAAAGAGTGCCGAAATTGCGGCCAGTGTCCCTTCTCACCGTCACTATACGGGGAGAAGGTGGCGGCAGCCGGATGAGGGGCAGCGCCAACTTGCAAGCTGATTTCAATCTACTCCCGCGAAATAAGCTCCTCGCCGCCGATGACCAGCCTGAGGCCGAGGTCGCCGGCGCGGCGGCGGGCGAGAAAGCGCGGGCGGCGCATGGTCGAGACGCGACCCTTGCGGCGGTCCTGCGCCGGCAGCGCCTTGATGGCGGCGCCGAGCGATTCCTCCAGCGTGCGGGCAATGCCGTCGGCCTCGATCAGCAGCATCGGCAGGCGGTAGGCGTCGGCCCAGGCGCGCCAGTCGGCGGCGACGTCGTCGAGATCGTCGGCGACCAGCAGCGGCACCGACAGCGTCGGGTCATTGTGCAGAAGCTCAAGCGTCACTGTGACATTGCCATCCGGATCCTCCATGGCGCGGGCGGCGACGCCGCGAAACGCGTTGGCGGGCAGAGCGATGATCGCCGGCACGCCGCTCATCTCCAGCGTGCGGCGGATAACCGCGCCGCGCTGGTCGATGGTGAAGGTGACGTCGCCATAGTCGTCGCGCGTGGCGTAGCTCACCACTTGCGGCAGGCGGAATGGGTCGAGGCGCATATTGCGCCCGGCCCAGACTGGCTTCAGTCCAGTGTTCATATCGTGCCTTTCCTGTTTCTCCTGAGAGCCGGTGTTTCCGGTTCTCCGGGCCGGTTTTCCCAGCCTCGTTTGTGGAGAAACATTAGCGCGGGCTTCTTATCCTCGCGCTTAAGAAAGTCGGTTAAATTTTGCTGATCCGGGGCGGATGGTTATCGGAATGCCAACCGGCGCAGGCCGGCGAAAGGATCAGATAACCTTACCCGGATTCATGATGCCGGCCGGATCGAAGGCGGCCTTCACCCTGCGCATCAGCTCGATCGCCATCGGCGGCGCCGTCGCGATCAATTCGTCCCGCTTCAACTGGCCGATGCCGTGCTCGGCCGAGATCGAGCCATGAAACGCGCGCACGACGTCGTGCACGGCCTTGTTCATGACGTGGTAAAGGCCGAGAAACGCCTCGTCATCGCCGTCGGCCGGCCGGGAGATGTTATAGTGCAGGTTCCCGTCGCCCATGTGGCCGAAGCAGACGACGCGCGCGCCGGGACTGACCGATTGCACGGCGACGGCGGCCTTTTCAATGAAGGGCGGGATTGACGCCACCGGCACCGAGACGTCGTGCTTGATCGAGGCACCTTCCGGTTTCTGCGCCTCGGGCAGCACCTCGCGGAAATTCCAGAACGCATCGCCCTGGGCCATGCTTGCCGCGATCACCGCATCGCCGACGATGCCTTGCTCGAGGCCTGCCTCCAGCACCTCCTCGATCAGCGCCCTTGCGTCGTCGGCCGAACGGCCCGACGAGATCTGCATCAGCACATACCACGGCCAATCGCCGGCAAGCGGCCGCACCACGCCTTGTGCGTGGGCAAGCGTGAAGTCGTAGGGCCTCTGGCCGATCAGCTCGAAGGCGGTGAGCGCTGCCCCTGCACGGTCCATCGCCAGGCTGAACAGCGACAATGCCGCCTCCGGCGATGACAGGCCGGCAAACGCCACCTCGCGCCCCTTGGGCTTGGGGAACAGCTTGAGCACGGCGGCGGTAATGATGCCGAGCGTACCCTCGGCGCCGACGAACAGGTTCTTCAGATCGTAACCGGTATTGTCCTTTTTCAGCTTGCGCAGATCGTCGAACACTTCGCCGGTCGGCAGCACCACTTCGACGCCGAGGCAGAGCTCGCGCGCATTGCCGTAGGCAAGCACGCCGGTGCCGCCGGCGTTGGACGAGAGATTGCCGCCGACCTGGCAGGAGCCTTGCGCGGCAAGCGACAGCGGAAACAGCCGGTCGGCGGCATCGGCCGCTTCCTGCAGCGTCTGCAGGATGACGCCGGTTTCGACCGTCACCGTGTTGGACAGCGTATCGATCTCGCGGATGCGGTTCAGCCGCGACAGCGACAGCACGATCTCGCGGCCGGATGCGTCCGGCACCTGCGCGCCGACCAGCCCGGTGTTGCCGCTTTGCGGCACAATGGGCGTGCCAGTTTCGGTCGCCAGCCGCATGATGCTGCTGACCTCCTCGACGCTCCCCGGCCTCAGCACCAAAGCCGTCCTGCCGTGCCAAAGTCCGCGCCGCTCGGTGAGGTAAGGCGCGATGTCCTGCTGGTCGCGCAGCGCATATTTGTCGCCGACGATTGCCGCAAAGCGCGCGACGACGGCGGGGTCGAGATCGGGGGAAATGTCGTTCATGGGTGGAAACTATGGTGCTGAATCCATCTTGTCACGCGGGGCGATCTTGTCACGCGGGGCGGCGGCGCGCGAAAGCCGGTCATTGATCGCCTCGCCCAGCCCGTCGAACGGGATCGGCTCGACGGCGATGGTTTTGGCGCCACTGCCATCGAGATCCTGCAGATGGGCGAAGAGATTGCTTGCCGCCTCGCGCAGGTCGCCGGTCTCCGACAAGTTGCGCAGGGCGGCTGCATCGCGCCAGCCTTCGGCACGGCGGCGGCCGAAGGCCAGCAAGGCTTCGCCCGGTGCGACCTCCGCAGCATTGAGCCGCACTGCCGCACCTGGGGCATAGTGCGAGGCGAGCATGCCGGGCGCCTCGATGCCCGAAGCGCCGCGCAGCAACTTTGTCCCGGCCACCGCTTCGATCTCTTCGGCGGCAATGCCGCCCGGCCGCAGCAGCCGCAGCTTTCCAGCTTCGACCTTGACAATGGTCGATTCCAGCCCGACCGGCGTCGCGCCGCCATCGACCACAAGCTTGATCCGGGGACCGAGATCGGCGGCCACGGCCTCGGCCGTCGTGGCGCTGATCCTGCCCGAGGAATTGGCGCTTGGCGCCGCCAGCGCGCGGCCGAACCTGGCGATCAGCTCGCCGCCAAAGCCTTTCGGCATGCGCAGCGCGATCGTTTCCAGACCGGCGGTGACCAGCGGATGAATGCCGTTGCCGGGCCGTTGCGGCAGCACCAGCGTCAGCGGCCCCGGCCAGAATGCCTGCGCCAATCTTTCCGACAGCGGATCGAACATCGCGATGCGCTCGGCCATCGCCGGGTCGGCTATATGGGCGATCAGCGGGTTGAAGCGAGGGCGGCCCTTGGCTTCGAAGATACGAGCCACGGCAACGCCATTGGTCGCGTCGCCGGCCAGCCCATAGACGGTCTCGGTCGGGATGGCGACGACATCGCCGCTCTCGAGCAGCGCCAACGCCCTTTCCATCGCCTCGCCGACGGCACGAATTTCAGCCACTGTCGTCACCTCACGGATGCGGGTGCCTAATACGCTGACGCCGACGGAGCAAGTCCGGGCGTAGGCGAATCGCAAATCACTAAAATGCTCTGTTTCCCCGCAAGCCGGCATCAACTGCCCTCGGCTACGGTGCCGTCTTGTTGGGCAAGGGGAATTATCATGCTTTCGATGCGTATCCTTGGAGCGCTTGGTCTGGCGTTTATGGCCGGCACGGCACAGGCCTCGTCGCTCGTTTTTCTCGGGCAAACGACGGCGACGCCTTCGGTTGTAAGTGCCGGCGCGCTCGAACGGGCGAAAACACCGTCGATCGACGCGCTCGGCGAGAAGCTGCCTGACGTCAATGAAAACGTCACCGATGAAAAGGTCGCGGCAATCCCGAGCCAGCCGAGTCATGGCTTCGACGGAAGTCCGATGATCATTCGCGGCGGTATCGTCGGCGATGCCTTTGCAACGCCCGCGCCCAAAGCCGCGCCGGCCAATTCTGCCGCGCCCGCCGCGGACAGCAAAGCCGACCCAAAGGTCGCCAGCAAAACCCCTGAGGCAGCTGCGCAGCAGCCTGCGCCGCTAGCAGCTCCCGACCAGCCGAAATAGCGCCACAAGCGATGATTTTTTCCCAGACGTCAGCCGGCTATCTTGGAGAAATCGGCGACCCGGTCGGTCGCCGCGCGGATGCGGGCGAGCAATGCCAGGCGATTGGCGCGCACCGCCTGGTCCTCATCGTTTACGAGGACTTTCTCAAAGAATGAATCAACCGGCTCGCGCAACACGCTAAGCGCCAGCATGGCGGCGGAAAAGTCTTCGTTTTGAATTGCTTCGCCGGCTTGCCTCTCGGCCTGATTCACCGCCGCGAACAAGGTTTTTTCGGCGTCCTCCCGGAACAGAGCCGGCTCAACGCTGCTTGCAATCGCCGTCGCCTTCTTCTCCTCGGCAGCCACGATGTTGGCCGCGCGCTTGGTGCCGGCAAGCAGGTTCCTGCCGTCCTCGCTGTCGAGGAAGGAGCCAAGCGCTTCGACGCGGCGGACGATTTGAAGGAGATCGTCGTTGGACGATTGGCCGATCTCCCCCCTTGAGGGGGAGATGCCCGGCAGGGCAGAGGGGGGCGCGACAGAATGAGACGCCGGCGGGACAGCGCCCCCCGCTGTCGCCTTCGGCGACATCTCCCCCTCTAGGGGGGAGATTGGGCGCGAGCCCGCCGCCAGTACGGCGTCGATGAGATCATGCCGCGCGCCCTGATCGCGGAGATAGACTTTTAGGCGATCGTGGAAGAAGGCGAGGAGGTCGCGGGCGCGATCAATCTCCCAATCCTGAGGCGGTACATCGGCGTCGCTAAACATCAGTTGAGAGGCGCGTTCGGATAGGCTGGTCAGTTGGCTCAACAAGCCTTTTCCGGACAGTTCTTCCATTGCTCGCATGGGTGCAAGCCGAGCCTCGGCTTTGCCGGCCTCCTTTTGAAGCAGTTGCGCCATTAGATGACGCCCTGAACGGATAAACTGCATAGCAATCTCCAATCGGACCTCATTCTCGACCAAGATTCTGATCACTCCCAGTGCTGCACGACGCAGCGCAAACGGGTCCTTCGATCCGGTGGGCTTTTCATCAATGGCCCAAAACCCGACCAGCGTATCAAGCTTGTCAGCAAGCGCCACGGCCACCGACACCGGATCGGTCGGCACGCGATCGGACGGGCCCTGCGGCTTGTAGTGCTCCTCGATGGCGGCGGCGACTGATGGATGCTCGCCCTGCAGCAGCGCGTATTTGCGGCCCATGGCGCCTTGCAGTTCCGGGAACTCGCCGACCACCTCGGTGGTGAGGTCGGCCTTGGCGAGCACGGCGGCGCGGCGCGCGAGCGCGATAATCTCCCCCCTCGAGGGGGAGATGTCGCCGAAGGCGACAGAGGGGGTCGGCACGTCCTGATGCGGCTTCCTATTTTGGACAGAGGACGCCGGCGCTTCACGCGAAGCGACCCCCTCTGGCCTGCCGGCCATCTCCCCCTCAAGGGGGGAGATTGCGCGCGCCACGATTGGTGCTAGTTCTTCGGCCAACCTGGCAATCCGCTCCACCCGCTCGCCTTGCGTGCCGAGCTTGGCATGAAACGTTACATTGAGGTGGTCGAGGCGGGCCATGCGCTGGTCGAGTGGCTTGTTGAGGTCGAGTCCGAACTTTTGCGCCGATGCCTGCAGCTGGTCGAGATCCGGCAGGTCGCCCTGGTCGGTCTTCCAGAAATAGAGCGCGTCGGACAGGCGCGCGCGCACCACCTTGCCGTTGCCATGGGCGATCTCCTTGCCGCCATCCTTGGCCTCGATATTGGCGGTCAGGATGAAGCGGTTGGAGAGCGGCGATTGGCTGATCTCCCCCCTTGAGGGGGAGATGGCCGGTAGGCCAGAGGGGGTCGGCACGACCTGACGCGACTCCCTATCGCGGACAGGGGATGCCGCCGATCCACGCGAGGCGACCCCCTCTGTCGCCTTCGGCGACATCTCCCCCTCGAGGGGGGAGATTTGGCGCGTCGTCACGAAACACTTCTGGTTGGCGCGGATGGTGAGCCGGATCACCTCGGCCGGAATGGCCAGAAAATCCTGCTCGAATTCGCCCATCAGCACGACGGGCCATTCGACCAGGCCCGACACTTCCTCCAGCAGCCCCTCGTCCTCGACGAGGTCGAGCCCGCTGGCGAAGGCGAGGTTCCTGGCATCGGCAAGAATGATCTCCTTGCGTCTGTCGGCATCGAGCACGACCTTGGCCGCCTCAAGCTTGGCGACATAATCGTCAAAGCGGCGCACCGTGATGGTGCCCGGCGCATGAAAACGGTGACCGTAAGTGACGTTGCCGGAGCGGATGCCGTCGATCTCGAAATCGACGACCACCGGCTCCTCGGTTTCGGGCCCGAAGGTGCACAGGATCGATTGCAGCGGCCGCACCCAGCGCAGCGAGCCGGGCTTGGCCGAAGCCGGCCCCCAGCGCATCGATTTCGGCCAGGGGAAATTGCGGATGATGCCCGGCACCAGCTCGGCGATGATCTGCTCCGCCGGCCTGCCCGGCCTGGAAATATGGGCGACGTAGAAGTCGCCCTTCTTCGGATCGGAATGAACATGCGCCTCGGCAATCGAGGCAAGGCCGGCCTTGCGCAGAAAACCTTGCACCGCCTGCTCGGGGGCCTTGGTCGAGGGCCCCTTGATCTCCTCGCTGATGTCCTTCGAGCGGGCGGTCAGGCCGCGGATGTCGAGCGCCAACCGGCGCGGCGTCCAATATTCGCGCGCCGCCTCATAGGTCAGCCCGGCTTCGACCAGACCGTCGGTCAACAGCTTTCGGAGGTCGCCGGCCGCCTTGCGCTGCATGCGAGCGGGGATTTCCTCGGAACGAAGTTCTAGAAGCAGGTCAGGCATTGAAAGAGCTCACGCGACAAGAAACAGCCGCCGCTTCGCGGCGTCCTCCCCCATCGAGGCGAAGGTAAGCGGGGCATAGCAACTCGGTCGGCTGCTGTCACCCTTCCCAGCAAGATCGGGCCTGCGCGATCGGAACATCTAACGGCGAATTCCGAAAAAATTCAGCCGCCTGTCGGACACACGCCGGTCCGCCCGTCCTTGGATCAAAGATTTCCATGAACCGAACGCAGCGCTGAAGCGACCAACGCTCAGGCAGAGAGCTATTGGCTGAACGAGCATGAAAACGGCATCGACATTCCTGAAGATCCTCGCGCTCAGCGCCTGTTTTACAGCGCAGGTGCACGGCACGTTCTCGATGCCCGGCGTCAGGCAAGCGCTGCGGACAATAGCCGGTGCAAGCGGCCAAGGCACGTTGCCAATCAGTGCCCCTGCCGAAACCGCCTGGAGCTAAGCGGCCATTCCGCCCGCCTGCGTCAGCAGAAACGCCTCGCCGCAGGCCTTGGCCAGATTGCGCACCCGCAAAATATAACTCTGGCGCTCGGTGACCGAAATGACGCCGCGTGCGTCGAGCAGATTGAAGACGTGGCTGGCCTTGATGCACTGGTCGTAGGCTGGGAAGACCATGCGGTGATATCCCTCCCCCTTGAGCGGAAGGTGGCCAGACAAGGTCTGGCCGGGAGGGGTCGCTCGTGCAGTGCTCGACGCCTGGCCTGCGGTGCCTTCCGAGGCGACCCCCTCTGCCCGCTTCGCGGGCATCTCCCCCTCGAGGGGGGAGATAGGCGCGCCGGCTTGTAGCAGCGCCTTGCACTCGGCTTCGGCGTCTTCGAAATGGCGCAGCAACATCGCGGTGTTGGCGAATTCGAAATTATGGCGCGAATATTCCTGCTCGGCCTGCAGAAAGACGTCACCATAGGTCACCTTGTCGGCGCCTTCGCGGCCGTTGAAGTTGAGGTCGTAGACATTGTCGACGCCCTGCACATACATGGCCAGCCGTTCCAGCCCATAAGTGAGCTCACCCGCCACCGGTGCGCATTCGATGCCGCAGACCTGCTGGAAATAGGTGAACTGCGAGACCTCCATGCCGTCGCACCAGCACTCCCAGCCCAGCCCCCAGGCGCCCAGCGTCGGGCTTTCCCAGTCGTCCTCGACGAAGCGGATGTCATGCAGCAGCGGATCGATTCCGATCGCGGCCAGCGAGCCGAGATAAAGCTCCTGCAGATTGGGCGGATTGGGCTTCAGGATCACCTGGTATTGGTAATAGTGCTGCAGCCGGTTCGGGTTCTCGCCATAGCGGCCGTCCTTGGGGCGGCGCGAGGGCTGGACATAGGCCGCGTTCCAGCGTTTTGGGCCGAGCGCGCGCAATGTCGTTGCCGGATGGAAGGTGCCGGCGCCGACTTCCATGTCGTAAGGCTGGAGGACGACGCAGCCATAGTCCGCCCAATGATTATGCAAGGTCAGGATCAGCCCTTGGAACGAGCGGCTGGGGTGCATGTGGGCAGGAATGGTCACGGCGGCCTCGGCGGGAAAGGCGGGATGCCGGCACGTCCTAGATGCCTGGCCAGCAAGCGTCAAGGCAGAGGGGTCAGGCCTTTGAAGGTGTTCCCTTCTCCCCTTGTGGGAGAAGGTGGCCGAGCGAAGCTCGGTCGGATGAGGGGTGTTCCAGCTTGGCACCGACGGCAATCCGTCCAACACCCCTCAACCGTCTCGGCGCTGCGCGCCGATCCACCTTCTCCCACAAGGGGAGAAGGAAAGAAGGGGTCACCCCTTCGGCGCGGGCGCCGGCACGGGCTTTACGTTCGGGGTTTCCTGCGCTGTGTTGGATTCGATCGGCGGCAGGCCTTTCATCAGCTTTTGCTGCAAGGCGGCAAGCACGTCCGGGTCCGGCTTCAGGTCGCGGGCCTGGTTCCACTGGAAGGTGGCTTCCAGCTTGCGGCCGACGCGCCAGTAGACGTCGCCGAGGTGATCGTTGAGCACCGGATCCTCCGGCTTCAACGAAACGGCGCGTTCCATTTCGCGCACCGCATCGTCGAACTGGCCAAGGCGGTAATAGGCCCAGCCCAGCGAATCAACGATGTAGCCGTCGCTCGGCCTCAGGTCGACGGCCTTCTGGATCATCGCGAGGCCTTCCTTGAGGTTCATGTTCTTGTCGACCCAGGAATAGCCGAGATAGTTCAGAACCTGCGGCTGGTCGGGGTAGAGCTCCAGCGCCTTGCGGAAATTCGGCTCGGCCTTCGGCCATTCCTTCAGTCGCTCATAGGCGATGCCGCGCTGGTAGAAAATGTTCCAGTTGGCGGCGGTCGGCGTCTTCAGCACCTCGACTGCCTTGTCGTAAAGATTGGCGGCGGAGCGGAAATCCTCCTTCGAGGAATAGACGCCGCCGAGCGCCAGATAGGCGCGCATGTCGTCTGGATGCGCATCGACGATGGCCTTGAGGTGAGCGATCGCCTCGTCGTTGCGGTCGAGATCGGCAAGGTTGAGGCCAAGCTGCAGGTCCGAAAGCTCCTTCAGCGGCGAGCCAGCGGGAATGCGGCGATAGAGCGCGATGGCGCCCTCGCCGTCCTTCAACTGCTCGGCAACGGCGGCGAGCTGAACGAGCGCCGCGTCGTTGTCGGGCCGCAGCGCCAGCGCATATTGCAGATAAAGCCGCACGAACGGCTCGCCACCGCCGCGGTTGAGCGCGGTGGCGAGATCGAGCAGGATTTCCGAGGCGCCGTCCGACGGACCGGCAACGAAGGGCTCGATCTTTTCGCCCTTGTTGATCTTGTCGCGAAGGGCCGCAATCTCGACCTTGCCGGGGGCGAACGCCTCGGCCTTGTCGAGCACCGACAGCGCCTTGGCCTTGTCGCCTTTGCGGGCGAGGAAAGAGGCGTAGGCCTGCGCGTTGCGCATCCATGTTTCGGGGGCCGCACCGCCTGCCGCCGTGTCCTGCACGGTGGCGGTGTAGAGCGCATCCGCCCTGTCGGGCAGGCCGGAGGCGTCGGCAATCAAGGCGCGGTGGAAGGACTTGAACAGGCTGAACCAGTCGGGGCCCTGCAGCTTGTCGATGGAAGCCATGGCCTCGCCGGCGTCACCCGCACCTTGCTTGGCCCAGCCGGTCATGACGCCGGAGATCAGCCGGTCGAGATCGGATTCGAGCGACAGCTTGAGCCAGTATTCGGCCTTGGAGAAATCCTTCTTGTGGAAGGAATCGATGGCCAGCGCCAGGCGCGAGAAGCGCTCGACGTCGGGAACCGCCTTGAGCTTGTCGGCATAGACCAGGGATTCGTCGAAGCGACCCTGCGCGATCAGCGACAGCATCAGGCTCTGCTGCAGTCCCGTATCGTTCGGATCGAACGCAAGCGCCTGCTTGTAATAGGAAATGGCGCTGTCGAGGTCGTTGTCGCCGTCGGCGATCCTGGCGGCAAGATAGGCCCCCGAGAAGGATGTGATCCTGACCGGCTCGGCGGTCTGTTTGGCATGCGCCGGCAAAGCCGAGATCGCCATGCCCGTCGCGATTGCCAGCCCCGTCAGCCAGCGCGCATATCCTTGCCGCATCATATCCCTTTCAGCCAAACGCCATCTCCGCGTCAGCGGGATCGCCGTAGACTCGATCTTTACAGATAAAGCATGGCCTTTTTGGGGTCGTGCTTCAACCCGGCCCGAATTCACAATCGGGTCAAGCAATTAATAAACCATGCCGAAAGAGGTCGCGCGACTGCATTGCGACAATCCGGCAATGGCAAACCGGCGTCACGGCCCGGAACTCAGGACGTTTGCCAAAGGCTTGGATCGAGCGCCTGCATGGCGATGGTGACAAGATCGTGCAGCCGCTTTTTCGGCACGCCGTCGCGTGCCTGGACCGAAAGGCCGTGCATCAGCGTGGCGTAATAGTCACCCAGCGTCTCGGCATCGGTATCCGGCTTCAATTCGCCATCGCGCACAGCCTTTTTCAATCGCTCGACGATCGACGCGGTACGCGCCAGCCGATGCTCCGCCAGCCATTGCAGCACGGCGTCATTTTCCACGGCGCAATTGGTCGCGGCCGTCACCACCATGCAGCCCTGCGGCCGCCCCGGCCTCGTATAAATTTCTACGGCTTCGCGAAGCATGCGCTCGATGACGCGCCGGACATTTGGTTCTTCCTCCAGCGCGCGCGTGGCGAAGCCGCCCTCATTGGCCTCGTAAAGCGCCACCGCTTCGCGAAACAGATCCTCCTTCGAGCCGAAGGCGGCATAGATGCGCGCCGATGCGAGGCCAAGCGCCGATACGAGATCGGCCATCGAAGTGCCCTCGTAGCCGCGCCTCCAGAAAGCGTCGCGGGCTTTCTCCAGCGCCTGGTCGCGGTCGAATTGCCTTGGCCTGCCTGCCATGGCGGTCTCCAATTTTTGTCGATCAACAAATAATCCGCTTGACTTGGGATTGCAAATCTCAGTTCTTTGTCGATCATTAAATAATTGTCGACAAGGAGTCCGACATGAGTTCACTCGATCAAGGCGCGCCGCTCGGGGCGATAACGCAAGGAGCAAGCACGGCGAAACATGGCGCAACGCTGGCGCTGCTCGCCTTCGCGCAGCTCATCATCTCGCTCGACCTCAACATCGTCTTCGTGGCGCTGCCGGAGATCGGCGCCGGCCTCGGATTTTCAGGCCAGACCCTGCAGTGGGTGGTCAGCGCCTACACCGTGTTCACCGGCGGCTTCCTGCTGTTCGGCGGCCGGGCCGCCGACCTGATCGGCCAGCGCCGCGTCTTCATCTTCGCGCTCTGGCTCTACGCGCTCTCATCTCTGGTCGGCGGCCTCGCCTGGTCGCCGGAAATCATCATCGCGGCCCGCGCCGTGCAAGGCATCGGCGCCGCGTTCCTGTTTCCTGCGACGCTGTCGCTGATCAACCGCCTGTTCGCCGAGGGACCGGAACGCAACCGGGCGGTCGCCGTCTGGGGCGGCGCGGGCGCCAGCGGCCTGACGCTCGGTTCGCTTGCCGGCGGGTTTCTGACCAGCGCCTTCGGCTGGCCGTCGGTCTTCTATGTCAACGTGCTGCTGGCCGGGATCGCCATCATCGCGGCTTTCGCCATCATCCCGCGCGATCGCAAGTGGCACGAGCAGCGCAGCTTCGATCTGCCGGGCGCTCTGACCGTCACCGCCGGCGCGACGCTGCTTGTCTTCACCCTGGTTCAGGGGCCCGAATATGGCTGGGGCTCTGGCGCAATCATCGCCAGCGCGGCACTGGCGGCATTCTTCCTGATCGCCTTCACCGTAATCGAGGCCAACAGCGCCGATCCGCTGATGCCGCTGCGCCTGTTCCACAACCGCAGCCTTGTCGCCGGCATGACGATAACCTTCCTCTGCATGGCCACTTTCGGCGCGCTGCCCTACTTCCTCACCGTGCTGCTGCAGAACGTGCACGGCTTCACTGCCTTGCAGACGGGCCTCGCCTTTCTCGTGCCGTCGGTCGCCATCGCCACCGGTACGCAAGCCGGCGAGCGTCTGGCAACGCGCTTTTCGACGCGCAGCACCCTGGTCGGCGGCATGATCGTCGGCGCGGTCGGCACAGCATTGATGGTATCAGGCGCGACTGCCGACAGCAGCTATCTGTCCCTCGTACCCGGCCTGATCGTCTCCGGCGTCGGACAAGGCATCGTCTGGACCGCAATGTGGATTGCCGCCGCTTCCGGCGTTGCCCATGACCAGCAAGGCGTCGCCTCGGGGATGGCTTCGACGACGCTCAATGTCGGCAACGCCATCGGCATGGCCGTGCTGATTGCGATTGCCAACAGCCAAATCGGCGAATTGTCCGGCAATGCGTTGAAAATTGCCGTCGCCGACGGCATCCAGGTCGCCTTCTGGCTCGCGGCGGCGGGTATCGTCGTTAGCCTGCTGGCAGCAATGGTTCTTCCGGCAAAGGCTCGATGAGAACAAGCGCGGGGCGCCGATGCCTCTCAATTCACCCGGCTGATGCAGAAATCGATGACGTCGATCAGCGCCGATTTCTGCGGCGTCGCCTCGAGCGGCGCCAGCGCGTCGCGGGCGATCTCGCCGAAATGGCGGGCGCGCCCGATGGTGTCGGCAATTGCGCCGTGGCGGAGCATCAGGCCGATGGCCTTCTCCAGCCCGGCATCGTCGGCGGCATTGTCCTCGATGGCGCGTTTCCAGAAGCTGCGCTCGGCCTTGGTGCCGCGCCGATAGGCGAGGATCACCGGCAGCGTGACCTTGCCCTCGCGGAAATCGTCGCCGACATTCTTGCCGAGGTCCTTGCTGGTGCCGCCGTAATCCAGCGCGTCATCGATCAGCTGGAAGGCAAGGCCGAGATTCATGCCGTAGGAGCGGAGTGCTGCGCGATCATTGCGCGTCGCCTGAGCGATGACGGGGCCGACCTCGGCGGCGGCCGAAAACAGCGCCGCGGTCTTGGCCTTGATCACCGCGAAATGCTCATCCTCGGTGGTCTCGAGGTTTTTTGCGGCAGCGAGCTGCATCACCTCGCCTTCGGCGATGACCGAGGCCGCGCTCGACAGGATATCGAGCGCTTCAAGCGAGCCGACATCGACCATCATGCGAAAGGCTTGGCCGAGCAGGAAATCACCGACCAGAACACTGGCCTGGTTGCCCCAGATCATACGCGCCGTCTTCTTGCCGCGCCGCATGCCGCTTTCGTCGACGACGTCGTCGTGGAGAAGTGTCGCGGTATGCATGAATTCGACCGATGTGGCGAGCTTGACATGGCCGTCGCCGGAATAGCCGAACATCTGGGCCGCGGCGAGCGTCAGCATCGGCCGCAGCCGTTTGCCGCCGGACGAGATCAGATGGTTGGCAATCTCCGGGATCATCTCGACATCGGAGCCGGCCTTCGACAGGATCAATTTGTTGACGCGCCCCATGTCGGCCACGGTCAGGTCGATGAGGTCCTTTATCGAGGCGGCTTCGCGCTTCCCGTTTTCAATGTTGAGAACGACACCCACGGCAAAACTCCCAACCTCGATATGCACGACGGCAACATGGTCCCTGGACAGACTCTAGGGTGTCACCCACCGGCGCGGCAAGAGGCGAATTGGCGCGCCGGCTCTGGTACATGATCACGCCTACGTTTACATCAACGCCGCAAACTGCGAGTTTCATCCGATGATAGAGCTCATCCGCACCAACGACGCCGTCATCATTTCGTTTGTCGAATCGCTGATGCGCGATGCCGGCATCGGCTGTTTCGTCGCCGACCAGAACATGAGCGTCCTCGACGGCTCGATCGGCATCCTGCCCCGCCGTGTCATGGTGGATGCCGACAAGGCCGATGCGGCGCGGCGCATCCTGACGGATGCCGGCATCGCCAACGAGATCCGCCAAAAATAATGTCCGCGTCGCCCGCTGCCCTTGTCCCGGACATGCCGGCTCATACGGTCGACGCCTTCCATCGCGGTCGCTTCTGGCTGGTGCAGCCGAGAAAGGCGGGCCACCGCGCCGGCATGGATGCGATGATGCTGGCGGCTGCCGTGCCGTCCTCGTTCGCCGGGCGGCTTGCCGACTTTGGCGCGGGTGCCGGTGCCGCCGGCCTGGCGGTACTGTCGCGCTGCCCCGCTGCAGAGGCCGTGCTTGTCGAGCGTTCCCCGGAAATGGCGGCCTTCGCCACCACCACGCTTGCCCATCCCCGCAATGCGCATCTCAGCGACCGCGCCTCGGTGCTCGTCGCCGATGTCGCGCTGTCGGGCCGGGCGCGAACGGCCGCCGGCCTCGAGGACAACAGCTTCGATTTCGTCATCATGAACCCGCCGTTCAATGCCGCCGAGGATCGCGCGACGCCCGATCCGCTGAGAAAGGCCGCGCATGTCTCGGAGGATGGGCAGTTCGACAGCTGGATCCGCAGCGCGGCCGCGGTGGTCAGGCCGGGCGGCGGGCTGGCCGTCATCGCCAGGCCGGAACAGCTCGGCGCCATCCTCGATGCCATCGCCGGCCGCTTCGGCGATGCCGAGATGCTGGCCGTCCACCCTCGCCCCGAGGCGGCAGCGATCCGCATCGTCGTCCGGGCAATTCTCGGCGCACGCGGCAAACTGTCGATCCGGCCGCCGCTGATGCTGCATGCCTACTCAGGCAATGGCCCCTCGGAACGGGCGGAGCTGATCAATAACGGGCTGGCGTCGCTGTTCGGAGATTGATCCATTTTGATTGCCGGGGTGACGGCATTGCCGTTGGCCGGCGAATTCCTACATGCCTCAAGCATATCGACCGGAGACAGCCCCCTCGTGAAACGCCTTTTCAACCGCCTGCTGCCGAAATCCTGGCGCTCCACCGTCGTCACCATTCCGGTCATCCGGCTGCACGGCACGATCATGCCCGGCGGCGGCCAGTTCCGGCCGAGCCTGTCGCTCGCTTCCACCGCCGGCCTTCTCGAAAAGCTGTTTTCCTTCGACGCGCCGGCGGTCGCCATCTCGATCAATTCGCCAGGTGGCTCGCCGGTGCAGTCGCGGCTGATCTTCAGGCGCATCCGCGACCTGGCGAGCGAGAAGAACAAGAAAGTCCTGGTTTTCGTCGAGGACGTGGCGGCCTCGGGCGGCTACATGATCGCGGTCGCCGGCGACGAGATCTTTGCCGACCCGTCCTCCATCGTCGGCTCGATCGGCGTGGTGTCGGCCTCGTTCGGCTTTCCGGAGCTGTTGAAGAAGATCGGCGTCGAGCGCCGCGTCCACACCGCCGGCCAGAACAAGGCGGTGCTCGACCCGTTCAAGCCGGAAAAGAAGGAAGACGTCGAGCGCCTGAAGGCGCTGCAGCTCGAGGTCCACGAGACCTTCATCGATCTCGTCAAGGACAGGCGCGGCAGCAAGCTCAAGGACGATCCCGACCTGTTCACCGGACTTTTCTGGACGGCCAAAAAGGGGCTGGAGCTCGGGCTGGTCGATGCGCTCGGCGACATGCGCAGCGTGCTGAAGAGCCGTTTCGGGCCGAAAACCCAGCTCAAGCTGATCACCGCGCCGCGCGGCCTGTTCGGCCGCTTCGGCCTGTTCGGCTCGAGCTTTTCGGCGCCCGATATTGCCGCCGCCGCGGCAAGCGGCGTCATCGATGCGGCGGAAGAGCGCGCGCTGTGGGCGCGCTTCGGGCTTTGAAAAGCTGGTGAAAGCGTCTAGCATAAATCATCAACCGACCCGACCGGCCGCCTTGCCGGCCTTGCGAGGGAGGAGTTTGACATGCCGCAGATCATTTTCTTCGCCGTCGTCGGCATTGCCGCCTATTTCGGCTACCGCTCCTTCGTCAGGGAAGCCGAGCGTGTGACCGCCAAGGTGCGGCGTACCGAAAAGCAGGCCGCCAACGGCACGATGGGAACATTGGTCAAGGACCCGAAGACCGGCGAATACCGTCTGGCCAAGGATTGACCGTCGTCCCCCACGCGGCCGAGCCAGTGAACTCCGAGGCCAGCATCCGGGCGTCGCACGCGCACGCCAAGATAAATCTCGCGCTGCACGTCACCGGCCGGCGCGCCGACGGTTATCACACGATCGAAAGCCTGGCTGTGTTCACGCGCTTCGGCGACCGCATCGAGACGGAACTTGCCGACAGCGATGGGTTTTCCGTGTCCGGCAAATACGCCTCCGCGGTGCCGGTCGACGACAATAATCTGGTGGTGAGAGCGCGCGATGCACTGCGGCGCGAGGCCGGTCCCCAGCACGCACCTGCTGTCGCCATCAGGCTCGAAAAGAACCTGCCGGTCGCGTCCGGTGTCGGCGGCGGGTCGAGCGATGCGGCGGCTGTGCTGCGCGCCCTGGTCCAGACCTGGGGACTTGATGTCGGCGATGCCGAACTGGCGCGGATCGGCCTGTCACTCGGCGCCGACGTGCCGATGTGCCTCGCAGCCAAGCCGCTGATAGCCCGCGGCATCGGCGACGAGCTGACGCTCGTGCCGGGTTTCCCGGCGCTGGGTCTGGTGCTCGTCAATCCCGGCACTGCCGTCTCGACGGCCGACGTGTTCGAGGCGCTTGGCCGCCGCGACAATGCGGGGCTGCCGCCGCTGCCGCGCAACCTCGACTTCCACAGCATCCGCAACTGGCTGGAGATCACCCGCAATGATCTCGAGCCTGCGGCGCGCGCAATCCAGCCCGCGATCGGCAAGGCGCTTTCCGTGCTCAACAAGGCCGGAGCCGGTTTTGCCAGGATGTCCGGTTCAGGCGCCACCTGCTTCGGGCTGTTCGAGACCGGCAATGTGGCCAAGCGCGCGGCCGTCGATATTCGCAGCCGCCATCCCGACTGGTTTGTCGCGGCGACGCGAAGCGTGACATCGGAGGTTGATGCCCATGGCCAGGATTGACGAGAGCCGCCCCTTCGTTCCCGTGCGCATCGCGGTACTGACCGTTTCCGATACGCGCAGCCTCGCCGACGACAAATCCGGGCAGACGCTGGCCGACCGCATTGCCGAGGCTGGCCATGTCCTGGCCGCCCGCGACATCGTCACCGACGACCGCGACAAGATCCGCGACAAGGTCCTGGGTTGGTCAAGGGACGAAGCGATTGATGTCGTCATCACCACCGGCGGCACCGGCTTCACCGGCCGCGACGTGACGCCGGAAGCGCTGGAGCCGATCTTCGAAAAGCGCATGGACGGCTTTTCCGAAGTGTTCCACCGCATCTCCTACGACAAGATCGGCACTTCGACGATCCAGAGCCGGGCAACCGGCGGCGTCGTCAACGCCACCTTCGTTTTCGTGCTGCCGGGCTCGCCCGGCGCCTGCAAGGACGCCTGGGACGGCATCTTGAAGCCGCAGCTCGATTATCGGCATATGCCCTGCAACATCGTCGAGATCATGCCGCGGCTGGACGAGCATTTGCGGCGCGGCTGAGACGAACCGAGGTATCAGCCAAGCGACCTCGGTTTAGCGAATGACCGGCTCGCCGTGAAAACGCCGGCGCGACGGCGGCGACACGCCGAAGCCAACCTCCATCATCAGCCGCGGCGTGCGCGTCGGCACGGTGCCCATATGGAAGCCGAACGGATCCTCGACAAAGCCGAGGCCGGCCGGCCCGGTCAGCGTGACCGGGCTCTGCTCGCCGTAGACGCCCAGCACCTCTTCCGCCGAATGGCCGACCAGCAGCGTCAGCTGATGCTTCAGGATGCGGCGGTTATGGGAGCCGCGGACATAGACATGCGGCCCAGTGTCGGCGTCGACCGGCACCAGGTAGAAAAAGAACTTCAGCATGCGCCAGTCGTCGAGGTCGAAATGGTATTTGCCGAGCGAGGCCATGTTCTTGTCGGCGTCCGAGACGCCACCGGTCGGAAAGCTCCACCAGACGCGGGTCGTGATCAGCTTGGCCTGGCTGCCGAGATAGTGCGCTGCGATATCGAGAAGCAGCGGATCGCGCTGCACGGCGACCGCAGCGTTGCAGTCGAGGACCCGTTCGAAATAGTGACCGCTGAGCAGCGGGCGGCCGAAATGCTTTTCGGCATCGGCGTGTTTTTCGGGCAGGAATTCCAGCCGGCGGTCGAAATTGCCGAAGCATGGCGTGCGCTCGGCGAAGCGGGCGATCTCCTCATGGATGGCGGCCGGCAGCATCAGGCCCGAATAGAGCCCCTCCGTCCGCAGCGCGCCGACGACGGCATCGCGATCGACGCCGGCGAACATCGTTTCACCGACATTGCGCGCCGGCGGAACCGGCTTCGCGCCGCGCCAGTGCAGGCGCCGCGCCGGCATGGTGCGCGCCAGCATGAACATCGGCAGCCATGCCGGATTCTCGCGAAGGTCGGAAAGATAGGTCGGGATGCGGGCGGCGATGCGGCGCAGCGTACCGCCGTTGCGTGCGATCGCCTCGAGGCTTGCAGCGCCGGACTTGTCAGGGCTTGAAAGGGTCATCGGGGTCCTCACAATATCGAGGGAACAGCATCGACGTTAGTCGTCGCCGCTCCGGCACACCCCAAACCCTATTCGCCCATATCGCCGGGAATGGTAACCCCCGGCCAGATTTTGTGCAATGCACAATAAACGACGACCCGCCAGAAAATTTGCTTTGGGGCGGGTTCCCCGGACCGGGACGGTAAGCCGTCAATTCCGCGGCGCGACCCAGATCTCGGCGTGGAGCCTCCTGGTCGCCAGGCCGCGGGCGATCGCTTCGGCGCTGCGGGCGTTCTTCGACAGCGCCGCGGCCTGACGCTTGCTGATCACCAAGCCTTCGGCGAGAGCGCGATTTCCGGCAAAGACGCGCGACAGGAACGGCGCGCGGCTGCCGCGTGCCCGCGAGAACCGCGCCGCCATGGTTTGCCTGGCGGTATGGGCGACGACCTCGTCGATCCAGCCCTCTCCCAGCCGCGCGCCCGGTTCCAGCAAGAGCAGCCAGTCGCCCTTGGCCTGCCTGATGCCGGCGGCGATGCCGCCGCTGACATAGTGGCAGCCGGCATGTTCGGCGACGCGGTGCGTCTGATCGGTCGAGCCGGTGTCGCAGACGAGAACGTCGCGCACCACGCCTTCGACCGCGCCGCCGATCAGCGAGGCGAGCGTGCGGGCAAGGCCCTCCTCGTCATTCAGGGTTTCGATCAGGACGCTGAGCATGTTTAGCCGAATAGCGGAAAGCGGTGGGCAGCGCCAGTTTTTGCGGCGCGCCGCGAGAAAGTTCTTGCTTTGTTCTCATCAATACGATAGGAATACATTCATGAGCAGAGCGATTCGACAGCGGGCGGACAGTCCCTGGGAAAGGGCCAAGATGGAACAGATCGTGCGTGCCGACATTGCAGCCTTCGGCGCTGGCAGGGCCGAAATGGCGAATGCTATGATCGAGCAGAGCGGCATGCGCGTCCGTCCGGACCGCAATCGCGGCAGGTCGGCGGGCATCAATCCGTCCGGCCGTTTCGAGCCGGTCAGCAGGCATGTGTTCGACGATGGCTGGAATTCGCTGGAGGAGCTGCCGCCGTTCAAGACCGAGGTACAGGTCGAGAAGCCGCGCACCATCATCACGCGCAACGAATCGCCCGACATCTCCTTCGACCGCTCGATCAACCCCTATCGCGGCTGCGAACATGGCTGCGTCTATTGTTTCGCGCGGCCGACGCACAGCTTCATGGGCCTGTCGCCGGGGCTGGATTTCGAATCGAAGCTGTTTGCCAAGCCGGATGCGGCGCGGCTGCTCGACAAGGAATTGTCCAGGGATAATTACCAGCCGCGCACCATCGCCATAGGCACCAACACCGATCCTTACCAGCCGATAGAGAAGCAATACCGGATCATGCGCGAGATCCTCGAAGTGCTGGAGGCGCGCGGCCATCCGGTCGGCATCGTCACCAAATCGGCACTGGTGACGCGTGACATCGACATTCTGTCACGCATGGCCGAACGCGGGCTGGCCAAGGTGGCATTGTCGGTGACGACGCTCGACCGCATGCTGGCGCGCACCATGGAGCCACGCGCGTCGACGCCGACCAAGCGGCTGGAGGCGATCAGGCAGCTTTCGGACGCCGGCATTCCGGCCTCGGTGATGGTCGCGCCGATCATCCCCGGACTGACCGACCCGGAAATGGAGCGCATCCTCGATTCGGCGCAGGCAGCTGGCGCACGCGAGGCCGGTTATGTGCTGCTGCGCCTACCGCTGGAGGTCGCGCCTATCTTCAAGGACTGGCTGCTGCGCCACTATCCCGACCGCTATCGCCACGTCATGTCGCTGATCCGTTCGATGCGCGACGGCAAGGACTACGATTCGGAATGGGGCAAGCGCATGAAAGGCTCCGGCCCGTATGCCTGGCAGATCGGCCGGCGTTTCGAGATCGCCGCCAAACGGCTCGGCCTCAACGCCGAGCGGCGCTCGCTCAGGACCGACCAGTTCGTCCCCGCTGCCAAGGCAACCGAGCAGCTGATGCTGCTGTGACAAAGCGTCTCGCGCCAGCCGCTTGAAGCGGCCGCAGCAGGCGAAACATCCCGTCCGGCCTGTCCTGTCCCCGGGCTTGCAGACGGTAGCCCCTCCTGGTCCGGTGCCCCGCCCGACCCGGAGGGACTTGCGGAGAATCGGAGCCGATGCGAACCTCGCCGCACCATGGCTCGCCCGCGTTCCGATTCTCCGCTTCTCTTCGAAATCGTCGAGAAACCCGACTTCTCGTTCGAGACGAAGGCGGTGGCCGAAGGCCTGTGGCCGGTGGCGGGGATGGACGAGGCCGGCCGCGGCCCGCTCGCCGGGCCGGTGGTAGCGGCAGCGGTGGTGCTCGATCCCGCCAACATCCCCGACGGCCTCGACGATTCCAAGCGGCTGACGCATTTGCAGCGTGAGGCGCTGTTCCTGAAAATCCTTGGCTCCGCACTCGCCGTATCGATGGCGTCGGTCAGCGCCGAAGGCATCGATGCCTCCAACATCCTCAAGGCCAGCCTGGAGGCGATGCGCCGTGCCGTGGCCGGCCTGTCAATCCGGCCG
Organism: Mesorhizobium sp. M0808; assembly: GCF_040320025.1. NCBI lineage: Bacteria > Pseudomonadati > Pseudomonadota > Alphaproteobacteria > Hyphomicrobiales > Phyllobacteriaceae > Mesorhizobium > Mesorhizobium sp. M0808. Next base: position 38,230 of record NZ_JAMYOX010000038.1, read on the forward strand.
AAGCTGGCACTGGCCGACGGCCGCGACGTGCCGCCCGGCCTGCCCTGCGAGGGCAAAGCACTGATCAAGGGCGACCAGCGCTCGCAGTCGATCGCCGCAGCCTCGATCGTCGCCAAGGTGATGCGCGACCGCATGATGTGCGGCTGCGGCAGCCATCATGCGCGTTACGGCTTCGAACTCCATATGGGCTACGCCACTGTGCGCCATCGCACGGCGATCGATCTGCATGGACCAGTGGCGCGGCTGCACCGCGCCTCCTTCGCGCCGTTCCGGTTCGGCGGCACCGAGGTGCTGGAGGAAGAGGGTTTTTCGGGTTTGGATTGAGCGATTCGGCATGGTGTGATCTCCCCCTCGAGGGGGAGATGTCGCCAAAGGCGACAGAGGGGGTCGGTACGTCCTGGCGCGACGCCATGCGGGACGAAAGAGAAGGCTGGCGCTTCACGCGCGGCGACCCCCTCTGGCCTGCCGGCCATCTCCCCCTCGAGGGGGGAGATTACGCTCCGCTCAGTTCAGCTTCGACTTCAAATCCTGCAGCGAGGCGTTGAACAGGTCGGCGCCGGCCTTGGCGTCGATCTTGCCGGCCAGCAGCGCGCGCGCGGCTTCGACCGCGATATCGACGGCGCTGGTGCGCACTTCGCCGATCGCTTCGCGCTCGGCCTGGCCGATCTTCTGCTCGGCCAAGGCGGTGCGCCGGGCGACATAGTCCTCGGTCTTCTTGTGCGCCTCGGCGGCAAGCATGTCGGCTTCACGCTTGGCGGCGGCGACGATGGCCGCGGCCTCCTGCTCGGCTTCCTTGCGCTTGCGCTGGTATTGGCCGAGCAGTTGCTGGGCCTCTTCGCGCAACCGCCGCGCTTCCTCGAGCTCGGAGCTGATCTTGTCGGCACGCGCATCGAGCGCCTTGGCGATCATGCCCGGCACCTTGATGTAGATGGCGATGCCGAGGAAGATTACGAGAGCAACCGTTGCCCAAAGCGTCGCGAGAGATGTGGCGTCCATGATGCGCTCCTCACCCGGCCACGGATTTGACCGCGGCCGCGATTTCGGCCTTGCTGGCCTTGCCGCCGACAAGCGCCTCGACGATGGCTGAAGCGGTATCCTCGGCGATCGTGCCGACTTCCTTCATGGCATTGGCCTTGATGGAAGAAATACGCGCCTCGGCCTCGCCAAGCTTCTGGTCGAGGGCGGCTTCGATCGTCTTGCGGGCAGCTTCGGCTTCCGCCTTGGCCGCATCGTTGGCCTGCTGGCCGATCGCATTGGCCTTGCCCTTGGCTTCCGCCAATTCCTGCTCATAGGCGGCAACGGCGGCATCGGCCTCGCTTTTCAGCCGGGCAGCATGGTCGAGATCCTGGGTAATGCGGTCGTTGCGCACGTCGATGATGCCACCAACGCGCGGCATCACCACCCGTTTCAAGAAGAGATAAAACAGCCCGAAGGTGATTGCCAGCCATAGAAGCTGCGAGGGGTACGTCGCCGGATTGAATGGCGGGAACGTGCCGTGCGCCTCGGCAGGCACACCGGTGCCAGCGCTGCCACCTTCGACGGCGGGCGCGGGCTCTTGCGCAAAGGCAGATGTCACGAACATGGACTATCCCCGAAATTCAGGCCCGCCGCAGGATCGCGGCCGGCCTGTTCAATTCTTCCCAATGTTCAGCCGAACAAGCATTCAGCCGAACAGGGCGAGAAGCGCGATGAGAAGCGAGAAAATACCCAGCGCTTCGGTCACGGCGAAGCCGAAGATCAGACGGCCGAACTGGCCGTCGGCGGCCGACGGGTTGCGCAGCGCGCCCGCCAGATAGCTGCCGAAAATGTTGCCGAGGCCAATGCCCGCGCCGCCCATGCCGAGGCATGCGATGCCGGCGCCGATGTACTTTGCTGCTTCTGCGTCCATTTATTCAACTCCTTTGGATCTAAAATTCCGTTGCAAATTCGATCCGGCGGCAATGCCGGAAACCTTGTCAGTGCCCGGGATGCAGGGCGTCGTTGAGATACATGCAGGTCAGCACGGCAAAGACGTAGGCCTGCAGGAACGCGACCAGCAGCTCCAGCGCCGTCAGCGCCACGGCCATCGCCAGCGGCAAAACCGAACCCGCCACGCCGACCGCGCCGAGCGCGCTCAGGCTGACGACAAACCCCGAGAACACTTTCAGCGTGATGTGACCGGCGAGCATGTTGGCGAACAGACGAACCGAGAGGCTGACCGGACGCGAGACGAAGGAAATCACCTCAATCAGCACCACCAACGGCAGCAGGTAAACCGGCACGCCGTGCGGGACGAACAGCTTCAGGAAGCCAAGGCCGTGCTTGGTGAAGCCGTAGACAACGACCGTTCCGATCACCAGCGCAGCGAGGCCGAAAGTGACGATGATGTGGCTGGTGATGGTGAAGAAATACGGGAACAGGCCAAGCAGGTTGGCGACAAGCACGAACATGAACAGCGAGAACACAAAGGGGAAGAACTTCATGCCTTGCGTGCCCGCCGCGTCCCTCAGCATATTGCCGACAAATTCATAGGCCATTTCCGAGACCGACTGAAGGCGGCCCGGAACCAGGCTGCGGCTCGACGTGCTGAGGTAGAGAAACGCCGATGCGACAGCGACCGTGGCAAGCATGAACAGTGCCGAATTGGTGAAAGACAGGTCGTAGCCGCCGATGTGAATCGGAATGATCGGATGGATCTGGAATTGGTGGATCGGATCGACCTTGTCAGCAGCCACTTTAAATCCCCATCAAAGCCGCAGACGGCTTCAGTATCCTGTTCAATGCGCCGGCATGCGGCGCCTCAATTCATTCTTTCGGATCGCGCGGCTTGTCGCCCGTTCCGAATTCCGACACAAGCCCGGCTGAACGCAGGACATTGAGCACGCCGGCGCCAAAACCCAGCAGCAGCCCGACTATCAGACCCCATGGCGATGTCCCCGCCACGCGATCGATAAACCAGCCGAGAGCCGCGCCGACCACTATCCCGGCGATGAACTCGCTGGACAGCTTGAGCGCCTGGCCGTACCCGGCCACACTGCCCGCTTTCGCGTCGTCTTTCCCCTCGAGCCGATCAGGCCGCCTTGTCGCAAGCGATGCTTCAAGGTCGCGCCGGCGGCGCTCAAGATCGTCGTCGCGGATGTCGGCTTCATGCTGCTTGCCGCGGCCGGTTTTGCCGGTTCCGTCTGGCCCATTCTTGTCGGCCACGCAACCCCCTCCTGCCCGGTCAGACCGTCGCCGTCCGTCCGCTTCTTAAAGTCGCCGGCAACATAGTTAGAGGGTCCGCGCCCGTCAAGCCACGGGCGGACGTTCAAGCTCAAGTATTTTTTTGTTATAAATCAGCTACTTGCTCGGGTGCGACATCGTGCCCGACGCGGCCTCTGGCGGGCTGCGGCCGAATCCCTACGGCGATGCGTCTTCGATCGGCCGCTCTCGCGGGAAAGATGCAAGGGCTGCCCGAGCGCTCAGCTCCAGCCGCCGCCATAGGTGCGGTAGAAGATGTGCAGGCCGATCCTGGTCATTTTCTGCATCGTCCGCGCCCAGCCCGGATGGACGTAGTTGGCGTAATAATGGGTCGACGAGCCGACTTCCGGAATGAAGATCTTGCCGGCTGTGACGGCCATGGCGACATCCTGTGCGGTCTGGTAGGCAGCGGGGTTGTCGATGCGCTTCTTCCTGCCGTCGCAGGCGAAGGAAAACTGGCAGCGGTTGAACCAGTTGTCGTTCTGGTAGACGACGCCGCAGATCGAGTTCGGATAGGCCGGGTTGCGGACGCGGTTGAGGATGACCTGGGCGACGGCGGCCTGGCCACGCACGGCTTCGCCGCGCGCCTCGAAATAGATGCCGTTGGCGAGACAGGCCTGCTCCGGTTTGGAAAAGACGCTCGCCGGCAGCGGCGTCTGCATCCAAGAATGATCGCCCTTGCTCAGCGGCGGAATGAAGCGGCCATCGTTCGCGTCCTCGTCCTGCAGCAAGGCCTCGAAAGGCGACGCCTTGGCGTAATCGGGGACCGACGAGGCGTAAGCGGTCGCCAGCACGTCAGGATGATCATTGTTGACCAGCGCGGCAAGCATCGCCGGCACGCCGGAATCCGGCTTCTTGTCGATGCGCGTGTGGAAGGCGGCGGCGATCTGGATTTCCTTGCCTTTGATCTCGGGCTTGGCGAAAGCCATCCTCAGGCCGCTGTCCATGCTTGGGCGGAGCAGCGAAGAGGTGCGCTCGAAGATCGAGCCGGCGTTGAAGTTCTTCGGCGGCGAGACGGGCGAGACCTGGATGATGCGGCCCTTCTTGTCGGCACGCGTGATGCGGTTCTCGTCCGGCGTCGTGCCGGCGATGCCGCCCTTGCCGCGAAACGAGACGGAGCCGATGCCGGGCAGTTGGACGCCGGAGCCGGAGAGCGAGCCGGTGCTGCTGGAATCGAGGAAGGGCATTTCGGCGGCGTGAACGGAGCCGGCGACGGATTTCTCGACATAGGCGTTCCAGCGGACGCTCGGCGCCTCCAGGCCGGAGACCAGGCTGGTCATGTCCTGATAGGCAGCGACCGTCGGAAAGCCGATCCAGATGCCAAGGCCAATAATAAACGGAGACAGGAAGGAACGCTTTTTCTCACCGGCGGCGGCGACAAGCCGCGTCAAAACACGTCGATGCACGGAACTCTCCAGAAACGCAACGGACCCCACTGGAGAGCTACAATGATGCATTAACCTTGATGGGGCGTTAACAGCTTAGAACGTTGTTTTCCCATCTCGTGTCGAAGTCAGGCGCTTTTGCGGCCATCGCTTGACGGAAGAAAGATCGGCCAGGCGATCAGCGCGCAAATAGCCGCACCCAGCCAGACGCCTGCCCACGAGCAGAGCACGAGAAGTCCGGGAATGGCGATCGGCACCAGGAAGAAGGCAATGAAGACCAGGCTGTTGGCAAGGCCGAGCGCCGTTCCGGCCTGGCTCGCGCCGGCCAGCGTCGCAAGCTCGGTGTAGGCGACGCCATGCCAGGAGGAGACGCAGATGCCGGCCACGACCAGCATCGCGACCATCGCCGGCGACAGCATCGGCGCTTGGCCTGACAAGAATTGGGCCGAAAACAAGACGAGCGCCGCAAGCACGGTGAAGGCGGCCACGCTCAGCATGCTGCACAGACGCAGGAACGACCGGCGGTTGCCGTGACGGTCGGTGTAGCGGCCGCTCCAGACGCGCATGACCATGGCGCCGACCTGCACGGCAGCCAGGCTGGCGCTGATCACGGCTGTTCCCATGCCGGCGAAATCATGCAGGAACACGGAAGCAAATGTAAGCACCGCCACCTGCGGAAAGCAAAGCAGGCCGATGGCTGTTGCGATGCGCCAGACGGCCGGGTTGCGCAGCGGCGCCGGGCCGGCCGACAATGCCATGCTGCCCGAATTGGCATCGTCATGCGCCGGCGGCTGATGCAGCCAGCGCCAGGCGAGCGAGGTCGAGACCGCGGATGCAGCCGCCAGAAGTCCGAAGACTGCCGTGAAGCCATGGGCTGAAGCGAGCGATGGCAGCACGAGCGCGCCAAGCCCGCCGCCAAGCGGCACCGCCGTCTGCCTGATGCTCATGGCAAAGCCGCGCTCGCCTTCGCCGAACCAGGCCATGATGGCGCGGCCGCTGGAGCCGTTGACGCTGCCGCCGAGCAATCCGGTGACCAGCAGGGCAGCGGCGAGAAGCGCGATGCCGGGAATATGGGCCGGTGACGGCACGACCAGCGCGGCCATGACAAGCAGCCAAACCGCGGTTGCGCCGAGCCCCGTCAGCAGAACGCGGCGGTCGCCCCAGCGATCGGTCAGCAGCCCCCACGGCAATTCGCTCAGCGCCACGCCCAGGCCGAGAAGGCCAAGCGCCAGGCCGAGTTCGCCATTGGAGAGATGGTAGCCCGAGCGCAGGAACACCGCCGTCGCCGGAATGCCGGAGAAGGTCGCGGAAAAGCAGGCATTGGCGGCGACGCCGATGCCCAGCACCTTCCAGCGATGATTGGGTCGAAGTGCCGCCGCTTCTGACGGGGCGGCAACGGCGGCCGGGCGAAGCGGTTTGCAATCTGCTCGTGTGGCGACAGCGGACATGGTTCAGCTCCTGCATGGGTCGGCTGCATTCGGTCTTGACGCGCTCTCTCTACCGCCATAGCTTCGTACTGAATATCAGGAAGTTTTTGACGTAAGGTCCCGAATATCAGGATTATTGGCATGCGACGCGTGACATTCGATCTCGAAGTCCTGCGCAGCTTCGTCACCGGCATGGAGCTGGGCAGCTTCGCCAAGGCCGCCGACCGGCTCGGCCGCTCGACCTCGGCAATCAGTGCGCAATTGAAGAAGCTGGAGGAGCAGGCGGCGACGCCGATCTTCCGTAAATCTGGGCGTGGTCTGGTGCTGACGGACGCGGGCGAGACCATGCTCGGCTACGCGCGGCGGCTGATCGAGCTCAATGACGAGGCCGCCTCCGCCATCCACGATGTCGAGCTGGAGGGTTGGGTGCGGCTTGGGCTACAGGAGGATTTCGGCGAGGCGGTGCTGCCGGAGGTGCTCGGGCGCTTCACCCGCGCCCATCCCAAGGTCAAGATCGAGGCCAGGATCGCACGCAGCCATGAGCTTGCCGAACGGATCATTTCGGGCAGCCTCGATATCGCGCTTGCCTGGCACAATGGCGCGACGCTGCCCTACAGCCGGCATGTAGCCGACGTCCAGATGCGCTGGATCGGCCCGGCAAAACAGATCGAGACCAGCCTGCGCGATGGCGAGGCGTTGCCGCTGGTGGCGCTCGAAGCGCCGTGCCTGCTGCGCAGCGTGGCGACCGAAACGCTCGACCGCGCCGGCCTGGCATGGCGGATGGCCTTCTCCAGCCCGAGCCTTGGCGGCATCTGGGCAGCCGTCGCCGCCGGGCTCGGACTGACGATCCGCACCGATATCGGCCTGCCGGCCACCGTCAGGGCGATGACGCCGGAGATCGCCGGGCTGCCCGCTTTGCCCAAGATGGCGCTGTTCCTGCATCGCAAGGAGGCCGAGCCCGACCCGGTAGCGGCGCGGCTTGGCGACATCCTGCTGCAGGCGGCGCTGGAAGCGTTGCCGGGAAGTGGCGACGCGGATGGTCTGAGGAAAGCGGCTTAGCGCAGACGAGCGCTCGCGATCCCTCGCGCCCCCCTCTGTCCTGCCGGACATCTCCCCCACGAGGGGGGAGATTAGACTAGCAGCTTCGCCGTCCCACCCGTCTTTCGGCGCTGGAGATTGGCTAAAGCGGAGAGGACGGCCAATCTCCCCCAAATGGGGGAGATGCCCGGCAGGGCAGAGGGGGCGCTGTCCCGCCGACGTCTCGCAAGGTTCCGCGAATGATGATCTAACGGCGCTTCTTCGCCCTGCTGGCGAACGGGTGGTCCGACGTGCGCAAGGCGATGCGGATCGGCACGCCGGGCATGTCGAAAGCCTCGCCTCTATGCTACCAACATGCTTAACACCCGTCATCGGCGAGCGGTCTCTCGCTTCAATGAGGTTTTTCGGTGCACGCTGGTCCGGTCAGGGGATAATTCCCCGAGGGCCCCGGCGTAGCTGAATCTGGCGGGTACCGCAGCATTTCTTGAACTTTATACCTGAACCGCAAGGACATTGATCATTGCCGCGGCGTTGCAGACGGCCAACCAGGGGCAGCAGCGCTGCGGAAGGCAGGAGCGCTGCCGCAAGGGCAGCCAACTTGGCCGAGATTCCCGGTACGACTAGGCGACGACCCGATTTGAACCCTCGCCACGCCCGTTCGGCTACATACTCCGGATCCACCTTGGGCAAGATGTTGAAGAGCACCGTCTGATTGGCGCCTGACCTTGCGAGAAACTCCGTCGGCACCGGGCCTGGTGCAACGCATGTGACCGTCACGCCGGTTCGGCGCAATTCCTGGTGAAGCGCCTCTGAGAAGAAGCGCACGAAAGCTTTGCTAGCGAAGTACACAGCCATATAAGGCCCGGGAACGAACCCGGCCACGGAACTGAGATTGAGCACCCCGCCCCGTCGGCGCGCCACCATTCCCGGCAGAAAATGAAGGGTCAGTTCTGTGAGGGAATGTATATTGAGATCGATGATGCCGAGTTGACCATCAATAGGCAGCGCCGTCGTCGCGCCCCGCAGGCCATAGCCGGCGCTGTTGACCAGGACATCACAGACCAGGCCGTGTGCGGACAGAAAGCCCTCCAGGCGCGTTGGCGCATCGCCTGCCACGAGATCCAACTCGAGCGTGAATGCCTCGCCGCCCGCCTCCCTAACCTCAGACGCCGCGCCGGCCAAACCCTCAGGCGAGCGGGCAACCAGCACAACCGCACCGCGCTCCCTTGCAGCGACGCACGCAATCGCCCGGCCAATTCCACCCGAGCCGCCAATCACGACGATAGCTGGCCGGAATTCACAGTGCGAAATCACGTCGCGTTCCTCTGTCTTGCAGGAGCGGAAACATCTTGACCGAGCAGCACCACTTCATTGGCGACAGTGCCGTTCAGAATCTTTTCGAATCTCTCCAGTGCTCGTGCGACGTTCGCTCCATCCATGACCCGGTGATCGTAGTGGATGCGGACATTCACCGATCCGTCTTTGCCGATCGGACCGTAGTTGAGAAGGGTGGTCAGTGGTGTCAGCGGGTTGAGTGATTCCGCACCGAGGCCAGAATAGACGGACAGTTGGAAGGTACCGAAGTAATTTGCCCTTTGCCGGGCGATGTTCAACCCTAGCCACATAAGCAGCCACCTGACTGGCGCGGGCGCACCTGCCACCCGCAAGGCACGCCGAAACTCCGGGACCTCCTGGATCGGCCGTGATCGAGCCGCGTGGATGGATCCCTCAAGTTCCGTGATGGAGTAGCGCTCCGGGCATTTGATGCGGCTCAGCAGAACGGCCGGCTCGCCATCATATTCGCGCTCGTGGGCAATCGAGGCTACGCTTGCCGGATACTCGTAAAGCTGCGGCCAAGGCAACTTGACATAGGCGCGCCGCAGCTCCGGCATCTCTAGGGCAAGAAGCGCATACCCTTTCAGGAAGATAGCGGTCCACGAGGGCCTGGTCTGCTGCGCCATTCTAGCCCTTACGAGTGGGCCGAGATTCATCTGACGCTGCACCGCGACCCGTGGCACGCCGATCGAAAACCTCATCAGATCGCCAACAAGGCGCCGGGGCGCGGAAAGCTTGAGGGCTCGGCCTCGCATAAAACGACCTCTAATAAAGATAAGGGAATATCCGCTTGGTCCTTTCCATATAGACACGGTATTGCGAGCCTAAATTCTCCAGCATCATACGCTCTTCCTTATCCACTCTCAGCAGGAAAAGGACTGCGAAACCAATCAAACCCGATATGCCCGCAACCCAGTTCGGCAGCAGAAAGAGCTGGCCGAGCCCCATAAGCAGGAAAGAGGTGTACATAGGGTGACGGACCAAGGCGTATGGCCCGGCGCTGACCAGTTCATGCCGTTCGCGAATCTCGAGCGTAATCGACCAGTTACGGCCAAGTTCCTTGTGGGATAAGCGAAAAATCCACAGCGCTGAGCAGAAGATGATGGTTCCGAGCGCCACCGACCACACGCTGGCCGGATGATCAGCCGCTCCGGGGATGCCGGTAGCGACATAGAAGCCAGGCAGGATTGCCAGGCCAAGGAGAGCCGATACAAGCCCGACGGTGTCGGAACTTGAGCTGCCGCCAGCTACAATTCGCACGCGCCTTGCCCGGCGCTCGAACGGATACCGGATCACGTACCAAGCAACGATGCCGATCACCCATATGATCTCGCCAACTGAGGCTACAGCAATGGTCACGTCACGTCACCGGAGCCTTTTCTCGATCTGGGACGATGATAAGCCGTCGCAACGATGTCACCGTCCGAGTTGTCGACCGTAGACATTCAGAGCGCGTTCCCTTCGCACTTAACCGGGCGAATGGGCGCGAAAGCGGGTTTTGCCAATCGCATTTCAACCCGCGTTCATCTCCCGAAGCTTGGTTATGAATTGTTGCGGCCGGAGCCAGATACCGGGGGTCTTATACCCCATGGATCTAGCGATGTCCGCTACGAATGCGTTGCAGTTGTAGAGCGACGCGTGCCAAAGCGGAGAACTGGCCTGCAGCCTTCGTATGCTCGCGACGACTTTCCTATATTCGGCTTCGGTAAGTAATACACGCCAGCTTGCCGACCGGTAAGCATCTTCCAGGTCGCCGTCCGTCCACCCGGTCGAGGCTGGCACGGGCGCCAAATGGCCGAGAACATAGACATTGGGATCACCGGACTTCGGAGCGAGGCCCGCCACTTCGGGGTTGACCATCCGTCCGGCCTGGTTCAATCGTCCAAAAATCACGTAGGAATGGCCGTAGGTAAGGGCGTACCGGGAGCGGAACTCGATGAAATACCGCTGGGCTTGAGTTGACGCCGCCGCGCGCGCCGGCATCGCCGCGGTTCTCAGTGCCTTATCATTGGACACAAAAGTCGGCTGGGGCTTGCTGTCCTGCGACTGACATGACGCTGCGACAAGTGCGAGCAGGGCCACAATTGTTGAACGGCCACTTACTAGCGTCATCTATCCAGAACTCCGAGAACCGCAGGCCTAGCGCCAACCTATGCCCGCTAACGCACGTAGGCTACGAATCCGGCTGGCCCCTGCATATCGATTGGGAAGGGCCTGGCGGCCCTTCCCGAATAACCGAAAGCCGGTCCTTATTTAATCACGGGCTCCTCTACGGCAGCGGGTTCCGGCGGAGGAGCCTTCCCCTTTCCTTTGCCGATCATGCCATTCGCGCAGCCGCTCAGGCTGGCAACGGCGAGGGTGGCAACCATTACAATCAACATCCTGTTCATCAAGCAATCCTTTCCCCGAGGGCGGAACAGCCTATGGAATCGCCACAAATAAAAACAATATGCAGCCCCGCCAAGCTACCCGCGATCTACATCAACGCCTAGTGCAGAAATGACACAGTTGGCACCCGGTTCCAGGCGGCACCTTTGCGGTGACGTGCTGGCAGGTTCACCATCCAACGGAGATCAGGCCTGCCCACCATCAAACAACCACCACCGTCGTGCCCAAAGGAGTACGGTCGTAGAGGTCAATGACGTCGTCATCGATCATACGGATGCACCCGTTCGATACTGCTGTGCCTATCGTCCACGGCTCGTTTGTACCATGTATCCGGAAGTGGGTGTCGCGCCCGTCGCGATAGAGATAAAGGGCACGCGCACCAAGCGGGTTGTTTGGTCCGCCAGGGACCCCCCCTGCATACTTCACCAGGCGCGGCTTGCGCTTCATCATGCTGGCGGTGGGTGTCCACGACGGCCAGTCCGCCTTGCGGCCGACGGTCGCTGTACCCTTGAACGAAAGTCCCTGCTCGCCGACGCCGACGCCGTAGCGCGTCGCCCACCCGTCCGTCTCGACGGCATAGAGAAAACGTTGCGAAGTATCGACGACGATCGTTCCGGCCGGCTCGTTTCCGTCGTACCGCACATGCTGCCGTCGGTAACGAGGATTCAGGCCACGCCTTGGTCCGAACGCGGATGAAATCGGCTCCGCCACCTGTTGTAACGTCGACGTACATCCGGAGACCATCAGAGCCAGACTACCCAGCACGAGCCCCCGGCGCGCAATGTGGTGTTCTTCCATTTCTACCTGCTAGGAAACTGGTCATCTACCGCCGCCTTCGTCTCTACCATTCCAAGGCCTGCGGGCCAAGTCTCGCTTTGTGGTGGCAAAATGAATTCACAGGATTGACAAGCGAATTGGAGCGAAACTTCTTGCGATAACCGTCTGCCTCTGTTCGGTTATGTCAAAATTGGCATAGGACAGAGACGATGAAGCCTGACTTCCATGGTAAAGTCGCGATTGTGACCGGCGCAGGATCCGGAATAGGTGCGGCTGTTTCACGGCAACTCGCGCAAGAAGGAGCCGAGATTGTTGTCGCCGACCTTGATGCCGAGGCAGCGCACTGCAGAGCCGCCGAAATAAGCTCGCAAGGCGGCAGGGCCTACGACTTTGCGGTAGATGTCACGGATGCCGCAGCCGTGGAAAAGCTGATCGAGTTCACTGTCCAGAAATGCGGCGGACTGGATATGGCGGTAAACAATGCAGGTATCGACGGCATTCGAAAAGCAACGGCAGACTATCCGCTCGACAACTGGCACAAACTGATAAACGTCAATCTAAATGGCGTTTTCTACAGCATGAAGTACGAAATCGCCGCGATGCTGGATCGGGGCGGAGGCGCCATCGTGAACATGTCCTCCGTTCTCGGTTCCGTCGGCTTGCCAACTGCGTCCGCATACACGGCAGCGAAACACGGGGTCGTTGGATTAACCAAGGTTGCGGCGATTGAATATGCGAGGATGGGCATCCGGATCAATGTCGTCGGCCCCGGCTGGATCGAAACGCCTCTTTTATCGGAGCAAATGGAGGCATTAGCCAGCCGGCGCATGGCAGGTCTTCAGCCGATGGGCAGGCGCGGGAAACCGGAAGAGGTAGCGGCTCTTGTATGCTTCCTGTTGTCCGACCAGGCCAGCTTTATCACTGGGAGCTACCATCTGGTGGACGGAGCTTACACCGCCCATTAGGTGCAGAGGCTGCCCCCACTCACGCCGGCCACCGTCAGGGCGATGACGCCGGAGATCGCCGGGGTGCCCGCCTTGCCCAAGATGGCGCTGTTCCTGCATCGCAAGGAGGCCGAGCCCGACCCGGTAGCGGCGCGGCTTGGCGACATCCTGTTGCAGGCGGCGCTGGAAGCGTTGCCGCAGACGCAACCGGCGCCCGTTCTGCGCAACGTAGCGTAAAGGGACAGTGGCGCTCAGCGGCGCTTCTTTGCCTTGCTGGCGAAAGGATTGTCCGAGGTGCGCAAGGCGATGCGGATCGGCACGCCGGGCATGTCGAAAGCCTCGCGCAGGCTGTTCGAGAGATAGCGGACATAGGATTGCGGCATCGCGTCCGGCCGTGAGCAGGAGACGACGAAGCCCGGCGGCCGCGTCTTGGCCTGGGTGACATATTTGATCTTCAGCCGACGTCCGGCGACGGCCGGCGGCGGATGATGCGCCAAAATGCCTTCCAGCCAGCGGTTGAGCTTGCCGGTCGACACACGGCTGTTCCAAACTCGATGCGTCCGGATGACGGCATCCATCAGCTTGTCGAGGCCACGCCCGGTCTCGGCCGACACCGGCACCGCCTGCATGCCGCGCGCCTGCGGCAGCAGCCGCTCGGTTTTTTCGCGCAGCTCGGCCAGCAACTCCTGGGGATGGTCGACAAGATCCCATTTGTTGAAGGCGATCACCGGGGCACGGCCCTCGCGGATGATCAGGTCGGCGATCTGCAGATCCTGCTTCTCGAAGGGAATGGTGGCGTCGAGCACGATGATGACGATCTCGGCAAAGCGGATGGCGCGCAAGCCGTCCTGCACCGACATCACTTCGAGCTTTTCGTGGATCCTGGCCTTGCGGCGCATGCCGGCGGTGTCGAACAATTTTAAGCGGCGGCCATGCCAGTCCCAGTCGACCGAGATGGAATCGCGAGTGATGCCGGCCTCGGGGCCGGTCAACAGCCGCTCCTCGCCGATCAGCGCGTTGATCAGCGTTGACTTGCCGGCGTTGGGGCGGCCGACGACGGCGATGCGCATCGGCTTGGTGTCGTCATAGCTCGGCTCGGCGTCCGGGTCGCTGATGTCCTCGCCGATCAGCACCTCGCTGGCGGCGACCTCCTCCTCGCCGGCCTCTTCGTCCTCGCCGAAGGCACGCGCCTCGCCCAGTGCCGCGATTACCGCATCGCGCAAATCGGGCAGGCCCTGGCCGTGTTCGGCCGAGACCGGGATCGGTTCGCCAAGGCCGAGCTCCCAGGCCTCCAGCATGCCGCCCTGGGCGCTGCGCGCCTCGGCCTTGTTGGCAACGACGACAACCGGCTTGCCGGATTTGCGCACGATCTCGGCGAAGGTCTTGTCGTCGGGCATCAGCCCGGACTTGGCATCGATCGTAAAAAAGATCAGGTCAGCCTCGCGGATGGCGATCTCGGTCTGGGCGCGCATGCGGCCGGGCAGCGTCGAGGCAGCCGCATCCTCGAAGCCGGCGGTGTCGATGACGTCGAAATGCAGGTCGTAGAGCTTTGCGGCATGGACGCGGCGATCGCGAGTGACGCCGGGCGTATCATCGACAAGCGCCAGCTTCCTTCCCACCAGCCGATTGAAAAGGGTCGATTTGCCGACGTTAGGCCGGCCGATGATGGCGACTTTGAAGGTCATGGACTATCACGACACGCCGCCCGAGCCGCGGATCAGCTCGGACATCAAAGTCGCCCGCTCGCGCGTGTTGTGCGGGGCGCCATCATCCGCGGCGATCTGGTCGAACAGCTTCAATGCATCCGCCGCCTTGCCTTCCTTCCAGGCGGCAAGGCCAAGCGCCTCGCGCGCCGTATGGCGCAATGTGTTGGTGTCGGCGGTGAGCGCCTCGACGCGGCTGGAGACATCGGCGAAAGAGCCGTGGTCGACCAGAAGCAGCGCTGCCCTGAGACGAGCCATGTCGCGAATGCCGGAGGGGATCTTGGTGTCGGCGGCGACCTCGTCGAAATCCTTGACGGCGGCGTCGACGTCGCCCTTGTCCGCCTTGACGGTTGCCGCGCGCATGCGGGCGAGCAGCGGATAGGCGCCGTAGCCGTCCTTCTCCAACGCCTCCAGAGCGGCAAGCGCCTCGTCGTTCTTGCCGTCATTGGCGAGCTTGAGCGCCTGCGAAAAAGCATCGCCCGAGCGGTTGGCGCGGGTCTCGTCCCAATAGCGGTAGCCGACGACAGCGCCAGTGCCAAGCACCACCAGCACGGCCAGCACGAGCAAGGCGGGACCGAAACGATCCCACAGCGCATGCGCCTGGTCGCGACGAATCTCTTCGTTGACTTCGCGGATAAAACTGTCGTCCGACATGGATCAAAACCATTCATGCCCCGGGCGGGGCGGTTGATGAGCCCGCGTTTTAGCGAAATTTTGCCGGCATGGAAGGGGTTCGGCAGGAAAATCGCCTATTCACGAGGCAGTCACCGCCAACGGCGGCCGCACAGGTCGATCGCACCCGTGCCATATTTCACCGGTAGGCGGTGCTTCTACATTCCCTAATCAAGTCAGATGCCTTTGCCCCGTTTGTCCCGCGTTATTGCGTTTTCCATTGCCGCGCTTGCTGCCGGCGCGGCTTTTGCCGACCCGCTGGCGGCGCCGGCAAAGCCGAAGCAGATCGTGATCATCTCGTTCGACAGCGCCCGCGACATTTCGCAATGGCAGCGCAGCCGGGCGCTGGCCCGGCGCACAGGCGCGCATTTCACCTATTTCGTCTCCTGCGTGTTTCTGTTGTCGCCCGAGACACGCAAGGAATACACCGCGCCCGGCAAGACAGAAGGCAAATCGAACATCGGCTTTGCCGCCTCCAAACAGGAAGTTGCCGAGCGGCTCGAGCAGATCAACCTTGCGGCCTCGGAAGGCCACGACATCGGCAGCCATGGCTGCGGTCATTTCGACGGCAAGGACTGGAGCAAAGCCGACTGGCTGAGCGAGTTCGGCTCATTCAAGCATATTCTCGAAAACGCGTATTCGATCAACGGCATCGCTCCTGAACCGAAGGGCTGGCGCGATTTCGCCCGCAAATCGGTGGTCGGGTTTCGCGCGCCTTATCTGTCGGCAAACAAGGCGCTCTATGAGGCGCTGCCCGCGGCCGGCTTCCTGCTCGACGCAAGCGGCGTTTCCCGTGGGCCGGTCGAGCCGCCGACCGTCAACGGCATCACGCGCTTTTCGCTGCCGCAGATCCCGGAAGGGCCGAGCTCAAGGCGCGTGATCGCCATGGATTACAATCTCTATGTCAGACATTCCGGCGGCTTCGAGCGGCCGAGCATGGCAGAAGAGTTCGCTGACCGGACCTATAACGCGTTCCGCGCCGCCTTCGATGCGCAATACCAGGGCAAGCGCATTCCGCTTGAGCTCGGCTTCCACTTCACGCTGATGAATGACGGCGCCTACTGGAACGCGCTGGAACGCTTTGCCGGCGAGGTCTGCGTCAAAGCGGACGTCGAGTGCATTAGTTTTCGCGACTATGTATCGCGGCGAGGCGAAAGGCAGGCGGCGGTGGGCGGCTGAGCCGCAAGCGCCGCCGCCCGCCAGTCTTAGCTTGCCGGCTGATCCTCAGGACGCAGCCCGGCTTGTTCCCGTTCTAGATAGTGCTGATCGATCACCGGCAGCGGCTCGCCCTTGATCGTGGCTTCGAACGCTCGCAGCCGCTTGTGGACTGACAAGAGCTCAACGATCGTTGACCAGGAATTAACAAGATATTGGAACGAGCTGGTCACTTGGCTGAACGCGGAATTGACCTGGTTGACGAGACCCAACGTTAAGGTTCCGGCGACCAACGAAGGAGTCATCAAAAAAAGAGGGAATATGGTATTTAGTTGCAAGTAGAGATAGCGGACCACATTGAAATAGACGTAGTGGAAATAGAGCCGGAAGTAGTTCTGGCGCACATTTCCGAACAATTCGGAAACGGTCGGCGGCTGCGCTCGGGACTGATCGTCCTCACCATAAACAAGTTCCTTGCGGTAAGCGGCTTCGACGCGCTGGTTGCGAAACTGCAAGCCGGGCAGCTTTATGCCGGCGGTGGCAATGCATACCGTCCCAAACATCGCCCAGAAGATCGCAGCCAAAACCAACGGCTGCGGCACCTGACCGATGAAAGGCAATGCCGTAATGTGCTTTGAGTAGGCAAGCAAAATCGGCATGAAGGCGATCAAAGTCATTATCGAATCAATAAAGCTGGTCCCAAGATCTTCCATGATCTTTGAAAAGCGCATCGTGTCTTCCTGCACGCGCTGGGAAGCTCCCTCGATGCTCCGCACCCTAGGCCAATAGGACATGTAGTAGTCGTTCATCGCTGTCCGCCAGCGAAACACCCAATGGCTTACAAAGAAATTTGTCAGAACGTAAACAGTAACAGCCACCAGAGCGATGCCGAGGAAAGTTATTAACTGCGCATAAACATCATACTCTGTCGCCTTCACACTTTTGCTCACAATGCCCTGAATCAGATCCCAGAACGGCCCGTACCAGGCATTGATCGCTACACTCACCTGAACCTGAAAATAGGTCGTGAACAAGATCAGCGAGCTGCCAAGGATCGACCAGCGGTCCCACGGGTGCGGGGAATACCAATGCCAGAAGGCGTAAAAGAGCAGCACACCAAGTGTAAAATAGATGTAGAACCAAAGGAACGGAGGCGACCAGAAAACGGAAACGCCAATGATCGGCGCCGCGTCCGCTGCAGGGAGGGGAAATCCGACCAAAGCGCCTAGCTGGTCGCCGCCGAGAAACCACACGGCCACCATGACCGCACTCCAGACGGCGGCCGAGGTGAAAAAGAGCTTCGGCTGCGGGAAGAAGGATACGAACACTGTGGGAAAATCCTCGGTCGATGCGCAAATCAGCGGGGTTCAGCGGGCATAAAGTCACACATTAGTGGGAAAGAAAATGCCCGTGCCCGATGCCCGCAACCGAGCAAGACCATAATCATGGCGATTTTGGCGCAGCCGACCAGGTGATCGCGCCGGAAGCGAGCAGGACGGCGGCGGCCACGATCGAGGCGAGGAAAAAGTTACCCGAGGCCTGCGCAAGCAGCCCGGCGACGATCGGGCCGATGATCTGGCCAAGGCCGAAGGCGGCCGTCATTACCGCCAGCATCCGGCGTGGTGCTTGCGGAGCAAGCTGCCTGCCCGTCTGCAGGCCAAGCGCGGTGATGGCGATGAAGGTGCCGCCGACAAGAAGGCCGCCGAGCAGCGACCCGGTGCGCCCGCCCATGACGACACTGGCGCTGACGCCGACCACCTCGACCAGACACCCCGGGGCATAGGTGGCATAAAGCCCGATCCTGGCCGCGAGCTTCTGCCACAGCAGACCGAGGGGAAACCGGCAAGGCCGGTGACCATCCAGACCACGGCCTCGAAGACGCGGCCGCCGCCGCCCTGGCGGACGATGGCGACCAGGAACGTTGCCGTGACGATATAGCCGAAGCCGAACAGGCCGTATGCGACGATGATCTTCACCAGCGACCGGTGTTTCGGCAGTGCCGGCTCGCTCCCGGTGGTGCTGTTCGCGGCCGAGGTGCCGCCGGCCAGCAAGCCGACGGCGGCAAAGCCGCAGGCCGAAATCACCGCCGACCATAGCCAGCCCGCCGCCCAGCCGGCATGTTCGGTGACGAGGACTGCCAACAGCGCCGAGGACGCCGCGATGCCGAGGCCGACACCGCCGAAATACAGCGCCTGCAGGTCGTTTCGCCCGGCCGCGGCGAGATGACCGAAAACGATGCTGGTCATGAAGACCAGGACAAAGGCGCTTGCAACGCCGGCAAGAAAGCGGATGACGAGAAACGCGGCCATCGTGCCGGTCAGGCCCATCAGGCCGGCGAGGATCGCGGTGGCGGCAAGGCCGGCCAGCATCAGCTGACGCTCGCGGCCTTGCGCCCAGCCGCCGGTGGCGGCAAGCGCGCCGACGAGATAGCCGAGATAATTGGCAGATGCGATCCAGCCGGCATCGGCCGGCGACAGGCCGAGCTCTTCCATCATGCCAGGCAGGATCGGCGTATAGACGAACCGGCCGATGCCCATGGCGACGGCCA
This sequence comes from Mesorhizobium sp. M0808, assembly GCF_040320025.1. Taxonomy (NCBI): domain Bacteria; kingdom Pseudomonadati; phylum Pseudomonadota; class Alphaproteobacteria; order Hyphomicrobiales; family Phyllobacteriaceae; genus Mesorhizobium; species Mesorhizobium sp. M0808. Next base: position 56,821 of record NZ_JAMYOX010000038.1, read on the forward strand.
GGGCAATCATGCCGGCGATTGCGAGGCGCAAGGGCGAAGCGATGTTCATCGCGGTGCACCATAGGTGCGCCTGCCGGCGAGACAATCCGCCTTTTATTGGGCCAGAAGGGCTGCGCAGCCGCGTCGGCGGCCGGCTCACCTGAGTGCCAGCAAGTCCTTCTTCAGCCGCAGCAGGTCCTTGGCGGGGCCGTCTCGAAGCGGGTACGACGCGCGGTCAGCCTGAATGGCATGTCGGCGAGTTCGCGCTCCGACATGGTGTCGAGCACCGGATGCGCCAGCGGATCGGTCACCCAATTGATGCCCTCGCTGTCATGCCGGCGCGGCTGCGTTCCGATCGGGGAAAAGGCGCCGAGCCATAACAAAATCTTCATCAGATTTGCCTCCTCACTCTGAGTAGCCCACTTAGAATCCGGCATCCGGCAGTGTCTGGCAATTGAGATTTCAGCCGTTCGAGTTTAGAAAAACTGTATGGCTATGCTGAACCGCGTGCACCTCAACGGCTTACGCGCCGTCGAAGCCGTCGCGCGCCTGGGCTCGCTCACGGCGGCGGCCGGCGAGCTCAACGTCTCGGTCAGCGCCGTCAGCCAGCAGATCAACCGAACAGAAAAACAACTCGGCCGCGCGCTGTTCGAACGAACGCCAGCTGGCCTGGTGGCGACGGAATTCGGCACCGTCTTTACCGCGCGGCTCAGCGCCGGGTTTCGCGAACTCGCACAGGCGGTGGCGCTTGCCGATGAAAGCTCGGAGTGCACGCTGGTGGTTTCGGTGGCGCCGGCTTTTGCCTCGAAATGGCTGCTGCCGCGGCTGTCGCGGCATTTTGCCCGCCATCCGAACGTGCTCCTGCGCATCGATGCCTCGGCGCGGCTTGCCGATCTCGATCGTTCGGACATCGACGTCGCCATTCGGCTCGGCGACGGCAAATGGCCAGGCGGGCGCGCCGAATTGCTGCTGGCGCAGGAGGTGTTTCCGGTCTGTGCACCGGTGATCGCCAGCAAGCTGAAATCGATCGAGGACCTTGCTTTGACCTGTGCGATCACCGACGAAAGGTCGATGATCAGTTGAGAGAGCTGGTTCGAAGCCGCCGGGGTGGAGCCGGTCACCTTCATGAAAGGCGCGCGCTTCACCGACCCGATGCTGTGCCTGGAATCAGCGATTGCCGGTCACGGCGTCATGCTCGGCTGGCAGTTGCTGGCCGCCGACGCGCTGGCCGACGGCCGTCTCGTTGCGCCGTTCGGCATACGGGCGCAGAGCGGGCTCGGCTATTGGCTGGTGACCTCGGCCAGCAAGAGCGAAAGCCGCAAAGTCAGGGATTTCAAGACCTGGATCCGCGAAGAGATCGAGGCGACGATGGCGCAGTTCAGATCGCTCGAGCGTCAGCTAGACCTGCCGGCGTCATCAGAGTGGAAAGGTCGGCAGCGCCGGTCTATGTAAGAAACAGTCCCCAATCACAGCAGGCAGGATCATGACCACACATTCGCGCGGCGTTTCCGCAACCATCGACCCGGTGAAGCTCGACAGGCTGGCGGAGGTCGCCGTCAAGGTCGGGCTGCAATTGCAACCGGGGCAGGATCTGGTGCTGACCTCGTCTATTGCAGCGCTGCCTTTGACGCGGCGGATCGTCGAGCACGCCTACAAGGCAGGTGCCGGCCTGGTGACGCCGATCTTCAACGACGATGAGATCACGCTCGCGCGCTTCCGCTACGGCGTCGACGCCGGCTTCGACCGCGCCGCCGGCTGGCTCTATGAAGGCATGGCAAAAGCCTTCGCCAACAATGCGGCGAGGCTTGCCGTGCGCGGCGAGGATCCGTCGCTGCTTTCGGCGCAGGACCCGGCAAAGGTGGCGCGTGCCAACAAGGCGAATTCGATGGCCTACCAGCCGGCGCTGGAGAAGATCACCGGCTTCGACATCAACTGGAACATCGTCGCCTATCCCGATCAGGCCTGGGCCAAGCAGGTTTTCCCGGACGATGCCGAAGACCTCGCGGTGGCCAAGCTCGCCGACGCCATCTTTGCCGCCTCGCGGGTGGATGTCGAAGACCCGATCGGCAACTGGACGGCGCACAATACGGCGTTGAAGAGCCGCACCGAATGGCTGAACGGCCACAATTTCCACGCACTGCATTTCACCGGCCCCGGCACCGACCTGACCGTCGGGCTGGCCGACGGCCACGAGTGGATGGGCGGCGCCTCGACCGCCAAGAACGGCATCACCTGCAACCCCAACATCCCGACCGAAGAGGTTTTCACCACGCCGCATGCAAGGCGCGTCGAAGGCCATGTCACCAGCACCAAGCCGCTGTCCTATCAGGGTACCCTGATCGACGGCATTGCGGTGCGTTTCGAGGCGGGCCGCATTGTCGAGGCCAAGGCCACGAAGGGCGAGGATGTGCTGCAAAAGGTGCTCGATACCGACGAAGGCTCGCGCCGTCTCGGCGAGGTGGCGCTGGTGCCGCATTCCTCGCCGATCGCCAAGAGCGGGCTGCTGTTTTTCAACACGCTGTTCGACGAGAACGCCGCCTGCCACATCGCGCTCGGCCAGTGCTATTCGAAGTGCTTCGTCGACGGCGCCTCGCTCGGCCAGGACGAGATCGCGGCGCGCGGCGGCAACAAGAGTTTCATCCACATCGACTGGATGATCGGCTCGGACAAGATCGACATAGACGGCGTCCATAAGGACGGCAGCCGCGTGCCGGTGATGCGCAAGGGCGAGTGGGTTTAGGCCCGGGATCTTTAAGCGAAGGCCAGCAAGCAGCGGCGCCTGCTGGCCCATGCGGAGTTGGCAATGGAGCTCGCGGTCAAGCGCATCTATGAGCCGCCGGCGCCCGATGACGGGCAGCGGGTGCTCGTCGACCGCATATGGCCTCGCGGCATCGCCAAGCAGGACGCGGCGCTGACGCTCTGGCTAAAGGACATCGCGCCAAGCAATGGGTTGCGCAAATGGTTCGGCCATGAGCCGGCGCGCTGGGCGGAGTTCCAGCGGCGATACCGCGATGAGCTCGACCGGAACGGCGAGGCGGTGGCGGAACTACGTGCCTTGCTCCGTGAAGGCAAGGTGGCGCTGCTCTACGGCGCCCATGACGAGGCGCACAACAATGCGGTGGCGCTGGCGAGCTATTTGCGTGAGACGGACTGAAGCGCGAGCCTGCGTCCTGTGACTTTGGAGATTGGCGAAGGCCGTAGCGACGGCCAGAGGGTTGCTTCCCTCCGACCTCTCAAGACTTGGGTTCCTCGCCCTGCGAAGCGGGGGAGAGGTGGCTCGGCGAAGCGGCCGGAGAGGGGGCTTCGTAGAGCGCGGTTCCCCTC
>NZ_JAMYOX010000039.1:0-58685 GCF_040320025.1 Mesorhizobium sp. M0808
ACCCCCAGCCCTGTGCAGCTTCAGCCGGTCCGACTGCTTCGCAAACCTGCCAAGCAGGCGAGCCTTCTTGCCTTCAACCTTGACAGGGAACATGAGAGACTAGGTTCGTGATCAAGACCGGCGAACCGGACTGGAACGATCTGCGCTACTTTCTCGCTGCCGCCCGCGCGGGAACGTTGTCGGGAGCAGCGCGCGTGCTCGGCGTGCGTCACACGACGATCAGCCGGCGCCTGGCTGCTCTTGAGGCGGCACTCGGGGTTTCGCTTGTCGTGCGAACGCGGCAAGGCATTGAGATCACGCCGCTTGGCCAGACATTGCTGCCGCTCGGCGATGACCTTGAACGTACCATGCAAGCACTGACGGCGCTTGTGCGTTCGGGCAAGAATAGCGTTCGGCTGGCACTGCCGTCGGGCTTCAGCCCCCTTTTTGCCGAGCGTATGGCCGGGTTCCATAAGGCCCACCCGGATATCAACCTGGAACTGACGAGCGGCAGCAGGCCAGTGGACCTGCAGCACGGCGAGGCCGACCTTGCGGTCAGGATCGGCACCGTCGCCGCAGACGATTTGATCGCGCAGAAGCTTTGTGTTGCGGGCTGGTCGATCTATGCGTCCCAGCGCTATCTCGACCGTCACCCAATGCCCATCGACCCTCGCCAGTTGGCCGGACACGAGATCATTGGATTTCACGCAAGCCTTGCCGGCGTCCCCGGCGCCAAATGGGTTGAGGCGCACGGCGCCGGCGCGACAATTGTCCTTCGCGTTGCCGAAATGACGGAAATGCTGGCGGCGGCTCTGAGTGGCGCCGGTCTGGCGGTAATGCCCTGCATGTTGGCCGAAGCTGAACCGCGGATGGTGCGCCTTGCCCCCGACATTCTCGGCAGTCATCCGGTGTCGCTCGTCTATCGCCGTGAAATCGGGGCGGAGGCGCCGGTGCGCGCCGTCATCCGCTTCGTTTCTACCATCATCAAGGACCGTGCCGCGCTGATCAGCGGCGAAACGCGATAAGCGTCTGGTGCCGCGCTTGCGTGGGTGCCGAAGATTGGCAGTCGTCACATGGGACGCTTGTCCGCGATCTTTTTCGGGTCGCGGCCTACCATGCCGGCGTCGGCTTTCCTGTGCTTGTCGGCAAGCCTGCGAATGCGATCGAAGCGGCTTTCCTCGGCCACTTTGGTCTTCGCCGCTGCCTTTGGCTTCGGGACGAATGCGATCATGGATCGATCTCCTTGCCGATGGCGCGGCCGGGGAAGAACCCCGGCGGCTGTCTTTTCAGGCTTGTTTCGGGCAGCGGCTGGTCAATAGCCCATGCCGCCGGTCGAAGCAGCGGCGTCCTTGGCCGAAACGTCGGTGATCATGGCTTCCGCAGTGATCAGGAGCGCCGCAATGGAGCCCGCGTCCTGCAGTGCCGTCCGCACCACCTTCGCGGGGTCGACGATGCCGGCCTTGATCATGTCGACATAGACCTCGTTCTGGGCATCGAAGCCCTGATTGTGGTCCTTGCCGTCGGCGAGCTTGCCGATGACGATCGAACCTTCGACGCCGGAATTCTCGGCGATCTGCCGGATTGGCGCTTCGAGCGCTCTCGACACGATCGAAATGCCCGCCGTCACATCGGCATTGGCTCCGGTCAGCCCGTTCAGCACAGCCTTGGCGCGCAGCAACGCAACGCCGCCGCCGGGAACGATGCCTTCTTCGACGGCCGCGCGCGTGGCGTTCAGCGCATCGTCGATGCGGTCCTTCTTTTCCTTGACCTCGGATTCGGTCGCGCCGCCGACGCGGATGACGGCAACGCCGCCCGCCAGCTTGGCGAGACGTTCCTGCAGCTTCTCCTTGTCATAGTCGGAAGTGGTTTCCTCGATCTGCGCCTTGATCTGCTGGACGCGCGCCTGGATGGTGGTCTTCTCGCCGGCGCCGTCGATGATCGTGGTGGTGTCCTTCTCGATCAGCACGCGCTTGGCGCGGCCGAGCATGTCTATGGTGATGTTCTCCAGCTTGATGCCGAGATCCTCGGAAATCATCTGTCCGGCGGTGAGCACGGCAATGTCTTCCAGCATCGCCTTGCGCCGGTCACCGAAGCCAGGCGCCTTGACGGCCGCTACCTTGAGGCCGCCGCGCAGCTTGTTGACGACCAGCGTTGCCAACGCTTCGCCCTCGACGTCCTCGGAGATGATCAACAGCGGCCTGCCGCTTTGCACCACGGCTTCGAGGATGGGCAGCAGCGCCTGCAGATTGCCGAGCTTCTTTTCGTGGATGAGGATGTAAGGGTCTTCCAGCTCGGCGCGCATCTTTTCGGCATTGGTGACGAAATAGGGCGAGAGATAGCCGCGGTCGAACTGCATGCCTTCGACCACTTCGAGCTCGGTGTCGGCGGTCTTGGCTTCCTCGACGGTGATAACGCCGTCATTGCCGACCTTGTCCATCGCCTTGGCGATCATGGCGCCGACGCTGGTGTCGCCATTGGCGGCGATGGTGCCGACCTGGGCTATCTCGGCCGACGACTTGACCTTCTTGGCGCGCGCCTGGATTTCCTGGACGACGGCGCTGACGGCAAGGTCGATGCCGCGCTTGAGGTCCATCGGGTTCATGCCGGCGGCAACGAATTTGGCGCCCTCGCGCAGGATGGAAGCGGCCAGCACCGTGGCGGTGGTGGTGCCGTCGCCGGCGAGGTCGTTGGTTTTCGAGGCCACTTCGCGCACCATCTGTGCGCCCATGTTTTCGAACTTGTCGGTGAGCTCGATTTCCTTGGCCACCGTCACCCCGTCCTTGGTGATGCGCGGCGCGCCATAGGCCTTGTCGATGATGACGTTGCGGCCCTTGGGGCCGAGCGTCACCTTGACGGCGTTGTTGAGGATTTCGACGCCGCGCAGCATGCGGTCACGCGCGTCGGTGGAGAATTTGATTTCCTTGGCAGACATGATCTTTTCCAGTTCGGTTGTCGTGGCAAGACGCTTGCAGCGCCTGAATCAAAGCTCGGAGCGTCCTTTGCGCGCGCGGGAGGGCGCGCGGCCTTCCAATCAGGCGGCCTTCTTGGCAGCCACGGTCTTGTCGATGATGCCCATCTCGCTTTTTTCGATGATGCCCATGATGTCGGCCTCCTTCATGATCAGAAGGTCCTCGCCGTCTATCTTGACCTCGGTGCCGGACCATTTGCCGAACAGAATGAGGTCGCCGGCCTTGACGTCGAGCGGGATCAGCGCGCCGCTTTCGTCCCGCGCGCCCGGCCCGACAGCGATCACTTCGCCTTCCTGCGGTTTTTCCTTGGCATTGTCGGGGATGATGATGCCGCCCTTGGATTTGGTGTCGCTTTCGGCGCGCCGAATGACGACGCGATCGTGGAGTGGCCGGAATTTCATGGGGACTCTTTCTGGGGCCGGCTTAGGCGGCCGCCCCCTCTCTATAGGCGCCTTGGCACTCGATTGATAGGAGTGCCAAAAAATATTCAGAGGGCATATAAAATATTGAACGTATTATCTTGCCTAGTCATGCCCTGGTGTTCGGGTCTTGCGGAATATTAATGAAATTGAATTTCTGTCTTTGAACACCTATTTTACGATGAAGTTCACATTCATGACTTTCGCTTCAAGGGAGATTTTACCGATGGCCGAAGGCAATCAGAACATCATGGAAAAAGCTCAGGCTCGCTTCATGGAAAATCAGAAGAAGACGGCAGAGCGGAACAAAGCAACTGCCGAATATCTCTCGGAGGCCAAGGCGAGGAGCATCAAAACGGCAAGGCTGAGGGAATTGCGACTGGCCAAGGAAGAGGCGGACCGCGCGGCGGAAGCTCTGAATCCGGTCGCACCAAAGAAGAAGCGGGCGTCGCGGACAGTTAAGAAGGCCGTATCTGCATCGACGGAGGCCAAATCATGAGCCTGACATTTCCCAACCCCAGCCGCAGCTACGACGAGGCAAGCAAACGCATTCGCTTCGTTGGCCATGACGGCATGTTCCAGATTTCCTTCTCTGTCGCAACCGATGCCATTTCCAAGATGCAGCCGGGAACGGCGGCTTCAGAAGCTACCTATCTGGCGGCCTTCGACACGGCTTCCAGCTCAATTCATGACGTCGCCAGGAATGCCTATGCCCGTACCCGCAGGAGCATGTACGTGCTGACTGCAGCCGATTTTCGCTAGATCCTTCGAGATCGCTCACAGGACGGTTGCTCAGGACTTGCGATCCGCCTTGGCTCGCCGCTTGACGTCGCGACTGTTCAGCCGGTCGACCATCGCGTCTGCATCGCGCGTATTCATGCCGACCATGAGCTGATGCTTGAGCTCGACCGGCTGGCCGGTGAAGACGTCGAAGACGGTCCAGCTGTGGGGATGCTCCATGCGCAGTGCGTAGCGGTTTGCCATCCTGGCGTCCTTTGGTTTCCGCCCGATCGATGAATGTCGCTCGATGAGGCCTGGGCGATCTCGGTCAGGCCTGGGCGATTAAGAATACTGCCGCTAGGACAAGCTCCGTCCACAAAACGACGGACAGTTTCAAGGCCAGGCTACCGTGCGCCGAGAGCATCTCCCGAGTGCGGCTCACCAAGCTCTTGATGTCATCGACATAGTCGGCGCCGCAATCGCGACCGGCGGCGCCTTGACCCCAAGCTTTCCGCAGCAGCGATGGCTCGCGCAGAAACCGACCTCGAATGTTTGGAAACCAGACATCTTCATAGCACCGTTCTTTCAAACTCCATGCATGCCAAATGAATTCGCGGGTTGGCATCACCCTAAAGGGCGTCCGTGATGCGAAACGTCGCGGGTTGCAGGAGCAGGGCTTATTGCCGAGATCATGAAGGTTCATAATCCGCATGAGACGCGCTGATTCGCGCTTTGCCGGGATGCCTTCATGCAACGCAGCTACGCAGCCGGGAGGTCGAGGCGACGGGCGAAGGGAAAGACGATGACCGCGCCGGCCGTCGAATTGCAGAGGGCCATATTCGAGGCAGTGAACGGCGATCCCCACCTGTCGGCGGCACTGGGCGATGCAAGATTGTTCGACCATGCGCCGGAAAATGTTGCGTTCCCCCACATGACCTTCGGCCGCACCAGCGTCTACGATTGGGCAACGGGGATGGAGAACGACGCAGAACAGTTGCTGACGTTGCATGTCTGGTCGAAATCAGAGGCCAGCAAGGAAACCAATGACATCATGGACCTTGTTAGCACCCGCCTGCGCGATGCGGCTCTCTCGCTCGGCGAACATCGCCGCGCCTACCTCAAGCTCGAATTCGCCGAAGCCCGCTACGACGAGGACCTTTCGGCCCATCACGGGCTGCTGCGCTTCCGCGCCGTGATCAAGGACGAGGGCTGACCACCGGGCACTTTTTGCAAATCGGGCAATTTTGTTCTTGCTTTGTGCCGGCAGCTATGCTACTAATTTCCCTATGGTGCTGATGGCGCCAGCGACCCGCCGCAGAGGCGGGTTTTTTGTTTCAGGTTCGGTTCGCCTGAACTGCCATCGGTTGCCTTGGGCCGGATGCTTCGTCCTCCCAAATGGTCCTGCCCGCCAGATGATGTCGGTTGTCGGCGAAGGATTGGAGGGCTAGGTTAAACATTGGCGATTTCGCGGAGCCGGGCGGCGAAATGGCAATCCGGTAATCTCGCGCTTCAGGGGTGTGGCGGGCATGCATTCGAGCGTTCACCGTTCATATCACGTTCAGCACCGGCGCGTTAGAACGCTGACCATGAACATCCTTCGCCCCCACTTCCGGACCGCGGCACTGGCGCTGTCAGCCGGCGGTCTGCTTGCGTCGCAAGCGATGGCGATCCCCGTTGTCGTGCCCGAGCAGCCGCAGCCGGTCGTCCTCGCCGCCTCCGACTGCTACGCCATCGGCCAGCAGGTGGCCGAGCAGAATGGCGGCACCTTGGCCAAAGCCTCGCAGTCGACACGCGGCGGCCAGCCGGTCTGCATCATCGTCGTGCTCGTTCCGGGCAAGGAAGGGCAGCGTCCGCGTCGCTCGGAGATCGTCGTTCCGCTGAACTGAATCGTGCCGTTTCCCAGTCTGCCGGAATCGGCCTATATCTGACCAGCTTCAACAGGCCTCCCGCATGCGCGTACTCGTCGTCGAAGATGACAAGGATCTCAACCGGCAGATCGGCGACGCGCTGGTCGATGCCGGCTATGTCGTCGACCGCGCTTTCGACGGCGAGGAAGGGCACTTTCTCGGCGACACCGAGCCCTACGACGCCGTGGTGCTCGACATCGGCCTGCCGCAGATGGACGGCATCAGCGTGGTCGAGCGATGGCGGCGCGGCGGCCGCAAGATGCCGGTGCTGATCCTGACGGCACGCGACCGCTGGAGCGACAAGGTTGCCGGTATCGACGCCGGCGCCGACGACTACGTCACCAAACCCTTCCACATCGAGGAAATCCTGGCCAGGGTGCGGGCCTTGATCCGGCGTGCTGCCGGGCACGCTTCGTCCGAACTGACCTGCGGGCCGCTGCGCCTCGACACCAAGGCCTCCAAGGCCGACGTCGACGGCGTGCCGCTGAAGCTGACCTCGCACGAATTCCGCTTGCTTGCCTATTTGATGCACCACATGGGCGAGGTGGTGTCCCGGACCGAGCTGGTCGAGCATCTCTACGACCAGGATTTCGACCGCGATTCCAACACGATCGAGGTCTTTGTGGGACGGCTTCGCAAGAAGATGGGCATCGACATGATCGAAACTGTTCGCGGCATGGGCTACCGCATGCGTAAGCCGGAGGCGTAACGCGGAACCGCTGCCTACAAAACCCGCCGTCTCGAACACGCCGTCGCTGCGGTCATGGCCGCGTTCGGTGGCGTTTCGCGTCATCGCCTTTTCCACGGTCTGGGCGATCCTCACTCTGGTCGTCATCTTCACCTTGATCACCACGCTCTATCGCCAGGCCAGCGAGCGCGGTTTCGACAGCCTGCTTTCGGCGCATCTGTTCAACCTGATCGGCTCGGTCGGCGTTTCTGAAAGCGGCCAATTGACCGGCGCCCCCGACCTTGGTGATTTGAGGTTCTCGGAACCGAATTCCGGCTGGTACTGGTCGGTCGAGCCTGCCTCGGAAGGCGTGCACGGCGATCTCCATTCGTCGTCGATGACCAAGGCGATCCCGTCGCCAAGCGTTGCCGAGGTGCCCTTCAATGCCAGCTTCCAGCGCAGCTATTCAGCGGACGGCATCGAAGGCGAGCAGTTGGAGGTGTTCGAGAGCGAGTTCGTGCTCGATGCGAAAAACCGCGCCGCGCGCTTCCGCGTCATGGGCAACCAGACCGAGCTCGAGCAGGAAATCGCCACCTTCCAGCGGCGCCTTTTGACCTATCTGTCGCTGTTCGGCGTCGGCATGATCGCCATCAATGCGATTGCCATCCTGCTCGGTCTGCAGCCGCTGCGCCGGGTCAGGAATGCGCTTGCCATGGTGCGCGAAGGAACCGCGCAGCGCCTAGACGGCCGTTTCCCGGCCGAGATCGAGCCGCTCGCCAACGAGACCAATGCGCTGATCGAAAACAACAGGCGTATCGTCGAGCGGTCGCGCACACAGGTCGGCAACCTGGCTCACTCGCTGAAGACGCCGCTTGCCGTGCTGCTCAACGAGGGACGGGCGCTGGGTGGCGCCAAGGGCCAGCTGATCGCCGAGCAGGCCGCTTCCATGCAAAAGCAAGTGGACCATTATCTGCAACGTGCCCGCGTCGCCGCGCAGCGCGACAGCGTCGTCTACCGTACGCCGGTGGCGCCGCTGGTCCAGCGCATGGTTCGGGTGCTGCAGAAGCTCAACCCGCAGACGGCGCTGTCGCTCTCACTGCCGGCCACCGACATCGTCTTTGCCGGCGAACGCGAGGACCTGGAGGAGCTGCTCGGCAATCTGCTCGACAATGCGATGAAATGGGCAAGGAGCGCGGTCGCCGTTTCGGTCAAGCCAATCTCCAGCAAGGGTGGCGCTGGCACGGAAGGCGCAGCCAACCTGTTCGAGATCAGCATCGAGGATGACGGCCCCGGCATTCCCGACGACAAGGCGCGCGAGGTGTTGCAGCGCGGCCGGCGTCTCGACGAGACAAAACCGGGCAGCGGGCTCGGACTTGCCATTGTCGCCGACCTTGTCAACGAGTATGGAGGCTCCCTGGCGCTGGAACGATCCGTCATGGGTGGATTGAAGGCGATGGTTCGATTGCGGAGCCTTCAGTAATGCTTTTCCAGATTGCTTTTCCAGGTGGCCGGCTGCGGCCAAATTTCCGACAAACATCGACATTATGGCCGCACCAGCTGCTGACAGCGCGGCGGTCCAGCTCAAGAAAGCCGGTATTGGCATGAAGATTCGCGTCGCGCTCGTTTCCGCCCTGCTCGCCGTCTCCGGCTGCACAACGCTCGACAAGGGCCCGGCCGTTACGGTGACGCCGGCCGCGACGCCCCCCAGCGGCGCCAAGGTGGCGACGACGATCATCTCCGCCATGGGCGGCGGCCTCGTCGGCGGCTCTATCGGCGCCGGCCTGAGTGAGACCGAGAAGCGCAGCGCGCTCGAGGCGGAATACAAGGCGCTTGAATACACGGCGAGCGGCCAGAAAGTGGCTTGGAAGAGCGACGGTTCGGCCCATCGCGGCGAAGTGGTCGCCGCCCAGCCCTATCGCGTCGGCTCGCAGGACTGCCGGCAATACACCCATACGGTGTTTACCGGCACCGCCGGCGCCACCGCGCGCGGAACCGCCTGCCGCAATGCCGACGGCAGCTGGACGCCGCTGACGTAGCTGGCCGGCCGTCGATCCGCCGATTCCGGTCCGGCACTAAAGCGCGTCGCGTTCGACCGGCCTCATGCGACGCGCTTTAGGTTCTTGTTTTGATGCATGGTCGTTATCGCAAAACCGCTGCACACTTTTGCGCGACATGCATTATCGATCGGAGCGGCCCCGCCAAAGCGTCGCAGCACGCTTGTGTTGGCAGGGCAAGGGTCTCGTTCTATTGGAAGAGCCATGCTGTTCTGGGTCATAGCCGCAATCCTGACGCTGGGCGCAAGCCTGGCGGTGCTGCTGCCCTTGGCCGGCGGATCGAAGAACGCGTCCGCTGCCGGCGATCACGATCTTGAAGTCTATCGCGACCAGCTGGCCGAGCTTGACCGCGATATGGCGCGTGGCCTGATCCAGCCAATGGAGGCCGAAGAGGCACGCGCCGAAATCGCCCGCCGCATCCTTCGCCTGAGCAATGCCGGCCACGCCGACGAGACGACGACGCAGCCGTCGCGGTCGACAAGGCTGGTGGCGACGGCGGCCGTGCTGCTGGTTCCGCTGGTCAGCTGGGGCCTCTATGGCCAGCTCGGCTCACCCGACCTGCCGTCGCAGCCGCTCAGCGAACGCCTGGCCAAGAACCCCGCCGACAGCTCGGTCGACGAGCTGATAGCCCGCGCCGAGGCGCACCTGGCGGCCAACCCATCCGATGGCCGCGGCTGGGACGTGCTGGCGCCGGTCTATCTGCGTATGCAGCGATACGCCGATGCGGTGACCGCCTATCGCAACGCCATCCGCCTCGACGGCGACAGCGCCGCCCGCCAGGCGGGTCTTGGCGAGGCGATCGCCAATGCGGCCGGCGGCATTGTCTCCGCCGAAGCGCAGGCGGCTTTCGAGGCGGCGTTGAAGCTCGATCCGGCCAATCCGAAGGCCTCGTTCTATCTCGCCATGGGCATGGCACAGGAAGGCCGCATAGCTGAAGCCACGGCGGCCTGGCAAAAGATGCTTGCCGCCTTGCCGCAGGGCTCGCCGTGGCGCGGCGCCGTCGAGCAGGCGCTGGCCGAATCCGCCGCCCGCAGCGTCGCTTCGGAGGCGCCCGCGAAAGGGCCGACCGCCGAGGATATCGATGCTGCTTCCTCGATGTCGCCGCAGGACCGGCAAGCCATGATCAGCACCATGGTTGCCGGCCTCGACGAAAGGCTTCGGCAAAATCCGCGCGACGAGGAAGGGTGGATGCAGCTCGTTCGTTCCTATGCCGTGCTGGGCAAGACAGATCAGGCGCGTGACGCGCTCAATCGCGGTATCGCCGTCTTTGGCGCGGACAGTGACCAGGCCAGGAAATTCACCGCCTTTGCCGCCTCGCTTGGCGTGACGGCGACGGAGTAGACGATGACGCGCAAGCAGAAACGACTGTCGGTGATCGCAGCGGGGCTAGGGTTTCTCGGTGTTGCCACGGGGCTGACCTTCTATGCGCTTGGCCAGAAGGCCTCCTATTTCTACATGCCGGCTGATCTGGCCACCGCCAGCCTTCAGCCGGGCCAGCGCATCAGGCTCGGCGGTCTCGTCGAAAAAGGCACGGTCGAGCGTAGCCAAGGCGCCACCGTCGCCTTTTCGGTGACCGACAACCAGAAGGACGTCAAGGTCACCTATACCGGCATTCTTCCCGACCTCTTCCGGGAAGGACAGGGCGTGATCACCGAAGGCTCGTTTGGCCCTGACGGAATCTTTGTCGCCGACAGCGTGCTGGCCAAGCATGACGAGACCTATATGCCCAAGGAAGTGGCCGACGGCCTCAAGGCCAAGGGCGTATGGCAGGAGAGCAAGAGTGACTAGCGGGTGCGGTGACAATGGTTGAAACCGGACATTTCGCCCTGATCCTGGCGTTTGCGCTGGCCCTGGTGCAGACGATGGTGCCGCTGTTCGGTGCGCGCACCGGCAACCATAAGATGATGGCCGTCGGCGCACCGGCCGCGCTGACCGGCTTTGCCTTGACGGCGCTGTCTTTCGTGGCGCTGGCAACCGCCTACGCCGGCTCCGACTTCTCGGTTGAGAGCGTCTGGGAGAACTCGCATTCGCTGCAGCCGCTGATCTACAAGATCACCGGAACCTGGGGCAATCACGAAGGTTCGATGCTGCTCTGGGTACTGATCCTGACCTTCTTCGGCGCGCTCGTCGCCGTCTTCGGCGGCAATCTTCCGGCGACGCTCCGGGCCAATGTGCTTGCCGTGCAGGGAGCGATCGGCGCCACTTTCTTCCTGTTCATCCTGACGACGTCGAACCCGTTCGTCAGGCTCAATCCGGCGCCTATCGAGGGCCGCGATCTCAACCCGATCCTGCAGGACCTCGGCCTCGCCATCCATCCGCCGCTGCTTTATCTCGGCTATGTCGGTTTCTCGATCTGCTTTTCCTTCTCTGTCGCTGCCCTCATCGAGGGCCGCATTGACGCTTCGTGGGCGCGCTGGGTAAGGCCGTGGACATTGGTTGCCTGGATGCTCCTCACCGGCGGCATCGCCATGGGCTCCTACTGGGCTTATTACGAGCTCGGCTGGGGCGGCTTCTGGTTCTGGGATCCGGTCGAGAACGCATCCTTCATGCCGTGGCTGGCGGGCACGGCGCTGCTGCATTCGGCGATCGTCATGGAAAAGCGCTCGGCGCTGAAGATCTGGACGCTGCTTCTGGCGATCCTGACCTTCTCACTGTCGCTGCTCGGCACCTTCCTGGTGCGTTCCGGCGTGCTGACCTCGGTGCACGCATTCGCCACCGATCCGACGCGTGGCGTGTTCATCCTCTGCATCCTGACGCTGTTCATCGGCGGCTCGCTGGCGCTGTTTGCCTTACGCGCCTCCCGGCTGACGGCCGGCGGCCTGTTTCACCCGATCTCGCGCGAAGGCGCGCTGGTCCTGAACAATCTGTTCCTGACCACCGCCACCGCCACCGTGCTGGTCGGCACGCTCTACCCGCTCGTCGTCGAAGCCCTGTCTGCCGACAAGATTTCGGTCGGCGCGCCGTTCTTCAACCTGACATTCGGCCCGCTGATGGTGCCGCTGCTGGTCGTCGTGCCGTTCGGGCCGCTCCTCGCCTGGAAGCGCGGCGACATTTTCGCCGTCGCCCATCGCCTGATGGCGGCTTTCGCGGCGGCGCTGCTCGCCGTGCTGGTGACGGCCCTGTTCATCGATGGCGCTTCGGTGTTGGCGGCACTCGGTGTCGGCCTTGCCTTCTGGCTGATCTGCGGCGCGCTCACCGATCTCGCCGTCAAATCCGGCTTCGGCACCGTCGCGCCCGCCACCATGCTCAGGCGCTTCGCCGGCCTGCCGCGCTCGGTCTTCGGCACAGCGCTTGCGCATCTCGGCCTCGGGCTGACAACGCTCGGCATTGTCGGCACGCTTTGCTTCGGCACCGAAAAAATCTTGGCGATGCATGCCGGCGAGACCGTCGAACTGTCCGGCCACAAGCTGCGCTTCGAGGGGCTCTATCCGGCCCAGGGGCCTAACTACAGTGAGGATCGCGGCCGCTTCGCCCTGCTTGGCGCCGACGGTAGCGTCGCAGGCGAGATCACCTCGGCCAAGCGCTCATATCCGGTGCGCCAGATGACCACAACCGAATCCGGCATCAGGACGATCGGCTTCAGCCAGCTCTATCTTTCGCTTGGCGACGAGGGCAGCGATGGCTCTGTGGTCGTTCGTCTGTGGTGGAAGCCGCTGGTGACGCTGATCTGGGGCGGCGGACTGGTGATGATGGCGGGCGCGGCGATGTCGCTGCTTGACCGTCGCCTGCGCGTCGGCGCGCCGTCGCGCCGCAAGCCGGCGGGCGCGGTGCCATCGGCGAGCTCGTCATGAGGCAAAGGGTCACGCTGGCCTCGCTGGTCCTGCTGCTGGTGCTGTTGTTCGCTGGCGTCGCGCAGGCGGTCAAGCCCGACGAGGTGCTGGCCGACCCGGCGCTCGAGGCAAGGGCGCGGGCTTTGTCGGAAGGCTTGCGCTGCATGGTCTGCCAGAACCAGTCGATCGACGAGTCTGATGCCGACCTCGCCCGCGACCTGCGCATCCTTGTGCGCCAGCGCCTGGTCGCCGGCGATACCGACCGGCAGGTGATGGACTATGTCGTTTCGCGCTACGGCGAATTCGTGCTGCTGAAGCCACGCTTCAATCTGCGCAATGTCTTGCTCTGGGGGACGCCAGTTCTTCTGCTGCTCGTTGGCGGGACATTCATCCTGCTGGCCGCCCGCTCGCGCCGTTCGACGGCGACCGCTGTATTAACTGCCGAGGAACAGGCGGCGCTGGACAAGATGCTCCGCCGCGATTGATCGATACATTACGAAAGTTTCATGTACCGGAAATGGCGCCGTAATGTGCGGCTCTCTATTTCCTTTGTCGAGGATGCCAATCAAGGGGCGTCCCTTGAAAAGAGGATACGAGAACCATGAATGTTGCCCCCAATTCATATCTACGCACCCGCAAACGCCTGCTGGCCGCAGCCGCATCCCTGGCCATTGCGGGCGCGATCGGCTTTGGTGCTGTTGCCACCGGGACAGCCCCGGTGCTGGCCGACGCCGTGCGTGTCGAGGCACCGCAGGTCCCGAGCTTCGCCGATGTGGTCGAGCGCGTTTCGCCGGCGGTCGTCAGCGTGCGCGTCAAGGCCAAGATCCAGCCGACGGCCGATGACGGTTCCGGCCAGATGGACGACGAGGACGGCTTAGGCAATCTTCCCGACAACCCGCAGCTGAAGCGTTTCTTCCGCGAATTCCGCGGCTTTGGCGATCAAGGCGGCGATCAGGGCCCGAACGGAATGCGCCGTTTTGGACACCGTGACCGCAACAACGACCAGCCGCGGCCGGTGGCGCAAGGGTCCGGTTTCTTCATCTCCGATGACGGCTATCTCGTCACCAACAACCATGTCGTCGAGGAGGGCACCGCCTTCACCGTGGTGACCAATGACGGCAAGGAACTCGACGCCAAGCTGATCGGCACCGATCCGCGCACCGATCTTGCGGTGCTCAAGGTCGATGACGGCAACAAGTTCACCTATGTCGACTTCGCCGATGATTCCAAGGTTCGCGTCGGCGACTGGGTGGTGGCTGTCGGCAATCCGTTCGGCCTCGGCGGCACGGTTACCGCAGGCATCGTTTCGGCCCGCGGCCGCGATATCGGCGCCGGTCCCTATGACGACTTCATCCAGATCGACGCCTCGGTGAACCGCGGCAATTCGGGCGGCCCGACCTTTAACCTCAACGGCCAGGTTGTCGGCATCAACACCGCGATCTTCTCGCCCTCGGGCGGCAGCGTCGGCATTGCCTTCGATATTCCCGCTTCGACCGCCAAGCAGGTCGTGCAGGATCTGATGAAGAACGGCACCGTGCAGCGCGGCTGGCTCGGTGTCGAGATCCAGCCGGTCACGCCCGAAATCGCCGAGTCGCTTGGCCTTGGGTCCGGCAAGGGCGCGCTCGTTGCCAGCGCGCAGGACAACGGTCCCGGCAAGAAGGCCGGCATCACCGCCGGTGACGTGATCACCCAGGTGGACGGCAAGGACGTTGCTTCGCCGAAGGAACTCGCCCGCCTGATTGGCGCATACCCGCCCGGCAAATCTGTCGATGTCACGGTGTGGCGCAACGGCAAGAGCGAGGCGGTTAAGGTCGATCTCGGCAAGCTGCCGTCGAGCGACAAGCAGGCCTCGGCCGACCAGCAGCCTGCCCCCGCGCCGAAGACCGACACGCTCGCCGATCTCGGCCTGACCGTCACCAAGTCTGACAATGGCAAGGGCCTTGTGGTGACCGATGTCGACCCGGACAGCGATGCCGCCGATCGCGGCATCCAGCCCGGCGACGTCATCACCTCCGTCAATTCGGCGGAAGTGAACGGCGCCGGCGACGTCGACAAGGCGATGGCCGACGCGGTGAAGTCCGGCCGCAAGGCGGTGCTGATGCAGATCACCCGCGACGACAGCAACCGCTTCGTCGCACTGCCTGTCGCCAAGGGCTGAGCGCATGACCCCGAACACGTATTCCGTTTTCGGAAAGGCTCATGCGCCGATTCAAGGTGCTAGAGCGTCCTTTGCGCGTCCAAGAGGACGCGCGGCGCTCTAGTGGTCGACTTTTCCGGTGCGGCGGTTTTCAACACCCCCGAGCCGCCGCACGGGAAAGCACGGGGCCTGAATACGTTAGTCAGTCATCGTGTTCCGCCCCAGCGGCAGCGGGCCTCCCATCGCCCGCTGCCGCTCGAACATGCCGCTCAAGGCGTGAAGCGGTTTTAGGCTACGACATGCTAAAACAAAGACTTACCGCGTATCCCTGAATCACTTTGTTCGCGATACGCCATGGAGAAGGCCACGATGCATATGCCGGCCACTCAATCTTCCAGCGAAATCGCGTATAACGGTTCTATGAAGATTCTCGTCATAGAAGACGATCGCGAGGCAGCCGACTACCTGCAGAAGGCGTTCGCCGAGGCCGGCCATACCGCCCATGTCGCCGGCGACGGCGAAACCGGCTTCGCGCTCGCCGATTCCGGCGACTATGACGTCATGGTCGTTGATCGCATGATGCCGCGCCGCGATGGCCTGTCCGTCATTGCCGGGCTCAGGTCCCGGGGCAATACGACGCCCGTGCTGATCCTGTCGGCGCTCGGCGAAGTCGACGACCGGGTCACCGGTCTGCGCGCTGGCGGCGACGACTATCTGACCAAGCCCTACGCCTTTTCCGAACTGCTCGCCCGCGTCGAGGTGCTGAACCGCCGCGCCAGCGCCAGGGAAGCCGAAACCGTCTACCGGGTCGGTGATCTCGAACTCGACCGGCTGTCGCACTCGGTGCGCCGCGCCGGGCGCGAGATAACGCTGCAGCCGCGCGAGTTCCGCCTGCTCGAATATCTGATGCGCCATGCCGGCCAGGTGGTGACGCGCACCATGCTGCTCGAGAATGTCTGGGACTACCATTTCGATCCGCAGACCAACGTCATCGACGTTCATATCTCGCGGCTGCGGGGCAAGATCGAGAAGGGTTTCGACAAGCCGATCCTGCACACGGTTCGCGGCGCCGGCTACATGCTGAAAAGCGGCTAGAACCCCATGACTCTTTCCGTGCCGGCCATCATGAAGACGACGGCAGCGCGGCTTTCGGCGCTCTACCTCCTGCTGTTCGCCATCTGCGCGGTGCTGCTCGTGTTCTACATGACCTCGCTGTCGGCGCGCATGCTGACCGCCCAGACCCAGGACACGATCAACGACGAGGTGCTCGGCCTCGCCCGCGCCTATCAGCGCGGCGGCCTGCCGCTGCTGGTCCGCGTCGTCGAGCAGCGCTCCCGCCAGCCCGGCGCCAATCTCTATCTGATCGCCGATGCCAACGGCCAGATCCTGACCGGCAACGTGCAGAGCCTGGAGCCGGGCGTGATCGAGGCCGAGGGCTGGACCACCGAACCGTTCTCCTACCGCCGCTTCGGCGAGGGCGAGCTCGAGCGGCAGCGCAACCCGATCTCCGACCCGAACGAGCCCGCCCAGAGCGAAGTCCAGGCCGAAGGCGAGAAAGGCCACAACGCCATTGCCCTGGTGCTGCGCCTGCCCAACCAGATGATCATGCTGGTCGGCCGCGACCTCGGCGAGCCGGAGCGCTTCCGCGCCGTCATTCGCCGCGCCTTGATGCTGGCGCTCGGCATGATGGGCGTCGGTGGGCTGCTGATCTGGTTCTTCGTCGGGCGCGCGGCGCTGAAGCGCATCGACAGCGTGTCCGAGGCGAGCCGCCGTATCATGGGCGGCGATCTTTCCGGCCGGCTGCCGGTCACCGGCGCCGGCGACGAGTTCGACCGGCTGTCGGAAAACCTCAATTCCATGCTGGCCAGGATCGCCACGCTGAACGAGGGCCTGAAGCAGGTCTCCGACAACATCGCCCACGACCTGAAGACGCCGCTGACCAGGCTGCGCAATCGCGCCGAGGCGACGCTTTCCGGCAAGCACAACACCAGCGACTACCGGCAGGCGCTGGAAGGAACGATCGCCGAATCCGATCAGCTGATAAAGACCTTCAACGCCATCCTGATGATCTCGCGACTGGAAGCCGGCTATTCCTCGGAAAGCACCACCAGGGTTGATCTGGCCGCTGCCGTGCACGACGTCGTCGAACTCTACGAGCCGGTAGCGGAGGAGGCGGGCGTGACGCTCGAAACTTCGGTGCAAGGTTCCTTCGCCGTCAACGGCAATCGCGAGCTGATTGGCCAGGCGCTGTCCAACATCGTCGACAACGCGATCAAATATTCGACCGAGTCGACCTCCAGGCCTACGGTTCGCGTGACGCTGGAGCGTGTCGGTAGCGAGATCAGACTCGCCGTCTCCGACAACGGCCAGGGCATTCCCGACGATGTCGACCGCGCCAGGGTGACCGAGCGTTTCGTGCGGCTGGAAAAGAGCC
The DNA here is from genome assembly GCF_040320025.1 of Mesorhizobium sp. M0808. Taxonomy (NCBI): domain Bacteria; kingdom Pseudomonadati; phylum Pseudomonadota; class Alphaproteobacteria; order Hyphomicrobiales; family Phyllobacteriaceae; genus Mesorhizobium; species Mesorhizobium sp. M0808. The sequence continues at coordinate 17,057 of NZ_JAMYOX010000039.1, forward strand.
GCTCGCAGCCGGGTTCCGGCCTTGGCTTGAGCCTCGCCAAGGCGATCGTGACGTTCCACAATGGACGGCTTGAGCTTCTGCCCGGCAATCCCGGATTGTCGGTCGTCATGAGTTTTCCCGGGCGGGAGGATCGCTGATGGTGGCGAGGATGGCAGTGCGACGCCTCGAAACGGACTGGCTGTTGAAGCCGGCGATAAAGCTCGTTCCGCTGGATGCAAGCCGCGCCAGGCAGGAATTGTCGGAGATCGCCGACGCCGCGCGGCAAAGAGAACTGCCGCGACTGGCGAAATTCTTGGCAGGCAAGGGGGTCGTCCAGGATTTCCTCGCCGCCGTGTTCGACCTGTCGCCGTTCCTGCGCGATACCGCGCGCCGCCGGCCGCGGATACTCGATGTGCTTTTCGACGAGACCATCGAGGCGCGGCTATCATCGATCGGCGCCGCGGTCGACAAGGCAGCACGCGCACAGGCCGTCTCCGAAAGCAGCCTGATGATGGAGCTGCGCCAATGCAAGGCGGAGGCGCATTTCCTGATCGCCTTGGCCGATCTCGCTGGCGAAGCCGAGACCTCGCTGACGGTGCGGCGACTGAGCGACCTTGCCGACGCCTGCACGCGTGCGGCTGTCGATTTCCTGCTCCGCGACGCGCATGAGCAAGGCAAGCTCCGATTGCCGGATGCCAAAAATCCGGCGCGACGCTCGGGCTGGATCCTGCTCGGCATGGGCAAGCTCGGCGCGCATGAGCTAAACTTCTCCTCCGACATCGACCTCATCGCCTTCTTTGACCCCGATGCGCCTGCCGTCCTCGATCCGCTCGATGCAACCGAGCTGTTTTCGCGGCTGACCCGCCGGCTGGTCCGCATTCTGCAGGACCGCACCGAGCACGGTTACGTCTTCCGCACCGATCTCAGGCTTCGTCCCGACCCCGGCTCGACGCCGCTGGCGATTCCGGTCGAGGCGGCGCTGCGCTACTATGAGGCGCGCGGCCAGAACTGGGAGCGCGCCGCCATGATCAAGGCGCGCCCGGTGGCCGGCGATCTTGCCGCCGGCGCCGCGTTCCTGAAGGAACTGCAGCCCTACATCTGGCGCAAATACATGGACTACGCGGCGATTGCCGACGTCCATTCGATCAAGCGCCAGATCCACGCCCACAAGGGCCATGGCGAGGTCGCGGTCAAAGGCCACAACGTCAAGCTCGGCCGCGGCGGCATCCGCGAGATCGAGTTCTTCGTCCAGACCCAGCAACTCATCGCCGGCGGCCGCTTTCCCGAACTGCGCGGACGCGAGACCGTGCCGATGCTGGGCGAACTCTCCGCGCGCGGCTGGATCACCGCCGACGCGCGCGATGCGCTCACCAGGCAATACTGGTTCCTGCGCCGCGTCGAACACGCCATCCAGATGGTTGCCGACCAGCAGACGCATATCCTGCCGGAGGACGAAGAGGGGCTGGAGCGCGTCGCCCGCATGCTGGGCTTTGCCGATGCGGCAGGCTTTGCCGAAACGTTCCGCGCGGCGCTGCACCAGGTCGAGCGCCACTATGCAGCGCTGTTCGAAACCGCGCCGGAGCTTTCGGCCGGCATCGGCAATCTGGTCTTTACCGGCGACGTCGACGATCCCGATACCTTGCAGACCTTGCAGCGGCTCGGCTTCCAGCGGCCGAGCGACATCTGCCGGGTTATCCGCGGCTGGCACTTCGGCCGCTACCGCGTCACCAGGTCTGCGGAAGCGCGCGAGCGGCTGACCGAACTGACGCCGGCGCTGCTGCAAGCCTTCGGCCAGACGCGGCGGGCGGACGACGCAGTGATCCGCTTCGACGAATTCCTTGCCGGCCTGCCTGCCGGCATCCAGCTGTTTTCGTTGCTGCAGTCGAATCCGGCTTTGCTGAAGCTGATGGCGACGATCATGGGCGCGGCACCGCGGCTGGCCGCCATCATCACGCGCCGGCCGCATGTCTTCGATGGGCTGCTCGATCCGGCGCTGCTGAGCGAACTGCCAAACCGCGCCTATCTGTCGGCGCGCCTTGCCGCCTTCCTCGAAGGCGACAGAGCCTATGAAGACGTGCTCGACCGGTTGCGCATCTTTGCTTCGGAGCAAAGATTCCTGATCGGCGTCAGGCTGCTTGCCGGGTCGATCGACCCGCCGCGCGCCGGCCGCGCTTTTTCTGATCTCGCCGACCTGACCATCGAGGCGGCATTGCAAGCGGTGATGGCGGAATTCGCTTGGCGTCATGGCTATATTGCCGGCGGCCGGGTCGCGCTGCTCGGCATGGGCAAGCTCGGCAGCCGCGAACTGACGGCGGGCTCCGACGTCGACCTCATCCTGCTCTACGATCACGACGCCGATGCGGAGGAGTCCGACGGCGACAAGCCGCTTGCCCCGTCGCATTACTACAGCCGGCTGACACAGCGGCTGATCGCCGCCGTTTCCGCGCCGACCGCCGAGGGCGTGCTCTACGAGCTCGACCTTCGCCTGCGGCCGTCCGGCAACAAGGGGCCGGTGGCCACCCATGTCGACGCCTTCAAGAAGTATCAGCGCCAGGACGCCTGGACATGGGAGCACATGGCGCTGGCGCGCGCCCGCACGATCGGCGGCGATGCCGAGCTCTGCCGCGAGGTCGAGGGAGAGGTTGCCTCAGTGCTCGCTCTGCCGCGCGATCCAGCCAAGGTGATGGCCGAGGCATCCGAGATGCGCGCCATGGTCGACAAGGAGAAGCCGCCGCGCGATCCCTGGGACATCAAGCTGATTCCGGGCGGCCTCATCGATCTCGAATTCATTGCCCAGGTTGCGCTGATCACCGGAAAGATCGAGGCAGGCCGCAGGGCCACCGGCACGGCTGAGGTCCTGTCGCGCCTGGCGCCGGATTTCGCCAGCGCCCAGGTCAGGCAGGAACTGGTGGATGCCTATTCGCTCTATCTGGCGCTGACCCAGATGATACGGCTTTGCCTCACCGGCGCGTTCGAACGCGACGACGTTCCGCCAGGGCTTTCGGATCTGCTTCTGGCCGTCACCGACCTGCCGGATTTCGGGGTGCTTGAAGCGCATCTCGGGGAGACGTCGCAGAAGGTCAGAAAGGATTTCGACCTTCTGCTTCGTGCGAGACAGCCTGACGGTAACGGGCCGTAGGGTCGTTTCGGAAAGCATCGGGGGTGACGATGCAACAGGAGAAGACCATGAGAAAGACAACCAGACTTGCGCTCGTTTTCGCAGCCCTGGCCGGCGCCGTCGGCACCGCAGCCTATGCCGACGAGCACTCCGGCGCAGGGCCGCGCGACGGCATGATGATGCGCCTCGACAAGGTCATGAAGGACAATGACGGCACCATCACCTTCGACCAGTTCTCCGACGCCATGAACGCGCGGCTGCAGAAGATGGTCGCCGACAATGGCGGCAAGCTAACCGTGGCACAGCTCGCCGACGCACTGGAGAAGGCGCGCTTCGAGCAGATGGCCAGGCGCATCATCGCGCGCTATGACGCCAAGAGCGACGGCACGCTGACCGCCGACGACATCACCAGCCGTCAGAAGAAGGTCTTCGCCGTGCTCGACCGCAACAATGACGGCAAGATCGAGAAGAACGAACTGCCGAAGGGTCCCGGCGGTCACCGCCAATGGGACGGCGAGGGCAATGATGGCGCTGACGGCATGCAGTGAGAATTGACAACCGCTCCGGCGGCGCGAGCCGCCGGAGACTTATGTGCGCGTCGACGCTGAATCACCAGATCGGCCCAACTGCGAACGGACGGTGTTTCCACCGCATTCAGCTACTCTGTTCGCCGAGTCCGGTGCAGGGCGCGGCTTGTGTGGACCTGCAAAATCCGGTCGCGCAGATGGGCATAGAAGCGCGGCGGCAGCATGCCGTAATCAAAGCGGGACGGCTTCGTCCCTGGAATGGGCCACAAATCGGGACCCGGCCAAAGGAATTCATTGATCTCGGTCACGATGATCCACGACGGCATATCGTCGAGACCGAGGTGGGTTTTGAGTGGCGCAGGTATTTCTATTGCATCCGCATGATCAGCCGGAGCTGAGTGGGTAATCGGAACCACCGTTACAACTTCACGCCCCTCCACGATGCGACGGGCGGCGACAATGGCGCAGGGCCGGCTCTTGCGGCCTTCCTCCGCGCCTTTTTTGTTTTCTCTCGCCCAGAGATAGGAATAGGAAATCACCAGACCGGGGACAGGTTTTGGGAGGCTCACGGTGTCCAGTCTTTGAGCATTGCATCAAGTCCGGCGTATTGGGTCGGGACGGCGCTTTCGCCGATGGCGTTCAGCGTCTCGTCGTCCAATTCCTCGACCGGCCGGGCGACCCGTCCTCTGACCAAAACCTCGAACATAGCCGCTGACAGGAGTACTGTATGGGTCCGCCCATTCTTTGTGATTGCAACCGGCGTGCGCTGGGCGGCATCCTGAAAGCGTCCGACATTCTGCTGGAATTCCGTTGAAGTCACTCGCATCACAAGCCCTCCTTTCTTTATCTAAAATAGATAAAATAGATAGACTTATCAAGGGAAAGTTCTCGCGTTGCCGGGCGGCGCGCAAGCGGCATGTTCGACTGATCATGCTGGGCCTGGTCACGAAGTCATTCAGGCAGCGGCCCTGACCGCTTGCGCGGCTTTCTTGATCGGGATGCGTACCGAGACGATCGTTCCGACGCTTTCGGTCGAGCGGATCTTCAACGCGCCACCCTGAAGCTCGGCCAGCGAGCGGGAGATGGCGAGGCCGAGGCCGGAGCCGGCATGGCTCTTGGAGAACTGGTTTTGCACCTGTTCGAATGGCCGCCCGAGCTTGCTCAGCGCCGCCTTCGGGATGCCGCAGCCATTGTCCTCGATCGTCAGGATCAGCGCGCTGGAAATGCTGCGGGCTCTGACCGAGATGTGGCCGCCTTGCCCGGTGAACTTCACCGCATTGGACAGAAGGTTGATGAGGATCTGCTTGATCGCCCTGCGGTCGGCGAACAGCGTCAGCGAATCGGCGATGCGGGTTTCGACGGTGATCGACTTTTCCGCCGCCTGCAGAGAAACGACGCGAACCGTCTCCCTGATGAGCGGGCAGAGATCGATTTCTTCCTGATCCAGGGCGAACTGGCCGGCCTCGATCTTCGACATGTCGAGGATGTCATTGATCACACCGAGAAGATATTTGCCGCTGCCGTTGATGTCGGTGGCATACTCTTCGTAGCGCGGCGAACCCAGCGGCCCGAACAGCCGCCGTTCCATCAGTTCCGAGAAGCCGATGATCGCGTTGAGCGGGGTACGCAACTCGTGCGACATGTTGGCCAGGAATTCGGATTTGGCCCGGTTTGCCGCTTCGGCGCGCTCGGTTTCCTTCATGTATTTGCGATTGAGTTCGACGAGCTCACGAGCCCGTTCTTCTTCCGCGCGGCGGGCCAGACTGAGGTCATGGATTGTCGCCATCAGCCGGCGCTCGCTGTCGACCAGCTTCTCCTGGTGCAGCTTGATCTGGGTGATGTCGGAGCCGACAGAGACGGTACCGCCGTCCCTTGTCCGCAACTCGTTCACCTGCAGCCAGCGGCCGTCGGCAAGCTGGCGCTCGAAGGTCACGCCTCCCTGCGGTCCGTTGGTATTGGCAAGCCGCCGCTCCGAGGCGAAGGCCAGCATGCGTTCCTCCAGAACGGCGCGCGGAGCGCCCGGCATCACGTCGCGATCCAATAGGCCGTTGTCCTGCTGGTATTTGGAATTGCACATGATCAGGCGCTCGGACGAATCCCACAGCACGAAAGATTCGTTGATGTTTTCGATGGCCGTCCTCAGGCGCAGGTCCGCCGCTTCGGAGCGCAGCGCCAGATGCCGCTGCTCGGTTACGTCGACGGCGATGCCGATCAGCTGGATCTCCGGCGCTTCCGGGTCGATAACGTGTGCTCTTGCGCGCATCCAAACCCATTGCCCGTCGGCATGGCGCATCCGGAACACCTGGTCGATATGGTCGATCTCGCGTGCGACGATCCTGTTGGCGAGTTCGAACAAATCGCCGTCCTCGGGATGAATGATTTCATCGACTTCGCCGAACGACAGCATCGTGTCACAAGGCTCGTAGCCCAGCATGTCGTACATCGAGCGCGACCAGTACATCTTGCCGCGCACCATGTCCCAATCCCACAGGCCGCAGCGGCCGCGCACCAGCGCCATGTCGATGCGCTGGTGGGCTTCGAGATAGATGCGATCGGCGGCCTGGGCGCGCGCCGCCTGGCCGAAATAGGCGTAGAGGATGATGATCAGCACGCCGGCCGTCAGCACGAACAGCGTGACGTTGAGTGAGACCGTCTTGCGCCAGGCGTCAAAAACTGCCTCCTGCGGCACGAACGCTGCCGCGGCACCCCTTCGGCCATTCGCCAGGCTCACTGCCGCGTACCAGTCCTGTCCGCCGATGTTGACCTCCATTACCCCGGCGCGGTCGCCGAACATGAACAGCGGCTGCCCGCCCTGCACGACGCCATCGAGCGATCGCCCCTCCCAGTGCATCGACTGCGGCGATACGGCAGTGATCTTGAAGGCGCTATCGGTGATCGCCAGTACGTGGCTTCGGCCCATCGCGCCCTGACGACCGGTGCTCTCCAGCAGGTCCTGGATCGCGCCGGGCGCGGAAACCATGGTCGCGTCGGCGATCGAACTGGCCAGTTGGCCGGCGGCCAGCGCAAGGATCGCCTTGGCGTCGCGCTCGATCTCGTCGCGCTCGTTCATCAGCGACAGAAAGCGCAGTACTGCGATGATCAACAGAAACATGATGATGAGGGCCGGGATCGATCGCCGCAACAGCGGCTCGGCTGCCAGCAGCCGTCGGTAGGCAGGTTCGGCGATGAGCCGCGTATTGCCCGCGAGACCGTCGCTTCGCGCCTCGCGACGCTCAAACGCCGTCCCACCGGGCGCGCCCCACGCGTCCGCCTTCGCCATAAATGGCACTCCCCGATTTTTTCTGTCCCGCTTGACGATCCGGCAACGCCGCACTTCCGAATCGTCACTAAAGAATCAAAGGTGATTCGCCTTGTCCAGAGGCGCGGCGAAAAAAGATTAAAAATCGACTAAAATAATGGGGTTTTCGGGTGGTCTTCCCTTTTTCCCACAAGGGGAGAACGGGAGGTCGCTTACGCCAGGGTGCGCTCGACGATGTCTCGCAAATCGGCCGACAGCTTCTCGGTATTGGCGATCGAAAGCAACGCCTCCCTTGCCTTGGCCTGCCGCACCGGTTCGAGCGAGCGCCACGACCTGAGCGCCGTCGCCAGCCTGGCGGCCACCTGCGGGTTGCGTTTTTCGACCTGCAGCACCGTTTCGACGAAAAGCCGGTAGCCTTGGCCGTCGGCGCGATGGAAGCCGGTCTGGTTGGCGCTGGAAAACGTACCGATGAGTGCCCGTACCCGGTTCGGGTTGGCCATCGAGAACGCCGGGTGGCTGGTCAAGGCGCGCACCGCGTCCACGGTTTGCGGGCCGGGCACGCTGGCCTGGGTCTGGAACCATTTGTCCATGACCAGCGGATCGGTTGCATATTTCGCCTCGAAATCGGCCAGTGCCTTGGTCGCTTCAGGTGAGCCATGGTGACGGTGCGCAAGAACGGTCAACGCCGCGGCACGATCCGTCATGTTGGTCGCCGATTGGAAGTGCCCGGCAGCGAGTCCCGCACCTCCCGGCAGCAAGGAGAGATAGTCCAGCAGGACATTGCGCAGTGCACGCCGCCCGGCACGGGCCGCGTCCGGGCTGAACGGACCATTGTCGGCGAGCCGATCGTAAAGGTTGGAGAATATCTCGCGGTTGGCCTCGGCGATCGCAACCGCCAGCGCCTCGCGCGCCGCGAAAATGGCGTCGGGGTCGATGTTCTTGCCGATGTCGCGGGCGATATCGGCCTCGCCCGGCAGCGCCAGCGCCAGCGCCCGATAGGCGGGTTCGAGCGCTTCGTCGCCGGCTGTCTTGCCGGCAAGCCCGGTCAGCCGGGCGCTGAACTCGGGTTGCCTGTGGTCCAGGATCTGGCGGAAGGCTGCAATCAGCGCATCGGTCAAAAGAGTGTTGAACGACTGCCAGCGCGAGAAGGCGTCGCTGTCGTGGCCAGCCAGAAAAAACTGGTCGTCGGGCCGCTGCTCGACCGAAAGCGTCACCGGCGCCGAAAAGCCGCGGTTGAGCGACATGGCTGGACGCTCGGCAATCCCGGAAAACCTGACGACATGGCGGCGTTTGCGGATATGGATGACACCGTCCTCGACGTTCGCCCCTTCGGCGCCGCTGTGGGCTATTGCCTCGCCACCGGCGCCAACCAGGCCGAAGGCAAGCGGAATGTGCATCAGCCGCTTGCGGCTTTCCGACGGTGTTGGCGGCACCGACTGCTCGATTTCGAGCGTGAATTCCCGCGCCGCCGGATTATACGCCGAACTGACGGTCAGGTTCGGCGTACCGGCCTGATGATACCACAGCGAAAACTGCGACAGGTCGCGACCTGAGACGTCTTCGAACACTTTGATGAAGTCTTCGATCGTCGCCGCCTGGCCGTCGTGACGTTCGAAGTAGAGGTCCATGCCGGCGCGGAACGTCTCGGCGCCGAGGATGGTATGGATCATGCGCACGACTTCCGAGCCTTTTTCGTAGACCGTCGCCGTGTAGAAATTGTTGATCTCGCGGTAGCGGCGAGGCCGGACCGGATGCGCCAGCGGCCCTTGGTCCTCGGGAAACTGATGGGCGCGCAGCGTACGCACCTCGGCGATGCGCTTGACGGCGCGCGAGCGCTGATCGGCCGAGAATTCGTGGTCGCGGAAAACCGTCAGCCCTTCCTTCAGGCAAAGCTGGAACCAGTCGCGGCAAGTGATTCTGTTACCTGTCCAATTGTGGAAATACTCATGCGCGATGATGGCTTCGATATTGGCGAAATCGGCATCGGTCGCAGTTTCCTGGTCGGCAAGAACGTACTTGTCGTTGAAGATGTTGAGGCCCTTGTTCTCCATTGCGCCCATATTGAAGTCGGACACGGCGACGATGTTGAAGACATCGAGGTCGTATTCGCGGCCGAATGCCTCCTCGTCCCATTTCATTGACCGTTTCAAAGCGTCCATGGCGTAGCCGGCGAGCCTCTCCTTGCCCGGTTCGACATAGATTCCGAGCTCGACCCTGCGGCCAGACAGGGTGACAAAACTGTCCGAGATCTTGCCGAGGTCGCCCGCCACCAGCGCAAACAAATAGGACGGCTTGGGGAAGGGGTCGTGCCAGACCGCATAGTGCCAGCCGCCGGCAAGCTCGCCGCCATCGGCCGGGTTGCCGTTGGACAAAAGCAGCGGCGCCTCACGGCGCTGAGCTTCGATGCGGACCGAATAGACCGACAGGATGTCGGGACGGTCGAGGAAATAAGTGATGCGGCGAAAGCCTTCGGCCTCGCATTGTGTGCAATAGACGTCGCTCGAGCGATAGAGGCCCATTAGCGCTTCGTTCTGCGCTGGCGCCAACACGGTTTCAATTCTCAGCTGGAAGCACCTTGTCGCAGGGGGGCTGATGATTGTCAGTTGATCGGGCGTGGCGAGAAAATCCGCAGGGCTCGGTTCCTGGCCGTCGATGGCGATGCTGCGGAGCGTCAGCCCGTCGCCATCCAGCACCAGTGGCACCGACGCCGCAATCCCGTCGCGGCGTTCGACCGTCAGCACGGCGGTCACATGCGTTGCTTCAGGCGAAAGGCGGAAAGTCAGGCTGGTTTCCGGAATGAGATAATCACTGGGGCGATAGTCTTCGAGCTTGAAGACCTGGCCGGTATCTGTGCGCATTCCTTGATTTTTCCTGTCGATCCGGGAGCGGCGGGCGGGTCCGCTGGTCCAAATAATTTGAAGTCTGCGCTCTTTACACGAAACGTTCCCTCGACAAAACTGCAGCGACGTCTATTTCACGCGATCATTTCCCAAGCATCATCGCGAGGCTTCCATGACCGTCGTCACGCCGAAATTCGGAACGGGCGCCTCTGTGTTGCGTCGTGAGGATATGGCCTTCATCAAGGGCGCGCGGGAGGCGGGTACGATCGGGTCGACGCCTGCCGCGCTCAATGCGGTGACCGACGCGCTCTACCGCACCTACGGCATCAGGCATATCGACATGCCGCCAACGCCGGCGTGCATCTGGGCGGCGATCGAGGAAGCAAAAGGGGCGTGACAGCCAGACCGGATTTGCCAGTGCTTGCAGCCGGCGACCTTGCAGGCGAGCACAGCACGCTGACCGGGATCTTGCTCAAGATCGTATCGGTGGCGGTCTTCGTCGGCATGTCGTCCTGCATCAAGGCGGCAGGCACCGTGCCGGCGGGCCAGATCGTCTTCTTCCGCTCCTTCTTTGCCATTTTTCCGATCATCGCCTTCCTCGCCTTCCAGGGAAAACTCGGAACCGCCTTTTCGACAAAGCGCCCGCTCAACCACATTGCGCGCGGCGTCGTCGGTGTCTGTGCCATGGGGCTCGGCTTCTTCGCGCTGACGCGGCTGCCGCTGCCGGAGGCGATCACACTGAACTACGCGCAGCCGCTGCTGGTCGTGGTGTTCAGTTCGATCTTCCTCGGCGAAGCCATCCGCATCTATCGCTGGAGTGCGGTTGCCGTCGGCCTGGTCGGGGTGCTGATCATCTCGTGGCCGGAACTGACGCTGCTCAGTTCGGGCGCTGCCCTTGGCGATCAGGAGGTGCTTGGCGTCATCGCCGCCCTCATAGCCGCGGCGATCTCGGCCATCGCCATGCTCCTGGTTCGCAACCTCGTCCAGAGCGAGCGGACGGCGACCATCGTGCTGTGGTTTTCGGTAACCGCGAGCGTCATGGCGCTGCTTTCGTTGCCATTCGGCTGGCAGGCGCTGACGCCAGCACAGGCGGTGCTTCTGATTGCCGCGGGTTTTTGCGGCGGGCTTGGCCAGATCCTGATGACCTCGGCCTATCGCCATGCCGAGGCTTCCGTCGTAGCACCTTTCGAATACACTTCGATGATCCTCGGCGTCGTCGTCGGCTATCTGGTCTTTGGCGACGTCGCCACGATCAACATGCTGGTCGGCGGCATGATCGTGGTTGCGGCGGGGATTTTCATCATCTGGCGCGAGCGCCAGCTGGGTCTCGAACGCACCCGCACCCGCAAGGCCGTCGCGCCGGAAGGGTGATCAGCCCGCTGCATCGGTCCGCTCTTTCGCCAGCCACATCAGCACCGCCCGCGTCTGCTCGTCGGCGGGGAAAAAAGATTCGATCGCCAGCTCCGACAGCGTCACGTCGAGCGGCGTGCCGAACACGGTGATGGTGCTGATGAACGACAGCACCGCGTCGCCATGGGCAAGCTTGAGCGGATGGACAATCGCGTTCGGTTCGACCGGCGCCGGCCGGCTGCTTCTAAGGCCGGACGGATAGGCCCGAAGCTCGCGCTCGAGCTCGACCAGAACCGGATCGGCGGCAGCGTCGTTCTGCCGCTTCAGCCGCTCCAGAAGATGCGTCCGCCATTCCGCAAGGTTGACGATGCGCGGCGCGATGCCGCCGGGATGCAGGCTGAGGCGCAACACGTTGACCGGCGGCTTCAGCAGGGAGGCGTCGGCGACATTGGCGAGGAACGGGCCGATGGCGACGTTCGCCGACACCAGGTTCCAATGCCGGTCCACGGCAAGCGCCGGGAACGGCTCGTGCGCCTTGAGCACGGTCTCGACCGCCGCCATCGCCGGTGCCATCGAGGCATCGTCAAGTGGTCGTTCGCTGAAGCTCGGGGCAAAGCCGGCGGCCAGCAGCAGCTGGTTGCGCTGCCTGAGCGGGATCGAGAGCTGCTCTGCCAGATGCAACACCATATCACGCGAGGGTGCGGCGCGGCCGCTTTCCACGAAACTCAGATGCCGCTGCGAGATCTCGGCCTCCATAGCAAGGTCGAGCTGGCTCATGCGCCGGCGTGTACGCCATTCGCGAATGAGACTGCCGGCGGAAATCTGGGCTGCTGTCATCACGAGATGACTAGGCCGGAAGTGGGGGCATTTCAATTACCTGCTAGGTCATGATGCCGCCTTCCTTCCTCGCAAGGGGAGGACGGAAGACGCGTTCTGCACCGTTACCCAAGTGCCCGCAACTTCGCCTTCACTTCGAGGAAATCCCGCCACGCCAGCTTCTTGTGCGCCGGCGTTCTCAACAAATAGGCCGGATGCAGGGTCGGCATGGCGGGAATGGCGACGCCAGACGGGGTCATGTGGACGCGCCAGTTGCCGCGCAGCCGCAATATGCCTTCGGAGGTGTTGAGCAGGGTCTTTGCCGACGGGCCGCCGAGATTGACCAGCACCTTCGGATTGACCAGTTCGATCTGCCGCTCGATGAACGGCCGGCAGATCTCGGTCTCGTGCGGCGTCGGCGTGCGGTTGCCCGGCGGCCGCCAGGGAATCACGTTGGCGATGTAGGCAGATGTCCGGTCAAGACCGATCGCGGCCAGCATGCGGTCGAGCAGCCGGCCCGAGCGGCCGACGAACGGCAAGCCCTCTATGTCCTCGTCGCGGCCCGGTGCTTCGCCGACCAGCATCACCGCGGCAGTCGGATTGCCGTCGGCGAACACCAGGTTCTTGGCGGTGAATTTAAGATTGCAGCCGTTGAATGCCGCCATGTGCTGGCGAAGCTCGTCGAGGCTTGCCGCCGATCTCGCCAGTTGCCGCGCCAATGCCGCCTGCGCCTCGTCGGGCACCGTTGACATGGCCGCGGACGTTCGCACTGCCGGTGCCGTATTCGGTCTCTCGCCCATTTCGGCGCGCGACACGCTCGTCGAGCGATGAGGCGATGCATTTTCACCGGCCGGCAGAGCGGCCGCCGCAGGCACCCGCTCGGGCGGCCTGGCTTCTGCAAACCTGTTTACCGGCTGTTCTTCAAGTGCCTCGTCGACGCCGGCGCTGGCGTAGAAGGCCAGCAGCTCGGCGAGATCGGCTCGGCTAGTGTGGGGGGCGGCAGTCATGGTTTCACATTCGGCCGCGGAGCTTGAATTTGCAAGTTCAGCTCGACGGTATGCGCGGATCCTGCACAAGATAGAACGTCCAGCGCGGCGTGTAGTCGGTGATCAGGAAATAGAAGCTGGCGGTCTTCAGCGGGTCGATCTTGCCGTTCTTGAACAGCAGGCGGTCATACGGTTCGAAATTGCGGTCGAAATCGGCGTAGCTGCTCGACCAGATATTTTCGGGCGTTTTGTTGCGCTGGTCGAACGACAGGCCGTCGCCGAACACGCTCGGCTGGTCGAGGATCTCCTGGAGTTCGAACTGGAACTCGACCCAGGCTTGGCCGCTATTGTTGAGCACGTCGATGCGCATATACATCAGACCATTGGCGAAGTCTCCCGCCTTGCCGAACGGCTGGATCGGCCTTGTCGTGCGAATAGCCAGCGTTACCGGCGTCGCTGAATTCAGCTCTTCGGTGATGACCAGCGGATCCTCCTTCGTGCCGATGCCGGAAGCCCCGGTGATGCGGAAACCGCCGCGCTCGTCGGAAAAGGAATAGGCGCCGGTCGCCCAGACCAGTTGCTGCTCGGCACGGGCATCGAGGGCCGTCAGTGGCAGAAGCGCCAAGAGCGCCGCACGGCAAAACCGGCCGGGCGTGAAAAAAAAGCGCGTCGATGAAAAGCCAGCCGGCCCGAATATGCGCATGGCGGGAAGTATGGCCGATAAGCAAGCCGTCGAACAATTAAAAACATCAGTGCGACATATCTGTGCAAACCGAATAGGATTGAAGATTGATGCTCGTCACCGCGAATCTGTGCGGCAGGACGCGACTTTTTGACGAAATCGGTATTGTCACGTCCGCGCCGGTTTCCCGTCGCTATTTGATGCGCTATGCAGCGCGTGAGCCAGCAAGATGCCGGGAATAGCGAGCCAGTGAGGGATCGATGAGCGATATCGAACGCGAAAGCATGGAATTCGACGTGGTCATCGTCGGCGCCGGCCCGGCCGGCCTCGCCGCCGCGATCCGTCTCAAGCAGGTCAATCCCGAGCTTTCCGTCGTCGTGCTGGAAAAGGGCGGCGAAGTCGGCGCGCACATCCTGTCCGGCGCCGTCGTCGATCCGATCGGCATCGACCGGCTGCTGCCCGGCTGGCGCGAAGAGGAGGGTCATCCCTTCAGGACACCGGTCACCGACGACCATTTCCTGGTTCTCGGCCCCGCCGGTTCGTTCCGTCTGCCCAATATCCTGATGCCGCCGCTGATGAACAATCACGGCAACTACATCGTCTCGCTCGGCAATGTCTGCCGCTGGCTGGCGACCAAGGCCGAGGCGCTGGGCGTCGAGATCTATCCGGGCTTTGCTGCGGTCGGCCTGCTCTACAACGGGGGCGGTGCGGTCACCGGCGTCGTCACCGGCGACATGGGGGTCGAGAAGGACGGCACGCACGGTCCGGGCTTTGCGCCGGGCATGGCGCTGATGGGCAAATATGTCTTGATCGGCGAGGGCGCGCGCGGCTCGCTGGCCAAGCAACTGATCGCCAAACACCACCTTTCCGACGGTCGTGAGCCTGGAAAATACGGCATCGGCCTCAAGGAACTCTGGCAGATCAAACCGGAAAACCACCGGCCGGGCCTTGTCCAGCATTCCTTCGGCTGGCCGCTCGATTTGAAGACCGGCGGCGGCTCCTTCCTCTACCATCTCGAGGACAACCAGGTGGCAGTCGGCTTCGTCGTTCACCTGAACTACAAGAACCCCTATCTGTCGCCCTTTGACGAGTTCCAGCGCTTCAAGACCCATCCGGCGATCCGCGGCACCTTCGAGGGTGCCAAGCGGCTGGGCTATGGTGCCCGCGCCATCACCGAAGGCGGCTGGCAGTCGGTGCCGAAACTGTCCTTCCCCGGCGGTGCGCTGATCGGCTGCGCGGCCGGCTTCGTCAACGTGCCGCGCATCAAGGGCTCGCACAATGCCGTGCTCTCCGGAATGCTGGCGGCCGAGCATGTCTGTGATGCGATAGCCGCCGGCCGCACCAATGACGAGCTGGCCTCCTACGAGGCCACCTGGCGCGCCACCGATATCGGCAAGGACCTGAAGAAAGTGCGCAACGTCAAGCCGCTATGGTCGCGCTTCGGCACCATTGTCGGCGTCGGCCTTGGCGGCCTCGACATGTGGCTGAACACGCTGTTCGGCTTCTCGCCCTTCGGCACGATGAAGCACGGCAGGGCCGACTATGCCACGCTGGAACCGGCCGCCGCGCACCAGAAGATCGCCTACCCGAAGCCGGACGGGGTGCTGACCTTCGACCGGCTGTCGTCGGTGTTCCTGTCCAACACCAACCACGAGGAGAACGAGCCGGTGCATCTGCTCGTCGCCGACATGGACCTGCAGAAGCGCTCTGAGCATGACGTCTATGCGGGACCCTCGACGCGTTACTGCCCGGCCAGCGTCTACGAATGGGTCGACAAGGATGGCAATGCCGCCGCCGATCCTGCGGCCAAGGATGTGCGCTTCGTCATCAACGCGCAGAACTGCGTGCACTGCAAGACTTGCGATATCAAGGACCCGAACCAGAACATAAATTGGGTGCCGCCACAGGGCGGCGAGGGCCCGGTCTACCAGAACATGTAAGTCACAAGGTTTGCTCCGGACTAAACAAGATGAGGAGCAGCGCAACCGTAGGATTGTTGAATAAACCGCCTGCCTGTGTTTCCTTTCTGCGGCGACAGGGAGGAAGGAAAAATGCGCCTGGCAGTTCTGACGAGCGTTGTGGCGATCGGGGCATTGTGCGCCCCTGCAGCCTTGGCCGGCACTAAGGTGCTGGTCAAGACACGAACTTACAGCATTGCCGGAACCACCGGCGCGGCCCTGATCGAGGCCATGGATCGCAGTGGGCCGAAGCACGGCTTCATGACCCACGCCATCGCGCAGACCGGCTACAGCGTCGATGATTGGACCTTCGACGCCCATCGGGAAAACGGCGTCTGCCGCCTGCGCCAGGCCAACGGGACGCTCAATCTCTTCTATACCTATCCCAAACTAGTCTCAGCCACGTCGCCTGCGCTGCAGAAGCGCTGGAAGCGGTTCTTCGCTGGCGTCCGCGCCCATGAAGAGACCCATGGCCGCATCGCCAGACAGATGATGCGGGCCACCGAAAAGTCGCTTCGAGGGCTGACAGTCGGTGATGACCCGCACTGTTTCGATGCACGTCGCGAGGCAAAGCGCCGGATCAATGCCATCTATGCCGAATACGAGGCAAAGCAGATCGCCTTCGATGCGCACGAGCATCGCGACGGCGGCCCTGTCGAGCACCTCATCCGCGCTTTTGTGGGCCAGTAATAAGCCAGGTCGAGATTGGACTGCGGATTTTCAGCTTCGCGTCCCGCCAGGCAGCGCCGCAAGCGCGGTCGCCGTCTGGTGCTCGTCGAGCGGCTTTTGTTCATCCGACCGTAGCGAAAACTCCACCAGCATCGGCAGATGGTCTGAGCCGGTGTCCTCAAGGGTCGACGCCGAACGGATAACGATGGCGCCCTTGCTGAAAACCTGGTCGATCGGCAGTCCGGCGAAGCGCAGGAAATCCGGCAGCCTTCTGTAGAGCCAGGTCGGCCCGACCGACGGCATTACAGTCAGCTTGCCAAGCGATGCGACGCGCCGGACGGCGGCGCTCCATGGCGCTGCGTTGCAGTCGCCTGCCAGGATTGACGTCTCGCCAAGCGAGGCGATTTCGCCAGACAACCCTCCAATCTGCCGTGATTGGTTGTGCGGCCATGGCCAGGTGAGGTGGATGGCGGCGACATCGACGTCGGTTCCGCCGAAATCGACCGTGGCGATCGCCATCGCGCCGCGGCTGTCGCAGTGCGGCTCCGTGCCTATGGCAAACGGTCGTCTGGACAGCAGCGCAACGCCGAACACGCCATTGGGATATGGGCAGAGGATCCGGTGGGGATAGGCGCCGGATAGCAGCCCAAGCTTTGCCTTCCACATCTCGGACACCTCGTCGAGGGTGATCACATCAGGCTGGGTCCGGCCGATCAGCGACAGCACCTGCTCAGGCGTTGGATTGTTGAACCTGAGGTTCATCTGCAGCAGGCGGTAGACTGGCTCGTCACCGGGTTTGGCTTCGTAGGCGGCCTGCACCTGCCATAGCCGCGAAAGCGGCAAGGCATTCGACGTGGTGACAAAGGAGGCTATCGCAAACAGCAATGCGGCCGCGGCCTGCAGGCGAAACGAGGTGGCGAGCAGCGGCAGCGCGCAAAGCGCCATCAGCACCGAAAAATGGACGCGGAAATGAGCAAAGGAATCGAGGGCCGGATGCAGCGATCCGAAGAACCCGGCCACCAGCGCGGCCGAGAGTGCAAGCATTGCGACGAATGCCGGCGCAACCGTCATGTCCCGAACACGTGCCATCGCCTTGTCTATCGGCAGAAGTGCGGCTCAATCAAGATGACGAAATGTCCTGACCTGGACAGACACATGCGATTCGGCATTTACTGGAAGGCAGTTTCCGAAAAGCTCCTGAGTTTGCGCGAATGCAGTCGGTCCATCGGCATTTCAGCCAGCTTCTCCATCGCCCTGATGCCGATGGTCAGGTGCTGCGCTACTTGCCGCTTGTAGAACTCGGTCGCCATGCCCGGCAACTTTAATTCGCCATGCAGCGGCTTGTCGGATACGCAAAGCAGCGTGCCATAGGGCACCCGGAAGCGGAAGCCGTTGGCGGCGATCGTCGCCGATTCCATGTCGAGCGCGATCGCCCGTGACTGCGACAGCCGCTGGACCGGCCCGCGCTGGTCGCGCAGCTCCCAATTGCGGTTGTCGATAGTGGCGACGGTGCCAGTGCGCATGATGCGCTTGAGATCATATCCGGAAAGCCCGGTGATCTCGGCGACCGCTTCCTGCAGAGCCACCTGGATTTCGGCTAGCGGCGGGATCGGCACCCAGACCGGAAGATCGTCGTCGAGGACATGGTCTTCTCGTACATAGGCATGGGCCAGCACATAATCCCCGAGCGCCTGCGTGTTGCGCAGGCCGGCGCAATGGCCGAGCATCACCCAGGCATGCGGCCGGAGCACCGCAATATGGTCAGTGATCGTCTTGGCGTTGGAAGGCCCAACGCCGATATTGACCATGGTGATGCCACCATGATTCGGCTTCTTCAGATGATAGGCCGGCATCTGCGGCAGGCGAGGGGGCGCAGCACCCTCACCGGGCGCACCGTCCCCTGCTTTGGTCACGATGTTGCCCGGCTCGACGAACTCGACATATCCGCCACCGCCATTGGCCATCAATTCGCGTGCACGGGCGACGAATTCGTCGATGTAGAACTGGTAGTTGGTGAACAGCACGAAGTTCTGGAAATGCTGGGGACTGGTCGCCGTATAATGCGACATCCGGTGCAGCGAATAGTCGATCCGTTGCGCGGTGAACGGCGCCAGCGGCCGTGCCTCGCCCAATGCCACTTCGAACGTGCCGTTGGCGATCTGGTCGTCGGTGCCGTCGAGATCCGGCACGTCGAACAGGTCACGGATCGGCCGTTTGATGCGCTCGGCAGCAGTGCCGTCGACATGCGTGCCTTCGAGGAAGGCGAAATGCAGCGGGATGGGAGTGGTCGATTCCGAAACCGTGACGGGAACGCCGTGGTTGCGCATGATCAGCCGAAGCTGTTCGGTGAGGTAGCTTTCGAAAAGAGCAGGCTGGGTGACGGTGGTTGAGAAATGCCCCGGCGTCGGCATGTGGCCATAGGCCTGCCGCGAGTCGATTTGCGTGAAGGAACTCGTGGTGACGCCGATCTCCGGATAGAAAGCCCGGTAGCGTTTGTTGTTGTCGCCGCCCGCGGCGAGCGCGGCAAATGAATCGCGCAGGAACTTGGTGTTGCGGTCGTAAAGCACCTGTAGGGCCGCGACGGCCTTCTTGGCGTCGTTGAAGCTCTGCCGGCCAAACGGCTCCGGCGTGACCACCGATTCAATGGCTTGGGGATAGATTCGCTTTTCCATGACCCAATATAGAGAGTTGGACGCGCGGTTGGGAGGGGGTAAGGCGGCCTCAATACGCGCTGGCGGCGTTTTTCGGTCTGCTAACCGCGCTGCAGGCTAACCAGCAGCACAAAGCCGAGGCCTGACTTCCTCAACGCAGGCGCCTCGATCGTCGAGCCGGCATTGGTGCGCATTGTCGGCACGGCCAGTACCGGTACCGAAAGAACAGTCAGGATGAGCGCCGCGCGCGGCAGCAGCCGAAGCGTCTTGAGGGTGTTGGCGGCGAGGCGGTTCATTGGCGTTTTGCTTTTCTCTAAAGGTTCAGCTCTTTGTCGTTTCAGTGGTGAAGATGGTTCAAGCAACCGAGTCGGCAGGAACTGGCGACGTCCCAGGAGCGGGACGGCCGGCCGGCTTCGGCGACAAGGACGGCGAACAACATGCCGAACAGGCTCATCAGCAGGCAGACGATGGTGAAGCGGCGGGCAAGCATTGCGCGGTGTCTCCTTCAACACGCATGACAATGCCTTGCCCCGGCTGAACCGGCTCTGATCCCGGCGTTCATCTGCGGTTCAAAAATGGTTGATGATCTCTGACAGGGTCCGCTTTGAGTGCAGCGACCCATGGCGACGCCATGGCTGCGAGACCGATAACATGAAAACGGGGCCGATTGGCCCCGCTCACCCCGGCAGGAAGGGCACGATCAGAGCTTGTGCCAGGTCTGGCTCTTGCAGATCAGCCCGCCGAGCACGCAGCCGCTCATCTTGAGCGAACTGCCGGAAAGCGAAGCCTTGCCCGAATAGGTCTTGTCGGTTTCCGGGTCGGTTATGGTGCCGGCATATTTGTTGTCGCCGGCAACCTTCAGTGAACCGATGTTCTTGCCGGCAAATTTGCCGGATTTGAGCGTAATCGAAAATGCCCCGCCGCCACCCGAAATGGCGGCAGTCGATCCGGCTTGCGTTTTCCAATTGCCTTCGATCGGATCGGCCCACGCCGCGCCGGTCATCATTATTGCGGCCGCGAGGGCCAGGCTCACTTGCCGAAACATGTCTTTCCTCCCTCAGGTAAGTCCAATCGGGCTCCGTCCCGGGTGTCTGCCCCTTACGCAAACGTAAGCTAGTCCAGCTCCCGGAAAAACAAAAGCGGTGCCGCGACGGAAGGGTGCGGGTTTTTGCCCGCTCCCGAACGGCCGCGCCGGCGAAAAATGAAACGGGCCGCACACGTCTTTGTCTTCTGTGGTTAGCGGAGTCTTGATCCGCGCCTCGCAAGTTTTCTTCAAATCTTGTGCAAACCGGCGCGATTGCTGGCTTTGTATCCTTAACGAATTTTCGCGTTTACCTCTTGTTTTAGCTTTGTTTTCCTCAAATTAAGCACGCCATTTAACGACGGATTCAAGCCTCCGGGGCATTCTCGAAAGCATCGAAAGAGCGGCCGCCCCCGACGGTAATCAAGGACACCGAGGGACAGACGGAGACAGCTCTCGGGAGCCAGAACAGGGGATTTGAAATGGCACGTTTTGAAATGCTTGAAGCCGGCTTCGGCGCCATGGGGGCAACTGCCCAGGCCGATATTCTTTTCGAGTTGGGCATGATGTATGCGACTGGCCGCGATTGCGAGACCGATGTCGTCGCCGCCCACAAATGGTTCAACATCGCCGCGATCAAGGGTTCGGCCCGCGCCGCGGAACTGCGCTCCGAATTGTCTGCCGCCATGTCGAAGGTCGAGATCGCCAAGGCGCTGCGCGAAGCTCGCGAATGGATGACGATGCACTGAATTCGCCGGCATCGACTTCACAAGGGTACTGACCTCACAACAGGGACGCTTCGGGTCAAGGCCGCGCAGAGGGCCGGGCTCGAAAAATCGAGGCCGCGCAAGACGGCTGAGCCAACAAGATCAAGAACACGGCGGCAAGCTGTGCAATAGGCAGGGAAGGCGAGCGGGTCCTGGCGCCGATGCGTTGGGAAGCTCATGGCAAAAGCCGCGACCGGCCGGAACAAGGCTGGCGCGGCTTTGTCTTTGGGACTGCGTGTTGCAGGCCCAATCGAGTGCCGACGATGCGTCTAGACAGCCCCGGTGAAGGATGAAATTCTCCCGCCACTCTGGAAGAGGCGCGGCCGGGATGGTCGCGCGAGAATGGAGGAGTTGTGTCACCATGAAGAAATTCAGTATTTTGAGCGCCGCCATATTTGGCCTGATGATGACCGCGCCGGTCGCCTTCGCCGACGACATCACCTTTTCGGTGGTCGGACCGATGACCGGTCAGCTTGCCACCATCGGCGATCAGTTTAAGCAAGGCGCGCAAGCCGCCGCCGACGCGATCAACGCGGCGGGCGGCGTCGACGGCCGCCAGATCAAGCTCGACGTCGAGGATGACCAGTGCGATCCGAAGCAGGCGGTTTCGGTCGCCAACCGCATCATCGCCAACGGTGTCAAGTTCATCGATGGCCACGCCTGCTCGGGCTCCAGCATCCCGGCCTCCGCTGTCTACGCCGAAGCCGGTGCGCTGATGATGAGTCCGGCTTCCTCGAACCCGGTGTTGACCGACGCAGCGGCGAAAGCCGGCTGGCCGACGATCATGCGCCTCTATACGCGCGACGATGCGCAGGGCGCTTTCATCGGTCCCTGGATCGCCAAGAAATATGCCGGCAAGAACGTCGTCATCATGCACGACAAGAGCGCCTATGGGCAGGGCGTGGCCGATGCCGTCAAGGCAACGATGAACCAGAACGGTCTCAAAGAGATCCTCTACGAGGGCATCAACGCCGGCGAGAAGGACTATTCCGCTCTTGTTACCAAGCTCAAGGAGCTGAAAGCCGACGTCGTCTATTTCGGCGGCTATCACCCCGAAGCCGGCCTGATCCTGCGCCAGTCGGCGGAGCAGAACCTCAAGTTCCAGTTGATCATGCCGGACTCGATCGCTTCGCCGGAATTCTGGCAGGTTGCCGGTCCGGCCGGCGAAGGCACCATGTTCGTCTTCCCGTCGGATCCGCAGGCGAAGCCCGAAGCCAAGGAAGCCATCGCCAAGATCAAGGCCGGCGGCTTCGTGCCGGAGGGCTTCACGCTGTTTTCCTATGCGGTGATCCAGGCCTTCGCCGAAGGCATCAAACGCGCCAGCAGCGACGATCCGGCAAAAGTCGCCGAAGCGTTGAAGAACGGCCAGCCGATCAGCACGGTTGTCGGGTCAGTCACCTTCGACGAGAAGGGCGACCTCAAAAACGCCAGCTACGACATCAACCAGTGGCACGACGGCAAATACGCGCCGATCCAGCCGTGATGGCCGCGGCGCCGCAAGACGCGCTGCTGTAATTGAACATGGCCGGGGTCAAACCCGGCCATGTTGTTTTTGGCGACGCCTTTGTGCCGCGTTCGAGATCACTTCGTGGATAGGGAAACAGCAGTCAACTGAGGTTCCTCGGCAAAGCGAACCAGCACGGTGCCGTCGGTTACCTGCGCGCCTTCGGCAGCAATCTCGGCGATAACCCCGTCATGGGGCGCGGCAATGGTGTGCTCCATCTTCATCGCCTCCAGGATCAGCAGCGGCTGGCCCTTGATCACGGACTCGCCTCTGGCTGCACGCACCAATTTGACCAGGCCGGGCATTGGCGCGCGCAGGCTGCCGGAAGCGGCGGCGGCTTCGTCGGCTCGGGCCAGCGGATCCGGCACAGCAAAACCGTAGCCGATTGCACCATCGAAGACCGTGACGTGGCCCGGCCAGCGGGCGAGGCGAGGCGCCGCGCGGAGATCACGCGAATTGGCGCTGTCATAGGGCGCATCCAGCGCCACCTCGAACCGCCCGTCCGGCCGCACCGACACGCGCGCGCCGATCTCCTGCTCGCCAAACTTCAGCAGCATGCGCCGCACTACAGCGTGGAAATGCGCATAGCCGGCCAGCGACAACCAGGGATCGTCCGAGGACGGCAAGTCGCGCGCACCGGACGCGGCAAGTGCCGCGGCGGCAATCGTCTCACCGCCCGGCGGCGGAACCGCCGTCAACGCCTGCTGATGCCTAGCGATCAGGCCGGTATCGACATCGCCCGCCGCAAAATCCGCATCAGCGACCAGCGCGGCAAGAAAGCCAGTGTTGACCGTTGAGCCGGCGATTTCGGTCTGCGACAGCGCTGCGCCAAGCGCTGTGAGCGCTGCCCGTCTGTCCTTGCCGTGGATGATCAGCTTGGCGATCATCGGGTCGTAAAACGGCGAAATCGCATCGCCGGCGCGCACACCGGTTTCGATGCGCATGGTCGCACCCTCCGGTGCCGGCTGCGGAAATTTCAAATGGTGCAAGGTGCCGGTCGCCGGCAAAAACCCTCTTGCCGCGTCCTCGGCATAGATACGCGCCTCGAAGGCGTGGCCGGAGAGCGCGATCTCGCTCTGCGTCTTCGGCAGTTTTTCGCCGGAGGCTACCCGCAACTGCCACTCGACCAGGTCGATGCCGGTGACCATTTCGGTGACGGGGTGCTCGACCTGCAGGCGGGTGTTCATTTCCATGAACCAGAAACGGTCGGCCTTCAGACCTTGCGAGGCATCGACGATGAACTCGATGGTACCGGCGCCGGAATAGTGGATTGCCTTGGCGGCTTTCACCGCCGCCTCGGTCATCGCCTTGCGCAGTGCCGGCGTCATGCCCGGGGCAGGCGCCTCCTCGATCACCTTCTGGTGGCGGCGCTGTGCCGAGCAGTCACGTTCGTGAAGATGCACGGCGTTGCCGAAATTGTCACCAAACACCTGCACTTCGATGTGGCGAGGCTTGTCGACATATTTTTCCACCAAGACGCGGTCGTCACCGAACGCGGCTTTCGCCTCGCGCCGCGCGCCCGACAGTGCTTCCGAAAAATCATCGGGATGCTCGACGCGCCGCATGCCTTTGCCGCCGCCGCCGGCGCGCGCCTTGATCAGTACGGGGTAGCCTATCTCGCGCGCCTTGGAGGCGAGCAACACGATCTCCTGCGCTTCGCCATGGTAGCCCGGAACGACAGGCACGCCGGCCTTTTCCATCAGCCGCTTGGCCGCGTCCTTCAGTCCCATGGCGCGGATCGAGGCCGCCGACGGGCCAATGAAGATCAGCCCCGCCGCGACCACCTGGTCGACGAAATCAGGGTTTTCCGAAAGAAAGCCGTAGCCCGGATGGATGGCCTCGGCACCTTTGGCCAAGGCCGCCGCAATGATCTTGTCGCCGCGCAGATAGCTTTCGTTGGCGGGAGAGGCGCCGATATGCACCGCTTCGTCGGCCATTTCGACATGCAAGGCGCGATCGTCGGCGTCGGAATAGACGGCGACGCTGCGCACACCCATCCTGCGTGCCGTGCGGATCACCCGGCAGGCGATCTCGCCACGGTTGGCGATCAGGATCTTGGCGAACATCGGGCCTCCACAGGCAGAGCTGCCGCCAACGGCGCGAATTCTCGTCACGCGAACTGCGGCAATGCCCTGCTTTGTAGTCTGGCGGTCAAAGGGTAGGCAAGCGAGGCCTGCCTACTTTGAGGCCGCCATTTCGCAAGCTCCCCCGGTCGTGACCCTGTAACGGTCGCGGGTGACCTGGCAGGATTTCATCGCCATATCCTCGGCAGCCTTTTGCGAGGGCGCATTCAAGCGCGAGCCGCACAGGATGTACAACGAACGCACCCGGGAATACGGAGTGGTCGCATAAGCTGAATGGCCGCTGGCCGCCACATAGGCCTTATATGCCTTGGTGCATGGCCGATCCGCGGTCGCCGGAAAATACGGGTAGAAGCGGACGTCGCCCTTGCTTCCAGCCAGCGATTCCGCCGCGCCGACATTGGGGCTCGAGATTAGAAGCAACCCGGTTATCAGCGAGAAGACTGCTTGTTTTGACGCTTATAGATTTCATTTTTCCACCCATTGAATACGTCGAAGGCCGACGAGTGTCGGTCTATTTGGAGGCAGCTATGGCGCAGGCCCCTGCAGTCGTGACCTTGTACTTGCTGCGCGCGGACTGGCAGGATTTCAACGCCAGCGCCTCCGCAGCCTTCTGGGATGTTGCATTCAGATAAGCACCGCAAATAGTGAATTCGGTTGCCCAGTTGAATGGCGTCATCGCATAGGCCGAGTGACCGCCAGCCGCCACATAGTCCTTGTAATTCTTGCCGCAGCCTCCGATTGTACCCGGTGCAAAATAGACCGGAAAGCGGCTGTCGCCCTTGCTTCCCGCCAGCGATTCGGCGGCGCCGACATTCGGTGCAGAGGCCACAAGCAGTGCAAGTACCGACATGGTTGCTCGCTTGATTGATAAAGATTTCATTGCCAAACCCATTTGAACCCCAAACACTGAAATATATTCGCCTACTTGGAGGCAGCGATTTCGCAGCCGCCGCCTGTTGTAACTCTGTAACTGTTGCGGGCGGCCTGACAGGATTTCAACGCCAATTCTTCGGCAGCTTGCTGTGACGGTGCATTCAAGCGCGAGCCGCAGATGATGTACAGAAAACGCACCCGGGAATACGGAGTGGTTGCATAGGCTGAATGGCCGCCGGCCGCTACATAGGCCTTGTAGGCCCTGGTACACGGATCCTTCGGGCTCTGCGGCAAATAGGGATAGAAACGGGTCTCGCCCTTGCTTCCCGCCAGCGACTCCGCTGCACAGATGCCAGGCATTGCTAATATAAGCAATCCCGCAAGTATATGCACAGTTGTTCTCTGAAAAACCCGCCGCCTCATCTTCGCCCAATCCCCATTGGTATTTGCGATGATCAATAGCCGTGATTCTTTCGTCTGGCCAGATCGAGAAGCAAAAAATAGTCTGGAGATGTGGTGGGTTGTCTCCCGCGCAGGGTCACACCCTGCCGAGTGCAGCGACGACCCGCTGATACAATTCGGCCGTCGGCTCGTCGAAGCAGCAGAAAATGACGGTTTCCGGAACGATGTTCTGGCCGATGAAGGCGCTCACGGTCCCGACAGCAATTTGCGTCGCCTGATCTTTCGGATAGCGGTAGGCCCCGGTCGAGATCGCAGGAAACGCCACCGTCCGGCAGTCCTTTGCGGCGGCGATTTCGAGCGACCGGCGATAGCAGGAGGCGAGCAGTTCGGCTTCTCCTTTGCTGCCACCTTGCCAGACCGGCCCGACCGTATGTATGACGTAGCGCGCGGGCAACCTGTAGCCCTTGGTGATTTTTGCGTCTCCGACCTTGCAGCCATGCAAGGTCCGGCATTCTGCCACAAGCTCGGGGCCGGCCGCGCGGTGGATAGCGCCGTCGACGCCGCCGCCTCCGAGAAGAGAGGTATTGGCGGCGTTGACGATGGCATCGACCGCCAGCTTCGTGATGTCGCCGGTTTGAATGCGAATCCTCTGGCCGATTTCGCTCATCTCACATCCTGAACACGCCGAATTTTGTCTCCTCGATCTCGGCGTTGAGCGCGGCCGAAAGGCTGAGCGCCAGCACCTCGCGGGTCTTGGCCGGGTCGATGATGCCGTCGTCCCAGAGCCTTGCCGACGAATAGAGCGGGTGTCCCTCGTGCTCGTACTTCATCAGGATCGGCTTCTTGAATTTCGCTTCCTCCTCAGCGCTCCATTCCCCGCCCTTGCGCTCGATGCCTTCGCGCTTGACCACGGCCAGCACCGTTGCCGCCTGCTCGCCGCCCATCACCGAAATGCGGGCATTCGGCCACATCCACAGGAAGCGTGGCGAATAGGCGCGTCCGCACATGCCGTAATTGCCGGCACCGAACGAGCCGCCGATGATCACGGTCACCTTCGGCACCTTGGCCGTTGCGACCGCCATGACCAGCTTGGCGCCGTCCCTGGCGATGCCGCCGGCCTCGTATTTTCGCCCGACCATGAAGCCGGTGATGTTCTGCAGGAAAATCAGCGGGATCTTGCGCTGGCAGCACAGCTCTATGAAGTGCGCGCCCTTCAGCGCGCTTTCCGAAAACAGCACGCCATTGTTGGCGACGATGCCGACCGGCATGCCGCTGAGATGGGCGAAACCGGTGACCAGCGTGGTGCCATAATTCTGCTTGAACTCATCGAACTCGGAACCGTCGACGGTGCGGGCGATTACCTCGCGCACGTCGTAGGGCTGGCGCAGATCCGTCGGCACGATGCCGTAGAGTTCATGTGGATCGTGAAGCGGCGGAATCGATTTCTGTAAGGCAAGGCTTACAGTCTTGTTCCGATTCAGGTTTTTGACGATACGCCGGCATATGGCCAGCGCATGCTCGTCGTCGAGCGCATAGTGGTCGGCAACGCCGGAAAGCCTTGTGTGCACGTCGGCGCCACCGAGGTCCTCGGCGGTGACGTCCTCGCCGGTGGCCGCCTTCACCAGCGGCGGCCCGCCGAGAAAGATGGTCGCCTGGTTGCGCACCATGATTGTCTCGTCCGACATCGCAGGCACATAGGCGCCGCCGGCCGTGCACGAACCCATGACGCAGGCGATCTGCGGAATGCCGGCGGCCGACATGTTGGCCTGGTTGTAGAAGATGCGGCCGAAATGATCGCGGTCGGGAAACACCTCGTCCTGGTTGGGCAGATTGGCGCCGCCGCTGTCGACCAGATAGACGCAAGGCAGATTGTTCTGCAATGCGATCTCCTGTGCACGCAGATGCTTCTTCACCGTCAGTGGATAATAGGTGCCGCCCTTCACCGTGGCGTCATTGACGACGACCATCACTTCGGTGCCTTCGACGCGGCCGATGCCGGCGATGAGGCCGGCCGAAGGGATGTCCTCGCCATACATCGACCATGCCGCGAACTGGCCGATTTCGAGGAAGGGCGAGCCTGTATCGAGCAATTGGGCTAGGCGTTGCCGCGGCAGGAGCTTGCCGCGGGA
Organism: Mesorhizobium sp. M0808; assembly: GCF_040320025.1. Classification (NCBI taxonomy): domain Bacteria; kingdom Pseudomonadati; phylum Pseudomonadota; class Alphaproteobacteria; order Hyphomicrobiales; family Phyllobacteriaceae; genus Mesorhizobium; species Mesorhizobium sp. M0808. The sequence goes on from NZ_JAMYOX010000039.1 coordinate 44,672, forward strand.
GACGTGCCGCTCACGCGCCTCTTCCGAGCCACCGCGCTCGATGGCGGCGGCTTTTTCAGCAATATCGGCGACCAGCGCCCGCATGCGCTCGGCATTGGCGCGGAAGGCATCGGAGGCGGACGACATCTGAGAGGTGAGGGCGGCCATGGCGCTACCGGATCAGCTCGATCTTGCAGCCGACATCGAGGTCGCCCCAATCGCGATCAGCGGTGACGGCAATGGCATTCTCGCGAATTGCCAGCGCCAGGCAAGCCCGATCGCCCAGCGACAAGCCGCGATGCCGCGTCAATTGGCGAAGCTGCCCAGCGGCGATGCCCATCGCGTCGTCGAAAACGGCGATCGGCATGCCGAGACTGGCGAGGTCGTCCGCGGCCTGTTCCATGCTGCGTCCCTTGTCGATCAGCTTGGCGATGATTTCGGCCGCATTGACTGAACTGCATTGTGCGTCCGGCGCGAACCCCAAAGCATTGTCGGTGCCTTGCTCGTTGAGCAGGATTGCGAGCGCCGCCGAACTGTCCATGACGTAGGGCTTCATTTCGTCCGCTTTCCCGTTGTCCCTTCGGCGTGAAGCCGGTCGAGACGCTTGTCACTTCGACGCTGCTCTTCCCGTCGCTCTTTCAGAAATTCGTCGACGACGCTTTCACCGGGCTGTTTCAACGCTGACAATTCGGCCTGGACGCGTCGCAGATTCTGCAGCCACGATCTTACCCGCAGCTCGCCGTTTTCGACATGCAGGATCATGTCCTCGCCAGGCTTCACGCCCATCTCCTCGCGCATCGCGGCAGGAATGACGAAGCGCCCGCCCTCGCCAAGCTTGACACGCTCGCGTTTCGCCGGAGCACGAAGCTGTGGTTGGCGAGCGCCGACATCGAACCGTGCCTGCGGATCTTCGTCAAATCCGGACTTTCCCGTTTTGCCAGCCATGGTCCGTCTCGCCTGTGTTGTGGCACATATTCCGAAGTGTGCCACATCGTGCGGCTTCTGGCAAAATCTCAAAAAGACGCCATCAGGCGCCCTCCACCATGATTTCCCGCCCGATCAGCCAGCGACGGATTTCGCTGGTGCCGGCGCCGATCTCGTAGAGCTTGGCGTCGCGCAAAAGCCGGCCGGTCGGGTAGTCGTTGATGTAGCCGTTGCCGCCCAAAAGCTGGATGGCGTCGAGCGCCATCAGCGTTGCCTTTTCGGCGGCGAAGAGAATACAGCCGGCAGCATCCTTGCGGGCCGTCTCACCGCGATCGCAAGCGGCGGCCACGGCATAGACGTAGGCGCGCGCCGCGCTCATCGTCGCATACATGTCGGCTAGCTTGCCTTGCACCAGCTGGAACTCGCCGATCGGCTGGCCGAACTGCCTGCGTTCGTGCACGTAAGGGATCGCCACGTCGAGGCACGCAGCCATCAGCCCGATCGGGCCGCCGGCCAGTACGGCGCGTTCGTAGTCGAGGCCCGACATCAGCACCTCGACGCCGCGCCCTTCCTCGTGCAGCACATTGTCGAACGGCACTTCGACATCCTCGAACACCAGCTCGCCGGTGTTCGAGCCGCGCATGCCAAGCTTGTCGAGCTTTTGGGCCACGGAAAAACCGGCAAAAGCCTTTTCGACGATAAAAGCGGTGATGCCGCGCGAATTGAGTTCCGGATCGGTCTTGGCGTAGACGACCAGCGTCTCGGCATCCGGCCCGTTGGTGATCCACATTTTGGTGCCGTTGAGCACATAGCGGTCGTTGCGCTTTTCGGCGCGCAGGCGGAGCGACACCACATCGGAGCCGGCACCCGATTCCGACATCGCCAGTGCGCCGACCTTTTCGCCGCTGCAGAGCGAAGGCAGATATTTTTCCTTCTGCGCCTGCGTCGCCCAGCGGTTGATCTGGTTGACGCAGAGGTTGGAATGGGCGCCGTAGGAGAGGCCGACCGAGGCCGAGGCGCGCGAAATCTCCTCCATCGCCACGACATGGGCGAGGTAGCCCATGCCGCTGCCGCCGAAATCGGGATCGGCGGTGATGCCGAGCAGGCCGAGCCCGCCGAGCTCCGCCCACAGATGTGCCGGGAATTCGTTCGAGCGGTCGATCTCGGCGGCGATCGGTGCGATCTTTTCCTGGGCGAAGCGCCGCACCAGGTCGCGCAGCGCCTCGATGTCTTCGTCAAGCCCGAAGTTGAGCGTATGCGTGTACATGCCGTTCCTCCCGGCGCACGATCCCGAAATCGGGATCATGCGCGAAATCAAGTTGCTAGAGCGTCCTATGCGCGCCCGAATAGAGGCGCGGCGTCGTAGCTCGTTGACGCGCCATCGCTCTTTGCTCCAACAAGGCGCATTGTCATTGCTAGATATGTAGCGGTGACTTCGGCGATCGACAGCCGTTCGCCCGGCCGGAACCAGACGATGACGCCGGTCATCATCTGGATCAGCGCCATGGCGGTGAGCCCGGTGTCTTCGATGCTGAATAACCCCGCTTCGACGCCGTCGCGCAGGATGGCGCGCAGCTCCTTCTCGTAGGCCGTGCGCATGCGCAGGATCTGCGTGAGTTTTTCATGCGACAGGCTGCGCAGCTCCATGTTCGAGACATGGGTGGAGTGGCGGCGTTCGATATGGAAAGCGATGTGGTTTTCGACATAAGCGGCAAGCCGCGTTGCCGGATCGGCGCCGACCGGGCGTGTTGCGCGCCACGCCTCGATCAAGCCTTCCATATGCTCATTCATCAGCATGAACAGAAGGTCCTGCTTGGTCGGGAAGTAGCGGTACAGCGCCGCTGCCTGCACGCCGACCTCGGCCGCCAGCTGGCGCATCGACATCGCCTCGTAGCCGAGACGCGCAATCAGGCTGACCGCCGCCTCGCGGACCGCAGCTTCGGTCTTCTCTCCGTCGGAACCGGTCGTACGCGCCATGACAAGCCGCCTTTTCGCGGACAATAAAACAAACGTTCAATTAATTCAAGGACCGAGGCATGTCCGGGCAGGGCAATGGTTTCAGGTTTTCTCTATCTGCACCCTGGAGATTTGTGCGATGGAAGCGAATGAGCAGGATCATGCCTTGCTAGGCAACAATCCTGAAACCCGCGGACATGTTGCGTGACTCGATCTCCTCGACATCGACCTTCGAAACTGCTGCCCCTGGCGGTCCTTGCCAAAGCCGTTCGATCATTGTCGAGACCGCCGCACCGGTCCCTGCGATCAAGGCTGTCACCGAGCCGTCAACTTCGTTGCGCACCCACCCGGCAAGGCCAAGCGCCGACGCCTCGCGCCGCGCCCAGACCCGGTAGCTGACGCCTTGCACCTTGCCGTATATGCATACCTGCACCGTACGATCGGTCATCGCGCTCTCCATCCTTTAAGTCGAGTCTGGCGCATCGCCGTGCAAATTCAACCGCGCAACGTGCATCGAAGGTCTCTCTCCGGTCGCTATCCGCCAGCTTCACGTGCGAGATAGGCGGCGTCTCCATTAATGATTGACTAAGTCAAATAATAGGTGATCATGGCCCTGACGGAGCGGTCCGTCCGAAGGAGGTCGACATGCCGGCCGATCGGAATGCCCTTGTCGCAGAGATACGTGGCTTCAATCGCTTCTACACGCGCCTGATCGGGCTGCTCGACCTGACCTTGACGCACAGCGCCTATACGCTGGGCGAGGCGCGGCTGCTGTTCGAATTGGGCGGCCGATCCCGCGCTGTCGCCAATAGCGGCGGTGAGGCAGGGTTTCTTGCACGGGCGTTCCACCTCGATCTCCGGCCGGCGGCCTCCGAAATCGCTGCCGAACTCCGGCTCGATCCGGCCTATGTCTCACGCGTCCTGAGGAGGTTCGCCGCCGCTGGCCTGACCGAGACACGCTCTGACCCAGCCGATCAGCGCAGACGTATCCTGTCGCTGACCGCTCGCGGAAGTGCTGAGCTCGCCTGGCTTCAGGCTGCGGCGGATCGCGACCTCGCCCGGCTGACGGCCGGCCTCGCCGATGACGCGGCTGCCGAATTATCGGACGCCTTGAAGCGCGTCATGCGCGTGCTCGGAGAGAAATAGCGGGCAGCACTGGAATCCCGGCGTTGCGCTCTTCAGTTCCCCCGCGCTGCCGCCAGTGCGCCAGGCAGTTCCTCGGCAAAGATGTCGAGCTCGTGGTCGAGGCCGACACTGACCCGGATGCAGCGGTCGAGAACCGGCACCATCGGCTTGCGGATGAAGACGTCGCGTGACAACAGCGCCTGCAGCACTTTTAGTGCGAAAGCGCCGTCGCGGCCGCAGTCGATGGTGACGAAATTGGTCGCCGAAGCCAGCGGCTTCAGCCCGTTCGCTTCGGCTATTGCGGCGGTACGCCGGCGGCCGGCGGCGACCCGCGCCACCACGCTATCCAGCCAGGCCTGATCGGCAAGCGCCTCGACACCGGCGATCTGCGCCATGCGGCTGACGCCATAGTGGTTGCGGATCTTCTCGAAGTCCCGAATCACTTGGGCCTCGGCCACCGCATAGCCGCAGCGTATGCCGGCCAGCCCATAGGCCTTGGAAAAGGTGCGCACGCGGATGACGTTCGGCCGCGCCACATCGATCGGCGGCAGCGCTGAGGCTGGCCCTAATTCGCCATAGGCTTCGTCGAGCACCAGCATTGTGGTCTCCGGCAAGGCTTCGATGAAGCGGCTGAGCTCGGCGGCTTCCCACCAGCTGCCCATCGGATTGTCCGGATTGGACAGGTAGACCAGTGGCGCCTTTTCCCTGGCCACTGCCGCCAGCAGGCCGTCGAGGTTTTCCCGATCGTTCTCGTAGGGCACTGCGACCAGCCGGCCGCCGACGCCGGCAACATGAAAGTTGAAGGTCGGATAGGCGCCGAGCGAGGTCACCACCGCATCGCCCGGCGCCACATACATGCGCGCAACCAGGCTGAGCAGCCCGTCTATGCCTTCGCCGACGACGACGTTTTCGGCGCCGACACCGAGATGCCGGGCCACGGCTACCTTCAAATCGTGATTGTCAGGGTCGCAGTACATCCACATGTCGCCGGCAATCTCGGCCATACGGGCAATGACGCGTGGGGAAGGGCCAAAGCTGCTCTCATTGGCGCCGATGCGGGCGCGAAAGGCGCGACCGCGATCACGCTCCTGCGCCTCCGGGCCGACAAACGGTACCGTGGAGGGAAGCGCGTCGATGAGCGGCGTAAGGGGAGGGCGCATGGCAAAGGCTCGTTCGAAAAGGGGCCTTCTTGCTAGCCTGCTGGCTTGGCCTGCGCAAGTTCCGCGGCAGGCGGGCACGTCAGGCTGGATTCTCCCGGATCATTTTGCTAGCGAGACATGATGAGCAACCGACTGCCGCCCGCTTGGTCCAAACACATAAAGTCCCGCCCGGCGCCGAAAGTGCAGCCGCCGAAAGCGAAACCGCCGTCGCGCGCGCAAGCTGACGATGCACTGCTGAAACAGGCGTATGGCTTGCAGCAGGCCAAGCGGTTGGCCGAGGCTGAGGAACTGTGCCGCCGCGTGCTGGAGCGCACGCCCAACCATCCCCTGGCTTTGTATATCATGGGCACGCTGTTCATCGGGCTCGACGATGAAACGGCGCTGCGATATTTGGCCCGAGCCGTCGGCGAGGAGCCTCAAAACCCCTTTTATCACCTTAGTCTGGGTGAAGTTTATCTAAAAGTCAGCGAATATTCGCCCGCAATCAGGCATATTCAGCAAGCATTGAAGTTGAAGCCCGATTTGCTGGAAGCGCTTTGCGCGTTGGGACGCGCTTACGTCGAATTCGACAAGGCTGACATGGCTGTCCCGGTTTACGAGAAAGCGCTCAAGATCAACCGCGATCATCCTCGCGTTCGGACAGGACTGGTCAGCGCACTCACCGGTCTCGGTCGCGTGGACGAAGCCGAAGTCTATCTGAAAGAAGCGATCGAACGTCGCATCGCGATGCCCGCTGCCTATAACGAGCTTGTGCATACGCGCAAATTCACCGAAGAGCCGGCCGAACTTAAGTCCATCCTGCGCGAACTGGGCTACCCAAAGCTTGACCCCGAAAGTGCGATGAGACTTCATCACGCAGCCGGCAAGGTGCTGAACGACCTTGGGCGCTACGAAGACGCGATAGATCATTTCAAGAAAGGCAAGCAGGCCGCAGGCTATAAGTTTGATCTGGAAGCCTATCGCCGCTGGGTCGACTCTACGATCGAGCTCTTCAACCCGGACATGGTGGCTACCAAGGCGGGTCATGGAAGCCCATCGGAAGTGCCCGTGTTTGTATTGGGAATGCCCCGGTCGGGGACCACCCTGACCGAGCAGATTTGCGCGAGCCACCCGGATGTTCACGGCGCAGGAGAACTTAAAAAGCTAAGGCGAGCCGCAAATGCTACCGGCCTCACCAGGCTTTCGGCACGGGCTTTGGGCCAATCGATAGTGCCGATCACCCCTGACCTGTCCAAAATCCTGGCCGAGGAGCACCTGTCCTACCTTCGTGAGCGTGCGCCGACCGCACGTCGCATAGTCGACAAGATGCCCCGGAATTTCGAATTGATAGGCCTCATAGGCCTCCTCTTTCCCAACGCGCGGATTATTCACTGTCGCCGCGACGCCATCGACAATTGCCTCTCGTGTTTTTTCCAGAATTTCTCCAAGGGACACAGCTACATCGCCGACCTGCAGACGCTCGGGCTGTACTACCGTGAATACGATCGCCTGATGCGACATTGGGACAAGGTTTTTCCGGGACGCATCCTCGAAAGTCGCTACGAGACGCTGGTTGCGGATCAGGAGGCACAATCGCGCCGTCTGATCGATTATCTTGGATTGCCCTGGGACGATGCCTGCCTGCGCTTCTTCGAGAAGGGCGGATCGGTCAACACGGCCAGTCGCTGGCAAGTCCGGCAGCCGATCTACAACTCGTCCATCAAGCACTGGAAAAATTATGAGGGCAAGATCCAGCCGCTGATCGACGCCTTGGGCGACCTAGCCGAATTTTGAACAAGGAGGGCGCCCGACAGGATAGGCCAGCCTTCAGGCCAGGCTGGATTCTCCCGGACCATTTTGCTAGCGAGACATGATGAGCAACCGACTGCCGCCCGCTTGGTCCAAACACATAAAGTCCCGTTCGGCGCCGAAACTGCAGCCGTCGAAAGTGAAATCGCCCTCGCGCGCGCAAGCTGACGACATGCTGCTGCGACAGGCGCTCGAACTTCAGCAAGCCAAGCGGCTCCCGGAGGCGGAGGAATTATGCCATCGCGTTCTCGCCCGCACGCCCAACCACCCGCTTTCGCTCTACGTCCTCGGCACGTTGGGGCTCGGTATCGACGACGAGTTGGCTCTCAAATATTTTGCGCGGGCAGTAAGCCAGACGCCTCAGAATCCATATTTCCACCTTAGCCTGGGAGAAGCCGGTCTGAAGCTTGGCGACAGCTTGCTTGCGATCAGGCACCTGCAGCGCGCCTGCGAATTGAAACCCGATCTGGTGGAAGCGCTTTGCGGACTGGCGCGTGCCTACGTCAACTTCGACAAGGCCGAGATGGCTTTGCCCCTTTACTGGAAGGCGCTAAAGATCAACGGCGACCATCCCATGGTCCGGATTGGTCTGGCTGGTGCGCTCACCAGCCTCGGCCGCATGGACGAAGCCAGAGCCTATCTCGATCAGGCAATAGAACGTCGCGTCGATGTTGGGGCAGCCTACAATTACCTGGTCGACACGCAAAAGTTCACCGAAAAACCTGCCGAGCTCGACTCTATCCTGCGCGAACTCTCCAATCCCAGGCTCGAACCCGTTGCTGCATCGCAGCTCCACCACGCGGCAGGCAAAGTGCTGAACGATCTTCAGCGCTATGAAGAGGCGATAGATCACTTCAAGAGGGCGAAAAAGGCCGCTGGTCACGATTTCGACCTGGAGTACTACCGCCGAAGCGTCGATTCCATGATCGAGATATTCAGCCCATCACTATTGGAAGCCAAGGCTGGCCACGGCAGTCCGTCTGAAGTGCCTGTGTTTGTGCTGGGCATGCCCCGGTCGGGGACGACGCTGACCGAGCAGATCTGCGCGAGCCATCCGGATGTCCATGGCGCCGGGGAGCTTACGAAGCTGCGGCGAATCGCGAACTCGATGGGCTTTAGAATACTGTCGGATGAGGACCTGCGCAGTTCGATTATGTCGATGACGAGGGATCAGTCGAGGGCGCTGGCCGAAGAATACCTGTCTTATCTGCGCCAGCACGCGCCTGCCGCGCCCCGCATCGTCGACAAGATGCCGCACAACTTCGAGTTTATCGGCGTGATTGGAATTCTCTTTCCCAACGCACGCATCATTCATTGCCGGCGCGATGCCATCGACAATTGCGTCTCCTGCTTCGTCTTGCATTTCACCAAGGACCACGGCTACAACGCCGACCTTGAGACACTCGGGTTGTACTACCGCGAATATGATCGCTTGATGCGGCACTGGGACAAGGTCTTTCCCGGACGTATTTTCGAAAGCCGCTATGAGACGCTGGTTGCGGATCAGGAGACGCAATCGCGCCGTCTCATCGATCATCTCGGCTTGCCTTGGGACGATTCCTGCCTGCGCTTTTTCGAGAGGAGCGGATCGGTCAATACCCCCAGCCGCTGGCAGGTCCGGCAGCCGATCTATAGTTCATCCGTCAAACGCTGGAAAAAGTATGAGAGCGCAATTCAGCCGCTGATTGACGCCTTGGGCGATCTGGCTGAAATTTGAACAAGTAGGATGCGCCCGATCGGCCGAGGTCGATCGTGACTTGCTGTCGAGATACATTGATCCGGTAGGCCAGCTCTTCAGATCGGCCCAAGTTTTCTTTTGCACGAACAAGCGTGCGGAGCGAGCATTGCATTCGACCAGCCCTGCGATCGGCTGCTCAGCAGCAGCCTGCATTATGCATCGAGAGTTGACAGCTGCGTCGCGCCGATACGAAAAACCCGGCGGTTGCCCGCCGGGTTCAATCTCAATCTAGCTCGGACTGTTAGAATGAGCGCTGGAAGCGGAGCATGCCGCCGACGCTGTCCTTGTCGTCGGCATTGGTCCAGTTGCGATCGTAGGCTTTGTCAAACTGACCGTCGCGGGCCCAATCGACTTCGGCAGTGATCGTGAGACCGGGAACGATATCGTAGGCAATGTTCGCGGCGACGCCGTAGTTTTTGTCATCGTCAGCCGACGCCTGGAGGTTGAACGAGGTCTTCTCGTTTATGGTGTAAGTGCCACCACCCCAGACTGCCCAGTTGCCGCCCCATTGCTTGTAGAAGTTGCGGTCGATGTTGTCGTCAGAGCCGTAACCGGCCATGAGGAACAGTGTCAGGTTCTGTATCGGCGTAACGTCGACGCGAACCTTGCCGGCCCACTCTTCCCAGGTGCTGTCGTAGGCGGCGACACCGGTGATCGAGCCCCAGCCCTGCGTGTATTTGATACCGCCGACGACATACGGGACATAGCTGTCGATGGAATCATTGCCGCTGTTGCTGTCTTGGAAAATGCCAGGATCCGCGGCGGCACTGCCCGAACCGGTTTCCAACGAAGCCACGGCCGAGAAGCCGTTTCCGGCATCGAAGTAATACTGGACGACATTGGTGTCGAAGCCGCCGTAGGGGACCAGCGTATCCTGGATGACGTTGCCGGCGTAGCCGATGAAGGTATCGAAGGCCGATTCGTCCTTGCCAACGCGCAGACCACCGAGCTGGACCCAGGCAAAGTTCAGCGAAACGCTCGTACCGCCATTGAAGTTGTCATCAAGGTAATCGTTGTGGTTACCCCAGTTGAAGCGCGTCTCGGTGTAGGTCTTCAAGGTGCCGAGCTCGGTTTCCTGGCCGGTCCAGGTCTTGAGCGTGAAGCGGGCGTGCTTGTAGTAGGTATCCTGCGAGTCGCCGTCCTGCTGATCGGTAGTCTTTGCACCGTCAAATGAGCCGACGTCACCGATGCCGATGTCATAGCGGACGTAGCCGCCGATGCGCAGGCAGGTCTCGGTGCCGGGGATGTAGAAGTAGCCGGCGCCGTAGACGTCGCAAATCTTGACGTATTCGGCGGGTTCCGGCTCGGCGACCACAACAGCGTCGGCGGCGCGCGCACCGGAGACCGCGACGAATGCCGCGGCTGAGCCGAGAAGAAGGCTCTTGATATTCATTTTCTGACCTCCAGTCAGAATCGGGACGGAGGTCGGCGAAAAGCAGCTCGTTGGGTTTGTTTTTATTTATATTTCAAATAGATAGGTCCTAAGGCCGTCAGTGAGGCCGTGTCGGCCAAAAACGTTTACTCGCAAAGGTCTTGCCCGAACCGGTCTTGAAATATCGCTCGAGTTGCCGTGCGTTGGCCTCGGTTTCAACCCCGATGTAGGACTTCAAAGCTACAGGCAGATAGGCCTTAGTCGAAGTCACATAGCCTGATCGATGCGATTCGAAACGGCGCCGAAGGTCGTTGGTCGACCCGACGTAGACATCGCCGTTACGAAGTTGCAGGAAATAGACGTACCACATGGTCCCCCTACGCTACTTCGTAGCTTCGGGCGACACCCTACGCCCAAAATGCGGTTTCGGGTGGCCTGCCACCCGAAGCCCGCAGGGCGTAGGGTGGCGGAGAGGATGGGATTCGAACCCACGAGAAGCTTTTGACCTCTACTCCCTTAGCAGGGGAGCGCCTTCGACCACTCGGCCACCTCTCCGTTGCGCCGGTGGATAAAGAAAAGCGCCGGCACAATCAACAAGCTGACGCTATTATCCTTGAAAAATCGACCCTTCGCCAAAGCGCCGCGCGGCGATGTGGCGATTCTACGGCAATTCCCTGGTTCGCGACTCGGGCCACGGTCACATTTCGGGCCGACCATCGCCGGAATCCGCGGTTTGCAACGGCTTGCGAAGGGCTGTTGGTTAACGGGAGCTTTCGGAGTGAGGCCAAATCGTGTCATTTGTGCAACAACGCCGGGGTATAGCGCCAACACAAACCTTTTGCCGGTACGATCGTGGTTGAACGCCGCCGTCTCATGGGTAATGTCGGGTTTGAAGGAGCGGCGCGGTGCGCATCTTTTTCGGTAGTGGGGATGGGGCAGGGAACGCTGTCCTTCAGCAAAGAATACCCAGACCCGTTTTTTAACTTTTGACTGGAGGTCAGAAAATGAACATCAAGAGCCTTCTTCTCGGCTCCGCTGCGGCACTGATCGCAGTTTCCGGTGCGCGCGCCGCCGACGCCGTCGTCGTCGCCGAGCCGGAACCCGCTGAATACGTCAAGATCTGCGACGTCTACGGCGCTGGCTACTACTACATCCCCGGCACCGAAATCTGCCTGCGCATCGGCGGCTATGTCCGCTATGACATCGGCGTGGGCCAGGCTGGCTCGTTCGACGGCGCCAGGTACCAGGACCTGTTGGATGCCTTGAATGGTGAAGACAACGAGAACGACGGCTACTACAAGCAGGCTCGCTTCACGCTGAGGACCTATACCGGCCAGGAAACCGAGATGGGCACCTTGAAGACCTACACCGAGACCCGCTTCAACTGGGGAACTGGTTATCAAAGCGTGCCTGGGTTCGACACGGGCTTCTCCGACTTTGGCAGCAGAGGCGTTTCGCTGAACTTCGCCTGGATCCAGCTTGGTGGTCTCCGCGTCGGTAAGGACGAAACAGCCTTCAACACGTTCACCGGCTACGCCGGCAACGTCATCCAGGATACGATCGTTCCCTACGGCGGTTTCGACACCAACGTCGTCCAGTACTACTTCGATGCCGGCAACGGCTTCTCGGCCGTGGCTTCGTTGGAAACCGGTGAAGGCTTTATCCTTAACGACGCTAATACTGCCCTCAATCTCGGTCACGACTCGGTCGACAGCTTCGTTCCGTATGTCGTCGGCGGCGTGAAGTACACGCAGGGCTGGGGCTCCATCAGCGGTGTTGTCGCCTATGACAGCAGCCTGGAAGAATGGGCCGGCAAGGTTCGCCTCGACGTGACGCCGATGCAGAACCTGTCGCTGTTCTTGATGGCCGGCTACGGTTCTGACGACAATCTCCCGCGCAACTTCTACAAGCAGTGGGGCGGCAACTGGGCAGTCTGGGGTGGTGGCACCTACACCATCAACGAGAAGACCTCGTTCAACCTCCAGGCGTCGTATGACGAAGCCAAGGAAGCTGGCGTCGCGGCCAATATCGCCTACGACATCGTTCCCGGCTTCACGATCACGGCCGAAGTGGACTGGGCTCATAACAGCCATCACATCGATAGCGACTCGCTGCCCGGTTATGAATACAACTGGACCGGCATCCCGGGCGACAAGAAAAACGCCGTTGGCGGCTTCCTCCGCTTCCAGCGCTCGTTCTAAGGGCTGGACTTAAGGCAAGTGAAATCCAGCCCGGGCGCTTTAACGCCCGGGCTGTTTTTGTTCTCGCGACTGGTCGCAAATAGAAGGAAAAGGGGGTTCGGTAGCTGAACAGAGTTGTGGAACGATGTCGTTGGGATCCGCCGCTGGCGGATGAAATCGGCCGCAACGCTTAAAACTCTTGAAAGGGCACCGCCAAGCAGGTAGGTCTAGGCCTATCCACTCGGGGGGTGTGGCGAATAATGACGAACGATGCGATTCAAGAGGGAGGAACCTCTGATCATTTTTCGATATTTTCTTCTCAAACTGCAAAGATAAAATACAGTTATAACAAGATACGAGAAGTAAAGTCGCACAGGATCGGAGAACTGTTTTCAGCATACCGGGACATACTTTGGGATGACGGGCGGCATAAATACAATGTCAGCTCCTTCATCGGCGAGATAGACGAGATTCTCCTTGGGGAGCGTTTCAGCGCCTTTGACCAAAGCACCCTCGACAACCTTATCGGCACCTTGCGCCAGCGCGGCAACAGCAACGCAACCATCAACCGGAAGATGGCTGCCCTCAGCAAACTGCTGCGCAAGGCTTACAAGATGGGGGATATCCACAGCCTGCCCGAGTTCCGCCGCCAGAAGGAGCGGGCGGGACGGATTCGTTTCCTCGAAAGAGACGAGGAGGCCCGGCTCTTCGCCGCCATCAAGAGCCGCAGCGAGGACGCTTATCGGCTTTCCGTCTTTCTCGTCGACACCGGCTGCCGCCTCGGCGAAGCGCTGGGTTTGATCTGGAACGATATCCAGGAGCACCGCGTCAGTTTCTGGATCACCAAATCCGGCCGCAGCCGCACCATTCCGATGACCGAGCGGGTAAAAGAGGTGATCAAGCTGCCGGCCACCGAGGGCCGCCGGCCCAAAGGCCCGTTCACCAAGCTCAGCCAGGCGCAGTTTCGCGCCATCTGGAACGATGCCAAGGCCGAAGTCGGGCTTGGTGCCGACGATCAGGTCGTGCCGCATATATTGCGCCATACTTGCGCCTCGCGTCTCGTCCAGGGCGGCATCGACATCAGGCGCGTGCAGATGTGGCTCGGCCATCAGACGCTGTCGATGACCATGCGTTACGCCCATCTGGCCACCAACGACCTCGACGGCTGCGTCACCGTGCTGGAAACGCCTCGGTCCGGTGGCTCGGACTTCGGCGGCGCAAGCGCTTTGTCTTCTCCACCTCCGGCGAAGCGAGGGCCAAAAGGCGAGCCGGCCGCAAGCAAGGCCCCAAAGCCCGCAAAGAGAAGCGCTAAATCCTGACGGTTTGTTCCCCGCGAAGTTAAGTCAAGTAATACTCGAGATGAAGTCTCGGGTATTACTTACGTTGGCCTGCCACTCGGCAGCGAGCCTCCAAAATTCTTTCAGTGGCAAAGCGTAAATCTCCGAGATTGGCCGAAGCCTCCTCGCATTCGTCATCCCTGGGCCGGAGCAGGAGCGAAGCGACGTAGCGAAGACCCTGGGATCCATGCCGTTACATTTGCGTACACGAAAGCGGAGCAAATTCGAGTGCTTTTCGCACCGGCGGTCAGTCGCGGGTGATGGTTGAAGGGTAGCTGTCCACGTTACGGATACGAGCGCGATTCCGATCCGCTGCATTCTTCGGCTGACGTCATTCTTCGGCTGACGTCATGGCATGATGGGGTGGACGGCGCCCGACGGCATCGGATGTGCCAGAATGAGTTCGTTGAGATCTCAAACAAGGGAGCCGTCCGTGGAACACCTTATCCGTATTG
>NZ_JAMYOX010000040.1:0-56525 GCF_040320025.1 Mesorhizobium sp. M0808
GTCATCGGATGCTCCTCTCAAGCTGAAGGTTGACACTTCATGCTCGGAGGCCGATGGCCGTCCGTCACCCCTGATCGATTAAAGCCTCACCGACGCTGCCAACGAAGCTCACGCCTCAAACCCCGCGCCCCTCCCGCGAGCGGGTTCGTTCGCTGGCGCATTGTTGCCATCTCCGTCACAGCGGCAGTCTTCGAAACGGCACAACGGCGTCGTGGTCAAGGTGCGAGGCAAACAGCGCTTACGCTGCGCGTCGAGGAAAACGAACAGGTTTGCGGTGCCGTTGCGTTTGTACTCGCAGTCGTAGCGCTCCAGTCGCCGCCGCCATGGTCGATGATGCGCGTCGTCGCCTTTTCCAGGCGAAGTCTAGCCTCGGCGCACCCCGAGAGTTGGGAGGCATCCCTTATGACGAGGACGCGCTCGATCGCTTCCGTCGTCTCGAATAGTTCTGCGGCCAACGCCACATGCAGCGCTTCTTCAGCGTCACCGCGCCTTCCGTCCATCAGATGGTGCTCACCCTCGAGCGGGCCGGATTGATCCGCAGGCACCGGGCCTCGCGCGCAGCATTGAACTGCTCGTCAAACCCGATATCCTACCCAGGCTACAACCCATCGAACCCGTCGAATCCTCTGTGCAGGGGTACTAGACGATGTTAGCCTTTCCGGCTGCGCTCGATGAACTTGTTGAAGCGGCTGGTCTTTCCGCCGCTGGTCTCATCCTGGTAGAGGAAGGCTAGTTCGTTCTCATCGAAGATCCTGAAGAACTCGTCCCATTCAACGGGCTCGAACGTCTCTTCAGGCTCGCCGAAGTCGATGCGCAGTATGCCGCCCTCGCCCTTGGTGCGCACCACCGCCGGCCGCCCGTCGCGATCCTCGGCCCAACGGCGGATTTCGTCGTGATCGGTGGTCGTCTTCGATTCAGACATCGCAATCTCCCTTCGATTCCACCGCAGACCGCGAGACCCCGCGTTGCCGGTCTGCCTCCACACAACCAGCAGATGCATCGCTGCCCGGCATGTGCGCGCGGTTGGTCGAACATAGCTCCTAACACCAAGCAGCCTTCGATGTTCCCACGCCTGGTTGAACTTACCCCTGCGAGCCTCCTGAACTTTGTTGAAGCAAGGGAACAAACCTTTCGCCCGGAAGTTTGGGGCGGCAAAGCCATTCGTATGAGGAGTTGTCGTGAAACGTATACTGGTCACGGGAGGCTGCGGTTTTATCGGCCGCCACGTCACCCAGGAACTCGTTGAACATGGCTATGGGGTTTCAATTCTCGATGCGCTGCTGGACCAGGTGCATGGTGGCGAGGCAATCAGCCTGCCGCCAGGCGCCAAGCTGATCAAAGGCGACGTTCGCGATCGCGACGCCATCGCAGAGGCGGTCGACGATGTCGACGCGATCATTCACCTGGCGGCTGAAGTGGGTGTCGGACAGTCCATGTACGAGATCGCCCGCTATGTCGGCGCCAACGACCTCGGCACCGCCACGTTGCTGGAAGCGCTGATCAAACGCCCGATCGAACGGATCGTCGTTGCTTCATCGATGAGCGTCTATGGCGAGGGTCTCTATGCGACGCCGGACGGCCGGCGCATCGACAATGCAAGACGGCAGCCGGACGACATCCGTAGCGGCCAATGGAATCCCCTGTCGCCGGAAGGTGAAGTCCTGTCGCCGCTGCCGACCGACGAACAGAAACCGGTCGATCTCGCCTCGATTTACGCGCTGACGAAATACGCCCAGGAACGCGCCGTACTGATCTTCGGCGAGGCCTACGGCGTCGATGCGGTGGCGCTGCGCCTGTTCAATGTCTTCGGCGCCGGACAGGCGCTCTCGAACCCGTATACCGGCGTCCTGGCGAACTTCGCCTCGCGCATCGCCAATGGCCAGCGGCCGCTGATTTTCGAAGACGGCGAACAGCAGCGCGACTTCGTTCATGTACGCGATGTCGCCCTCGCCTTCCGGCTGGCGCTGGAACAGCCCCAGGCGCGCGGCCACGTCATCAACATCGGCAGCGGGCGAGCCTACGCGGTCAGCGACGTCGCCCGGCTGCTCGCCGAAGCAATGGGCGTGCCTGGCCGCCAGCCGGAAATCCTCGGCAAGGCACGCTCCGGCGATATCCGCAACTGCTTTGCCGACATCTCCAAGGCGCGCGAACTGCTCGGCTTCCAGCCGCAGCACCGGCTGGAGCATTCGCTCGGCGATTTCGTCGCCTGGGTGCGTAACACGGTCGCCATCGATCGCAGCGCCGAGATGAAGCGGGAACTCGAAGCGCGAGGGCTGGTATCATGAGACCGGATTCACGCAATTTTCGCGAAGCGCCCGTCGCCATTATCGGCGGCAGCGGCTTCATCGGCTCGAACCTCGCCGACAGTCTGTTGTCGGACGGCGAGCCGGTGCTGGTCATCGACAATCTGAGCCGTCCCGGCGTCGAACAGAACCTGGAATGGCTGACGCAAAAGCACGGCAACCGCCTCGCCGTCGAAATCGCCGATGTCCGTGACGCCGAGGCGCTGATGCCGCTGGTGGCGCGTTCGAAGGCGGTTTTCCACTTTGCCGCGCAGACCGCCGTCACCACGAGCCTGGTTCGGCCGGACGAGGATTTCGACATCAACCTGCGCGGGACGTTCAACGTCCTGGAAGCCGCTCGCCGCAGCGGCAAGCGCATCCCCGTCGTTTTCGCCAGCACCAACAAGGTCTATGGCCGCCTCGCCGACCTTGCTATGCGCGAAGAAGACGGCAGATACGCGCCTCGCGACGCGGGCATCCGAGCGCACGGCGTCGACGAGACGCGCGGCCTCGATTTCTGCACGCCCTATGGCTGCTCCAAGGGCGCAGCGGACCAGTATGTCCTCGATTACGCCAAGTCATACGATCTGCCGACGGCGGTGCTGCGCATGAGCTGCATCTATGGACCGCGCCAGTTCGGCACGGAGGATCAGGGCTGGGTCGCCCATTTCCTGCTTAACGCGTTCTCCGACCGGCCGATCACCATCTACGGTGACGGCAAGCAGGTGCGCGACATCCTCCATGTTGCCGACGCGGTCGCGGCTTACCGCGCCGTGCTCGACCGGATCGAGGCGATCAAGGGCCAAGCATTCAATCTCGGCGGCGGACCGGAAAACGCCGTCAGCCTGCGCATGCTGCTGAAGGAGATTTGCGACATAACGAAACGGGACGTTCCGATTCGTTACGACCGCGAACGCACCGGCGACCAACCGTTCTTCGTCGCCGACACACGCGCGATCGAGGCGGCGCTGGGGTGGAAAGCGCACGTCCCGTGGCAAAACGGCATCCGCGACCTCGCCGACTGGCTGCAGCGTCATCGCCTCGACCCGCATCCCGAACCGGCGAGGTACGTGGCATGAGGGTCGCTCTGGTCAATCCGTCCTGGACGTACCAGGACAGCATCTATTTCGGCTGCCGCCAGCCGCATCTGCCGCTCGAACTCGGCTATTCGAAAGCGCTGCTCGAAGCAGCCGGCCACGAGGTGCTGATGCTGGACGGGCAGATCCAGAAGCTCGACAACGCCGCGCTCGCCGATCGCGTCGCCGCATTCGAGCCTGACATGACCGTCGTCAGCACCGCGCCGACCTACCTGTTCTGGCGCTGCGCACCGCCCGAGTTGCGCGTGCCGGCCGATTTCCTCAATCATCTTGCCGGGCGCGGCGGTCGCACCGCCGCCGTCGGGCCGCATGGCTCTGCGACGCCGACGCCGACTTTGCGCAAGCTTGGCGTCGACATTGTCGTGCGCGGCGAATGCGAGGAAGTGGTCGCGGAACTTGCCCGGCGCGACGACTGGAGCGCGGTGCCGTCCACCGCCCGTTTCGAGAACGGAAAACTGGTCTCGAACGGCGGCGTCCATGCGAGTTCGTTCATCGATCACCCACCGCTCGAATGGCCGTCGGACTGGATTGCCGCGCATTCGCACCACCATCACCGCTTCGACGACAACCAGGTCGGTTTCGGTGCGGAGGTCGAGGCGTCGCGCGGCTGCCCGTATAATTGCAGCTTCTGCGCCAAGATCGATTTCCGCGATGCCTATCGCCGCCGGAACCAGGAAGCAGTGATCGCCGAGATCGACCGGCTGATCGCACAGGGCGTCGGCTACATCTACTTCATCGACGAGATCTTCCTGCCGCAAAAGGCTTTGCTGGAGGCACTGGTCGATCGCGATGTGAAGTTCGGCGTGCAGACCCGTATCGACCTCTGGAAACCGGAACTGCTGAGACTGCTCGGCGCCGCCGGCTGCGTCTCCATAGAGGCGGGGCTCGAAAGCCTGACGGTGGAAGGCCGCGCCATGCTGGCAAAACGCTGCCGGCTGGGCACCGAGGAGCTGGCCGCGCTGCTGGTCGACGCAAGGCGCCACGTGCCGTTCGTGCAGGCCAACCTGATCGGCGTGGTCGAGGACGATCCCGCGCTGGTCGACTATTGGCGAAAGCACCTGATCGACAACGGTGTTTGGGCCAACGAACCGGTGCCGCTTTATCCTTATCCGAGTTCGCCGAGCTACCGCGAACTTTGGGGCGAGCCGGACGATCTCGCCTGGGAGCGCGCGCATGAACATTATCTCGCATCCTTCCGAACGTTCAGCGACATCCAGGAGAAGCGTCCGCGTCCGCTGGCCGAATTGGAGGCCACATGTTGCGGACACTGAGCCCGCGGCCGCGCCGCATCCTGATGACTGTCGATGCCGTTGGCGGCGTCTGGCGCTATGCGCTCGATCTGGCCAGACAACTGGTCGCCGGCGGGGACAGCGTCGTGCTTGCCGGGCTTGGTCCGGAACCGTCCAGGCAGCAGGCCGAGGAGGCCCAGTCGTTTGCGGCGCTGACATGGCTCAACACGCCGCCGGACTGGATGACCCGCAACGAGCACGACCTCGACACACTGCAGCAGGAGCTGCACCCGCTCATACGTGACTACGCCGTCGAAATCGTCCATCTCAACGCGCCGACGCAGGCCGCGGGGCTCGACGTGCCCTGCCCCGTCGTGGCGGTGTCGCATTCCTGCGTGGTGACATGGTTCCACGCCGTCAAGGGACAGGCGGCGGACGGCGAATGGGCCTGGCAGAAGGACCGCAACCGGCGCGGTTTCGACAAAGCAGGCATTGTCGTTGCACCCAGCCGCAGCCATGCCGACATGCTCGAAACCTGCTACGGGCCGATCGCCCGCCTGAGCGTCGTCGGCAACGGGGCGCGGCCCGGCGCGAAGAGCGAAAGACGGGAATCGGTCGCTTTCGCCGCCGCGCGCTGGTGGGACGAAGGAAAGAATGCGGCGGTGCTGGACCAGGCCGCCTCCCTGACGCAATGGCCGGTCTTCGTCGCCGGCTCGCAGCAAGGCCCGGACGGCCAGCATGTTGGCTTCAGTCACGCCGTTCCCGTCGGTCCGGTGCCACATGAGGAAGTGCGCTCGCTGATGGCGCGGGCCGGTATCTTCGTATCGCCGTCGCTCTACGAACCGTTCGGCCTGGCCACGCTGGAAGCCGCAATGTCGGCAACGCCCTTGGTGCTCGCCGATATCGCGACCTACCAGGAACTGTGGGACGGCGCGGCCCTGTTCTACGACGTGCGCGATCCGAGTGATCTCGCCAGCTGCATCAATGGCCTTTGCAATGACGCGCAGCGCCGGCGAGAGCTCGGTGAGGCGGCGGCGCGCCGAAGCCGCAGATTTTCACTGGCAAGGCAGGCGACCGCCATGCGCGGCGTCTACGACAAGGCGGCCCTGGCCACCATGGCGGATAATTGATTATGCGATTTTTATTCTACACCCATTCGATCGTTTCCGACTGGAACCACGGCAACGCACATTTCCTGCGCGGCATCATGCGCGAGCTGGTCGCGCGCGGGCACCAGGCTATCGCGCTGGAGCCCGCCGACGGCTGGAGCCGGTCGAACCTGCTGGCCGAGAAAGGGTCCTTCGCAATCGAGCGATTCCGGAAGGACTTTCCCGAGTTGATGCCGGTCACCTATGACGCCGCCTTCGACCACGAAGCCTGGATCTCCGACGCCGATGTGGTGATCGTGCATGAGTGGACCGAGCCGGCCCTTGTTGCGCGGCTGGGCAGGGCGAAAGCAACTGGCGGCCGTTTCACGCTGCTGTTCCACGACACGCACCATCGCGCCATCTCGGCAACGCAAGCGATTTCTGCCTTGCAGCTTGAACATTACGACGGCGTGCTCGCCTTTGGGGAGGCCCTGCGGGAAAGCTATCTTCGCGCCGGATGGGGCAAGCGGGTCTTTACCTGGCACGAGGCAGCCGATGACCATCTGTTCCAGCCCCATCCTGAAATCGAGCGCAGCGCCGACCTGATCTGGATCGGCAATTGGGGCGACGACGAGCGCAGCGCCGAAATCAGGGAATTCCTGGTCGAGCCGGTGCGTGAGCTCGGATTGAGCGGCACTGTCCACGGCGTTCGCTATCCACGGGAAGCGCTCGCCGACCTTGCGGCCGCCGGCCTGCACTACGAAGGTTGGATCGCCAACGCCGACGTGCCGAAGGCGTTTGCAGCAAACCGCATCACAGTGCACATCCCCAGGCGTCCATACCGCGAAAGCCTGCCCGGCATCCCGACCATCCGCATGTTCGAGGCGCTCGCCTGCGGCATCCCGCTCGTTTCGGCGCCGTGGTCCGATGTCGAACGCCTGTTCAGGCCCGGCGTAGATTTTCTGTTTGCAAACAACGGTTCCGAGATGCGGCGTCATCTTCGCGCCGTGCTGCACGACGCGGATCTCGCCGCTTCTCTGGCGACATCGGGCCTCGAGACCATCCGCTTGCGGCACACATGCCGGCACCGGGCGGATCAATTGTTCGGCGTGCTCGCCGAATGCGGGCGCCGCCAAGCCGCGGACACGATCCTTGCAACGGAGGCCGCCGAATGAAGATTGCATTTTACGGGTCAAGCCTGCTGTCGTCCTACTGGAACGGCGCGGCCACCTATTACCGCGGACTGCTCAAGGCCCTGGCAAGGCTCGGCTATGACATCACCTTCTACGAGCCGGACGTCTACGATCGCCAGAAGAACCGCGATATCGAGGCGCCGGACTGGTGTGCCGTCGTCGTCTACGAGGCCACTCCGCATGCCATGATGCAGGTGGCGGCGCGGGCGGCGGAGGCAGATATCGTCGTCAAGGCGAGCGGCGTCGGTTTCGCCGACGACGCGCTGTTGCGGGCGGTGCTCGATCACGCCCGTGCCGATGCGCTCACCGTATTCTGGGATGTCGATGCGCCGGCGACGCTTGGCCAGTTGCGCGACGAGCCCGACCATCCGCTGCATCGCGCGCTGCAGGAAATCGACCTCGTGCTGACCTATGGCGGCGGCGACCCGGTGGTCTGGGCCTATCGGGCAATGGGGGCGGCCGAATGCGTGCCGATCTACAACGCGCTCGATCCGGAAACGCATCATCCGGTCGGCAAGGATATGCGCTTTGCGTGCGATCTCGCCTTTCTCGGCAACCGGCTGCCGGATCGCGAGGCGCGCGTCGAGGCCTTCTTCCTCGACCCGGCCCTCCGCTCGGCCGATCAGCGCTTCCTGCTCGGCGGATCGGGCTGGGGCGACAAGCAGATGCCCGCCAATGTCCGATGGCTCGGCCATGTCGGCACGCGTGACCACAATGCATTGAACGTCACGGCCAAGGCGGTGCTGAACATCAGCCGCGACAGCATGGCGGCCAATGGCTTTTCACCTGCGACGCGCGTTTTTGAGGCGGCGGGCGCCGGCGCATGCCTCATCACCGACGCCTGGCTCGGCGTGGACCTGTTCCTGAAACCCGGCGAGGAAATCCTGGTCGCGCGCGATGGCGAGGACGTCGCCGAGATCATGCAAAGCCTTAGTGCCGAACGGGCTAAGGCGATCGGGACATCGGCGCTTCGGCGCGTGCTTGGCGAACATACCTATACGACACGTGCCGTTCTAGCCGACGCCATCTTCAGGCGCCATTTCGAGCGTCCGACCGTGGAGGCGGCCGAATGACGAAGCCGCTCGACATCGTCTTTCTTGGCCTGTCGCTCTCCTCATCCTGGGGAAACGGCCACGCCACCACCTTTCGGGGGCTGCTTAAAGGTCTCCACGAACTCGGTCACCGCGTCACTTTTCTCGAACGCGACGTGCCGTGGTACGCAAGTCACCGGGATCTGCGCGATCCCGATTTCTGCGCCTTGCGCTACTACGAAACGACCGATGATCTTCGCCGCAATTTTGCGCGCTGCCTGCGCGATGCCGATATCGTGGTCGTCGGCTCCTTCGTTCCCGAAGGCCCTGAAATCATCGACGTCGTGGCATCGCTGTGCATGGGTCAGTTCTGCTTCTACGACATCGACACGCCGATCACTCTGGCAAAGCTTTCGACCGATGATTGCGAGTACATTGCCAGGCGGCAGGTCCCGTATTTCGACGTCTACTTCTCCTTCACCGGCGGGCCGACGCTTGCCCGTCTGACGGCGGAATTCGGCGCGAGGCGGGCCGAGCCGCTCTACTGCTCCGTGGACCCGGAACGGCATCACGGAACCGGTGATCCAATCCGCTGGGATCTCGGCTATCTCGGCACCTACAGCCCCGACCGCCAGGCGACGCTGGAGGCCCTGCTGTTCGAACCGGCGCGTCGCATGCCGGAGCGCCGCTTCGTCGTGGCAGGCTCGCAATATCCGCGCGAAATCGCCTGGCCGGACAATGTGGATCGCATCGAACACCTGCCGCCGGCAGATCACGCCGCCTTTTACAGCCGCCAACGCTATACGTTGAACGTCACGCGCAGTTCCATGATCGCGGCCGGATGGTCGCCCAGCGTGCGCCTCTTCGAGGCAGCCGCCTGCGGCACGGCGATCATCAGCGATAGCTGGGCGGGACTGGACAGCCTGTTTCCGGGGCAAACGATCCACACGGCGCGCAGGACCGAGGACGTGATCGGCATCCTGTCTGGGGAATCCGACAGCGCCCGGCTTGCCATGGCCAGGCAGGCGCGCCTGCTCATCCTCGCGGCTCACACAAGCATCGCAAGAGCGCGCGAATTCGTTTCGCTGCTGGCGCAGGCCAAATCGCCACGTTCTGTTCTCGATCTGGACGTCGAGAGCGCAGCATGACCCGCAGACGGGAGAAGATAGAGATGCAGCTATCAAGAAAGGCGCGACGGACCAAGACCGTGCTTGTCGCCGGCGGCGCAGGTTTCCTCGGTTCGCATCTTTGCGAGACAATGCTCCAGGCCGGCTGGCGCGTGATCTGCGTCGACAATTTCCTTACCGGCCGCATGGAGAACATAGCATCGATCGCCGATCGTCCGGATTTTCGGCTGATCAAGCAAGACATTTGCCGACCGTTGGAGCTTGGCGAACCGGTTGACCGCATTTTCAACATGGCGTGCGCGGCCTCGCCGCCGCGTTACCAGGCCGACCCGGTCCATACGACGCGGACTTGCGTCATCGGAACACTCAATCTGCTGGAGCTCGCCGCCCGCAATGGCGCCCGGTTCCTGCAGGCGTCCACCAGCGAAATTTATGGCGATCCCGAACAGCATCCGCAGAAGGAAGACTATGTCGGCCACGTGAACTGCATCGGCCCCCGCGCCTGCTATGACGAAGGCAAGCGCACTGCCGAAACCTTGTGCTTCGATTATTTGAGAATGGGAAAGGCCGATATCCGTGTAGCGCGCATCTTCAACACCTATGGTCCCAGGATGGATCCTGCGGATGGACGGATCGTTTCCAATCTGATCATGCAGGCACTCGAGAGACGGCCGCTGACGATATTCGGCGACGGGCTGCAGACCAGATCGTTCTGCTACGTTTCCGATCTGGTCGACGGCTTGATCCGGTTGATGGAGGTCGATCCCAATCCGCGCCAGCCCGTCAATCTGGGCAATCCGGGGGAGTTCACCATCCTGCAACTGGCGAGCCTGGTGAGAGACATGACCGCAACCAAATCGGGCTTGAAATTCCTGCCTCTGCCGCAAGACGATCCTCGTCGTCGGCAACCCGACATTTCCCGCGCAAGGAAGCTTCTCGGCTGGTCGCCAAAAGTGCCGCTCAGGCAGGGTTTGGTGCGCACAATCGGCTATTTTGCCGAGCTTGAGACGGCGCAGATGATCGACAGAAGACGTCGAATTGCCGCCACCGTGCGTTCTGCATCAGGCCGGCTGCAAAACCTGCCGGCCTGAAGGCGGGGAGCGTCTGGCCGCTGCTTGGTCACGACGGAAAGCGCCGTCGTCTCGGATTTGGTCACTTTTTCTCGTCGCGGGAACAACCCGTCCAGCTTCTGGTTCTGTCAAGGTACCGGCATGGAGACGATTGTGCATCCGAAGCGATCCGCCAAAGACATCGAACAAATGGCCGCAAAGGAGACGGCTGCCTTCCTGCGGCGCGCCTCCATCACCTATCTGGAATGTTGTGTTAGCCTGATGATGACGCATCTTCAGCGCGAGGAGGTAGCGGCCATCCTCGAAAAGGAAGCGGATATGCTGCGCCGGCTGGACTGATCCTGGTCGAAGGGCCGCAGCTCCCCTTGGTTCTCCAGGAAACGAAGCAACATCGAGGTATAACGTCTTGCCGCGGCCGCCAGCCGGATCTGTTCCCGATCATCGCCAGATCGTGCAGCCATGCTCCACAAGCCAAGCTGGAAGGCGAGATAGCAGGGCTCGTAGTAGTGGACCAGATTGGCATCGACGGGACGAGACGTAGTCGCCTCGACAGCTTTGCACAGTGCCGCAGTCGCTGCGTCGGAGAGGCTGTACTCGACACGGGCGCCGGCAATGTCCCAGGCGATGTCCTGGCAGCCGATCAGATCGTGCGATCGGCAATGATCGAGGGCGTCCGTCTTGACCAGCGTTCCACTGCGCGAAAGGATGAACTCCCACGGATGAAGCCGCCCGTCGATTTCGACCCGCTGCATGGTCTTTGGTGGAGCCTGTTTCGAGAACCAGTTCCGCAGCTCCGCCGCGCGGCTTTCGCCCAAAGCCTCGCTTGTATTCTGCACGGCCATGTCGGCAAGCGCCTCCAGCGAGGCGCCCGGTTGGGAGGCGGGCAGATTGGCTGCGCGCCAGGACAGATAGCGCGCGAGATG
This sequence comes from Mesorhizobium sp. M0808, assembly GCF_040320025.1. Lineage (NCBI taxonomy): Bacteria > Pseudomonadati > Pseudomonadota > Alphaproteobacteria > Hyphomicrobiales > Phyllobacteriaceae > Mesorhizobium > Mesorhizobium sp. M0808. The sequence continues at coordinate 11,041 of NZ_JAMYOX010000040.1, forward strand.
AGCGACCACCTTTTCTTTCGAATGCCTTGCCCGCTCCAGCGTTGTACCGTCGATCCAGCGTTCAACGAGAAAGCCGTGGCACAGCCCGGCGATGTCCGGGCCAAAGCCTGCGTCATTCAGCCTCCTGGCAGTCTCGGCCTTGTGCATTCCGATTTCACCGAGGCCGACGAATTTGACCGACCAGTTTTCCCGGCCCGCAGAAGCAAGAAACTTTCGCCGCTCGAAGCTGCGGTGGACGGGTGGCCAATGATCCAGCGAGCCATAGTGCAAGCGACGCCACTCTCCGGCGGATGTTTCGGTCAGGCTGGCCGCTGTGCGGCCGACCGTCCTGGCCACCCAATCCCGCAACGTCGGGACAGCGGATCCAGCGGGGAAAGTCCGTTCGAAATCCGCGGTGTGTTTTTGGCAAACCGTCCATGCCTCACGACTGTCCGCCGATGCCTCGGGACCCGGCCCACCCAAATGACTTGGGAACAGATGGATGCGCCCGGCATCGATATCCAGCGCTTGCAGCCATGCGACGACGGCGTGAAACGAGCTGCCGGACAGGCCCGGGCCCTCATCGACGACAGCGAAATGGGCCGATGGCCTTGTCCTCCAGCCGCCGATCAGTTCCGGATCGGCGGCAAGCCGCCTGCGAAACGGATGACCGGTCGGACGGACGCTGACGGGTGCCGGCGCGCCGATGGCTGCCGCCACCATCGCTGCCAATCCCAGGCCGATGCTGCGGATGCCGATTACGCATGTGTTCGCATCGAGACCCGACTGCCGTGCGGCGACGAAATAGCTCTCCGGATAGAGCGCGTAATGGGCGTAGCCCTCGGCCGTGCCGATGAGGATTTCGCCATCGCAATCGAGTTCGGCCAGCATTCGCGGCACTTCGGCATCGACCGGGCCGTCGATGGCGAATCCGGCCGCCCACGATCTGCCCACGTCCCGGGCCAAGCCGACCAGGAGATTTGCGCCCGCGATCCGCTGTCGGGAATTCCTGTCCATGCCGTTGGCCTCGAATTCAGCATCGGCAAGGCCCTGGACCAGTTCCGAGACCTTGATGAACAGGCCGACCAGGGCTGCGTGGCGTTCGGTCCCACTTGGCATGTCCGCAATGTGCTCGGCCGCTTTGCAGGCTGAGCCGCGAACATGTTGCGCGCTCTGCATTCGCTTGTGGTCGCCATAGACGATCATTGTCCGTCCCGGTTGGCCTCACTGCACAACTCGGCGAGCGCTACTTTGATCCACCATCGGTTGCACGATTTTTGCAGCCGGCAAGGAACAATCAGCGAGGCAGGCGGTTTGGCACGAAGAACTTACCTTCAACAGCATAGGCAGCGGTTTCGTGGGATCGAAGAAAGTTCGGATCGGAATAGTAGGCGTGGGCAACTGCGCCTCCTCCCTTATTCAGGGCATCACCTATTACCGTGACGCAAGGAGCAATGAGCCCATCCCCGGGCTGATGCATGCCGATCTTGGCGGCTACCATGTCAAAGACATCGAGGTGGTCTGCGCTTTCGATGTCGCCAAGAGCAAGGTCGGACGCGATGTGGCAGACGCGATCTACAGCGCGCCGAACAATACTTTCCGCTTTGCCGATGTGGCGCCTACCGGCGCCCGCGTCGAACGCGGGCCGACGCTGGACGGCATCGGCAAATATCTGCGCGACGAGATCGAGGAGGCCGACGAGCCGGTCGCCGATGTCGGCAAGATCCTCGCCGAAAGCGGCGCCGAAATCCTGGTGTCCTATCTGCCTGTCGGTTCGGAGGAGGCAACGCGCTTTTATGCCGAGTGCGCGCTCGAGGCGGGCTGTGCCTTCGTCAACTGCATACCCGTCTTCATCGCCTCGCGGCCGGAGTGGCGCCGGCGCTTCGAGCAGCACGGCCTGCCGCTGATCGGCGACGACATCAAGAGCCAGGTCGGTGCGACGATCGTCCACCGGCTGCTCGCCAACCTGTTCCGCGAGCGCGGCGTGCGCATCGATCGCACCTACCAGCTCAATTTCGGCGGCAACACCGACTTCCTCAACATGCTGGAACGCGAGCGGCTGGAATCGAAGAAGATCTCAAAGACGCAATCCGTCACCAGCCAGATCGACGTTCCCCTGGAGCCCGGCAACATTCACGTCGGGCCGAGCGACCATGTCCCGTGGCTGACCGATCGCAAGTGGGCCTATATCCGGGTCGAAGGCACGACCTTCGGCGGTGTGCCGCTGAATGCCGAGCTCAAGCTGGAAGTGTGGGATTCGCCCAATTCGGCCGGCGTCGTCATCGATGCGGTGCGTTGCGCCAAGCTGGCGCTCGACCGCGGTATCGCGGGCGCGCTGACCGGTCCCTGCAGCTATTTCATGAAATCGCCGCCCGAGCAGTTCACCGACGCGGAAGCCCGCCAGCGCACGCTCTCTTTCATCGCCGGCAAGGACGAGCCGATGCTCGATGCCGCGGAATGACGACGACGTTCTTTCTGGTGCGCCACGCCGCGCACGACAATGTCGGCTGTTATCTTGCCGGACGGATGGCCGGCGTTTGCCTCGGCGAAGCCGGCAAGGCACAGGCCTCGCATCTGGCAGACCGCATGGCACGCGAGGCGATAGCGGCAATCTTCTGCAGCCCGCGCGAACGCACGCAGGAGACTGCCAACCCGATCGCGCTCGCCTGCAATGCCGGAGAGATCGTGATCCGCGAGGAACTCGATGAGATCGACTTCGGCACCTGGTCGGGAAAGACCTTCGAAGAGCTGAACCAGGATGCCGACTGGCGAGTGTGGAACGACCAGCGTCAGCAGGCGAGAACACCGAGCGGCGAGACCATGCTGGACGTGCAGCAACGCGTCGTCTCATTGATCGAGCAGGTCCGCGGCACCTACCAGAACCAGGGCGTCGCACTGGTCAGCCATGCCGACGTCATCAAGGCCACCGTGTGCAAGGTGCTCGGCCTGTCGCTGGGAAACTGCTTTCGCTTCGATATCGACCCAGCGTCGATCACCACGGTTGTTTGGGGGGACTGGGGGTCGAAGCTGATCAGACTCAACGAAGCTGCCTGACGAGGAATTGCCGGATGCGCATGGTCATTTTCGGTCTTACCGTGACATCGTCGTGGGGCAATGGGCACGCCACGCTGTGGCGCGGATTGATCCGGGCGATGGCCGGGCTGGGCTGGTCTATCACCTTCTTCGAACGCAACACTCCCTATTATGCCGGGACGCGCGACCTCGACCAGTTGGATGGCGGCAACCTCGTCCTTTATCAGGATTGGGAGGACATCCAGCGCGTTGCCGAGCAGGCGATGAATGAGGCCGATGTGGTCATCGTCACCTCCTATTGCCCCGATGCCGTGAGCGCGTCGCGCCTTGCCCACCAGGCCTGTCGCGGGCTGAAGGTGTTCTACGATCTGGATACGCCGGTGACGCTGGCGCGGATCGAACAGGGTGAGCCTCCGGCCTATTTCGGGCCGGAAGGGCTTCGCGATTTCGATCTCGTGCTGAGCTACACGGGAGGAACCGCGATCGACGCATTGAGGTCGATGCTGGGTGCGCGCCGCGTCATGCCGCTCTACGGCCATGTCGATCCAGAGCGACACCGGCCCGCCCCGCCCAGGCCGGAGTTTGCCGGCGACCTTTCCTATCTCGGGACCTATGCGGCAGACCGCCAGGCCGGGGTCGAGAGGCTGCTGGTCAGTCCGGCTGCGCGCCTGCCGGAGCGCCGCTTCATCATTGGCGGCGCACAATATCCGCAGGAATTCCCGTGGAGCGACAATATTTTCTTCGTCCGGCATCTGCCGCCGGCCGACCACCCCGCCTTCTTTTCATCATCACGGCTGACGCTGAACGTGACCCGCGAGGCGATGGCCGAAAGGGGCTGGTGTCCTTCCGGCCGGCTGTTCGAAGCCGCCGCTTGCGGTGCCGCGATGGTGAGCGACACATGGCCGGGACTGGAGTCCTTTTTCCGGCCCGGCGAAGAGATCGTCGTGGCGAACAGCACCGACGACGTGGTCGCCGCGCTCGACCTGTCCGACGCCGAGCTTGACGCTATCCGCCGCCGAGCGCGCGAGCGGGTGCTGGACGAACACACCTCGGCGCGGCGCGCGAAGGAATTCGACCGCATCCTGTCCGATGCACTGCACGGCTCCACGCATGGCGAGCCGTTGAAGGAGGCAGTTTGATGTTGGGCATCGTGCCCGCAGCCGGACGGGGAAGCCGCATCCAGCCGCTCGGCTTTTCGAAGGAGCTTCTGCCGGTCGGCAGCCGCATCGACGGCAACACCGAGCGGCCTTGCGCGGTCAGCGAATACCTGGTGCGCCGCATGGTGCGCGCGGGGGCCGACAAGATATGTTTCGTCATCGGCTCGGGTAAGTCGGATATCCTCGAATATTATTCTGCCGGCTATGCCGACGCGACTGCGCTGTTTGTGGTGCAGCCCTCTCCGGTCGGCCTTTGCGACGCCATCTTCCGTGCCGCACCGCTCGTCACAGCCGATGAGACCGTTCTGGTCGGGTTGCCCGATACGATCTGGTTTCCCGAAGACGGCTTCCTTGCCCTCCCGGACGACGGCCTGTCCTTCCTGCTGTTTCCGGTGGACCAGCCGGAGTTCTTCGACGCCGTCGTTGTCGACCAGGACAGCCGGGTGAAGCAAATCCAGGTCAAGCAGCAGAATGCCCAATCGAACTGGATCTGGGGTGCGTTCAAGATGCCCGGCCGCACCCTTCACCAGCTCGCCGCGCTGTGGCGGGAACGGGACCGGTGCGACGAATATATCGGCACGCTGGTCAATGCCTATCTCGCCGCCGGAGGCGATGCCTATGGCATCAAGGCTGGCACCGCCTATGTCGACGTCGGCACCTTCAACGGCTACCGCACCGCACTTCGCCTGCTTGAAAGCGCCGCCGGTACCAAGGACGACCAAGTCGCCATTACGCTGCCCGGCAACCAGCACGTCCCTGTCCTCGCAGGCGAAGGAGGCTAGCCATGCTGCATTCCGATGCCGAAATCCGCCGCCGTATCGATGCGCTCGGCCCATGGTTCCACAATATGGAACTGGCCGGCATCGAAACCGCTCCCGACCATTTCCTTGGCAACTATCCGCTGATCAAATGGCGCAAATTCGCGGACGCGATTCCCGCCGATCTTTCCGGCAAGGCGGTGCTCGACATAGGCTGCAATGCGGGTTTCTATTCGATCGAGATGAAACGCCGCGGCGCTGGCCGCGTGCTTGGCATCGATTTCGATGAGGCTTACCTGGCGCAGGCGCGCTTTGCCGCTGAGGTGGCGGACTGCGACATCGAATTCCGGCAGCTCTCGGTCTACGACGTTGGCGCCCTGCATGAGCGGTTCGACATCGTGCTGTTCATGGGCGTGCTCTACCATTTGCGCCATCCCTTGCTCGCACTCGATCTGATCCGGGAGCACGTCGCCCGGGACCTGATGATCTTCCAGTCGATGCAGCGCGGCAGCACCAACGTGCCGGCGCTCGAGCAGAATTATCATTTCTGGACCCACGACCTGTTCGACCGGCCGGAGTTCCCAAAGCTGCATTTCATCGAGCATCGCTATGCCGACGACCCGACCAACTGGTGGATTCCCAATCGCGCCTGCACCGAAGCCATGCTGCGCAGCGCCGGCTTCGAGATCGTCCTGCAACCGGAGCAGGAGGTCTATTTCTGCCGCACCGCCGACGTGCCGGCCGGTGGCGGCGTCGTCTACCCGTCGAAAGGACAAATAAATGATTGAAGCCGCGATGATCTGGAACGAGCCCAACAACAAATCCCACTGGGATCCCGAGCTCGACCCCGACTGGAGCCGCTTCGCCAACATGGCAACCCTGGCCGCCGACGCGATCGCGTCGGAGAATCCGGCCTTGACCAAGGTCCTTGGCGGCATCTCGCCGATCGATGCCGGTTTCATGACACGGATGAAGGAGTTCGACGTGCTCGATCATGTCGATGCTGTCGCCGTGCACGGCTTTCCGCTCGACTGGAACCTCTGGCAGATCCACGAATGGCCGCAGAAGATCGGCGAGATTTCGGCTGTCACCGATCTTCCGGTATGGGTCAGCGAGGTCGGCGTGTCGACCTTCGGCGCCGAGGAGGTACAGGTCTGGGGCCTGCGCCGGACCGCGGAATTGCTGATCGGCAACGCACCGCGCATCCAATGGTATAGCCTCTACGACCTGCCGCGCGAGTGGGAAGCGACGACGCGCCATCGCGAGGCGGAAGGCTCGTCTTACTACCGCCATTTCTACATGGGCCTGCTCCGCCAGGACGGCACGCCAAAGCCCGCGCTCGAGGAGTTCCTGCACCACACGCCGGCAATGGGACTGGTGCAGTGGTTCCATTTCGAAGATCACCGGCTGGGTGACGCCGTCGCCTGGATGAAACGGCTCGGCGTCACCAATCTGCGCACCGGGCTTTCCTGGGCCGACAGCTTCAGGCCGAACGCACTTGACTGGTTCGACCGGCAGATGGAGGCTTTGGCCGACTTCGACGTGACGGTTACTTTCTGCTTCACGCCGGAACACCGCGGAATGATGCCGCACCACAGCAGTCCGCCGCTGGTGCCGGAGGAATTCGCCGATTTCTGCGCGGCAATGACGCGCCGATATGCCGGCAGCATCGCTGCCCCTTCGGTCGGCAGGCTGCGCGCCTCCGCAGCGTGAGGAGCTTCGGCTCTCCAGCCATGATGCTCACCGTCCTCAACGTCGCCTATCCCCTCGCCCCGGTCGGGCCGGATGCGGTCGGTGGTGCCGAGCAGGTGCTGTCGATGCTCGACCAGGCGCTCGTACAGGCCGGACACCGCTCGATCGTGATCGGCTGCCAGGGCTCGAGCGCTGCGGGTGTCCTCATCGAGACGCCGGCCGAACCGGGCGTGCTCGACGAAGCGGCGAAGCGCCGGGCGCAGCGTTCTCATTGCGCCGCAATTGCTACCGCACGCGCTCGCTGGCCAATCGACGTGGTCCATTTGCACGGTATCGATTTCGATGCCTATCTGCCGGGCGACGGGCCGACATTGGTGACCCTGCATTTGCCGCTCGACTGGTATCCTGCCGACGCTCTCAATCCGGCGCGGGAGGATCTGTGGCTGCATGCGGTATCGGCGGCTCAGCAAAGAACCGCGCCGCCGGGCGCCAGGCTGATCGGGCCGATTCCCAACGGAGTGGACGTCGACGCGCTGAGCGAGCCGCAGGCCAAACACGACTTTGCGCTCGTGCTCAGCCGCGTCTGCCCGGAAAAGGGCATCCATCTGGCGCTGGACGCAGCCAACAAGGCCAGCGTCCCGCTGGTCATCGGTGGCAAGGTCTACCCCTATGAAACGCACACAGCGTATTTTCGCGACGAGGTCGAATCCCGCCTGGACGACCGGCGCCGCTTCCTTGGTCCGCTCGGCTTTGTCGCCAAGCGGCGCCTGCTGAACACAGCCCGCTGCCTAGTCATCCCGAGCCTTGCCGCGGAAACCAGTTCGCTCGTCGCCATGGAGGCGCTCGCCTGCGGCACCCCCGTGGTGGCCTTCCCGAATGGCGCACTGCCGGATGTGGTCGAGCACGGCAAGACCGGGTATCTGGTCGGGGATGTCGACGAGATGGCCGAAGCCATCGCTGCCGCACCCAGCCTGGACCCCGAGACGTGCCGGGCCGAGGCGCGGCGGCGCTTTTCACTCGACCGCATGGTTTCCTCCTACATGGACGCCTATCGGGCGCTGGCACGGCTCGGCACAGACAGCGAGCAGCTCGCGACGGCAAAGTGAGCGCGACATGCTCCGCAGTGAGATCATAGACGATCCGGCGGACCTCGAAGCCCTCGAGCCGCACTGGTGGGAACTCTGGTCGCGCAGTCCCTCGGCGACGCCGTTCCAGTCTCCCGCATGGTTGCTGCCATGGTGGCGAACATTTGCTCCCGGCGAGCTAGCGACGGTCGCCATCTGGCGTGGCGACGATCTGGTCGGCCTGGCGCCACTCTATCTGGAACGCCACGACGCCGGCGCGCGATTGCTTCCGCTCGGCATTTCGTTGAGCGACTATCTGGATGTCCTTTGTCTTCCCGAGATCGCCGAACCGGTCGGCGCAGTCATCGGTGGCGCCGTTCTTTCCGTGGGCTGGTCACAGTGGATCTTGCAGGACCTGCCTCCCGGCGGCGCCGGCCTTGCCATCAGGCATGCCGCGCTCGAATCGTGCCAAGCCGTCGGTCACGCCGCTTGCCCGGTGCTCGCCCTCGCCGGCGACCAGACGCTTCAAGGCTGTGTTCCGGCGCGGCGGAGGCGCCAATTGCGCCGCGCCCACAGGGCCGCGTCGAGACGCGGCAGTGTCTCCATCGAACCCGCTTTGTCCGATCCGCGGACATTCCTCGACCACCTGATCCGCCTTCACCGCGCGCGCTGGGCCGGACACGGCGACGGCGTTCTGTCCGATTCCCGCGTGGAAGCATTCCACCGTCAGGCGCTCCCGCAACTGGTGGCACAGGTGCTTGCCCGATGCTGGCTTATCACGATCGGTAACGCGATCGTGGGCGCCTATTACGGGTTCCATCATCGTGGCCGCGCTTGCGCTTATCTCGGTGGCTTCGATCCGGCCTATGCCGAGGAAAGTCCCGGCGCGCTGCTCATCGGCCAGGCGATAAGGCAGGCGATCTGCGAAGGCGCGGAAGAGTTCGATTTTCTGCGCGGACAAGAGGCCTACAAGTACAGCTGGGGCGCCGTAGACCGGTGGACGATGCGCAAGATCTGGACGCGGAGCAAAGGGCGATGAGCGCGACCCAACCGGAATCTCGGCGGTCGACATCAGCAAGGCGGGTGCTGGAGGATTGCATGGCAGACGGTGCCGGCGTCGAAGCCGTCATCGCAAGGCTGGCTCTCCGTTTCGAGACAGGAATCGATGCTGCAGAATTGGCGAAGATTGCGCAAAACACGCACTCGGCTGACCCGCGAAACACGGCAAAACTGCAACGGATTGCGGACCTGCTTCGGCGCAGGCCCGAGATCTTCGCCACGCTGCGCAAAACAGGCGGTGCTGTTCGGCACGAGCGTGGCGAGGACGAGACCGACGATGCGGTCGTCAAGCGGCTGGCGGCCGGGTTTGACGCGGCGGCGGCGATCTCCCCGGCGGCGAGCGTCCAGCTGTCATCGCTGGGCAATGAGGAAAAGCTCTCTGCCGCTACGGCTGAGATCGTTGCCTGGCTGGAGAGGCGAGGCTTTACCGGCAGTGACCGCGACATACTGGATATCGGCTGTGGTATCGGTCGGTTCGAACAGGCGCTCTCCGCTCTGTCGCACCGGATCGTCGGCAGCGATATATCCCCTGCGATGATCTCGATCGCCCGCCGGCGATGCGCCGGGCTCGGCAATGTAGAATTCCGCCCTGCGCGCGGTTTCGATCTTGCCGATTTTTGCGATGCCAGCTTCGACCGCGTGCTGGCCGTCGACAGCTTTCCCTATCTGGTGCTGGCCGGCCTTGCGGAGCGACATTTCGTGGAAATCGCGCGCGTGCTGAAGAGGCCGGGCATGGCCGCGCTTTTGAATTATTCATATCGCGGATCGCCGGCGCTGGATCGCGCCGATGTCCATAACTTCGCCAACGCAAATGGCATGCAAGTCCTCGTCGACGGCGAAAAGCCGTTCCGGTACTGGGACGGCGATGCCTTCCTGCTTACGCTTTCCGACGGAACATTGCGGCCCAACGATGGTTCGGATGCCGAACGGGAAAAGCCGCTATTCGACAGTATGAAGGAGGACAAGATGGCGTCCGGCAGCAAGAAGCACATCGGTCGCGGCAGTCACGGCAAAGGCGCTGGCGCTGGCGCAATGACCGATCTTCCCAAGGACAAGATCGGCGAGAACGCTGTTTTGTCCAACAGAGACAAGAAGCAGCACACCAAGGAGCGCGGGCTCGACGGCAATCGGGTCAAATCCGAGCAGTACCAGGATCATTCAGCGGATCGGCGGCCTGAAGACTGATCGTTGCGGCAGCATGCGAGCTTGCAGCCGGTGAGCAATTGAAAGGCGGCGAGAAGCCAACCGCTGACGAAGCTGTGCAAGGACCGATGCCGGTCGCATGGACGCCCTGCAAATTCTTGCAAACTCGCACTGTTGCCACCAGAGTGAGGTGAAGGAACCAACATTTGCCAAGAGAACGCGATGTCTCGCTCAAGGGAAGATTCCGGCAGCAGGCGTGCCGATCTGACGATAGATCGGGAAATCGCTTCCTTGCTTGCGGCCATCGAGCAGGAAAGGGTTCCTGACCGGCTGACCAAACTTGCGATCGAATTGCAGCATGCGCTTATCGAAAGGCGCTTGCGCGAAACCAGCAACTAACGTGACGTGTATTAACGGCGCCTCTCGGCTTCGAAGTCCAGTTGTCCTTCGGACAGATAGCTGCGCCTTTCCATCAGGGTTTGCGAGGAACTTTCGCCAAGGTATTCCAGCACGCCGGCGCGTGCCCTGTTGAGCCGGCTCTTCACGGTTCCCACCGCGCAACCGCATATTTCGGCCGTTTCCTCATAGCTGATGCCCAGAACGCCTATCAACATCAGAACCTCGCGCTGGTGCTCGGGAAGGCTCTGAATGGCCTGGTGGACCTCCTTGCCCTGTACGGACCATTCCTGCGTCGCTTCCGAGATCGGCCGCAGCGAAGCGCAGTCGAGTAGGCCGGGCGCTTCCCTCACCGCGGCCCTGACACGCGTGTAGTAGGTGTTGCGCATGATCGTGAAGAGCCATGACTTCATGCGCGTTCCAGCTTCGAACTTGTCAATGTTGGCCAGGCCCTTGGTCAGCGTCTCCTGGACCAGGTCGTCGGCATCATCAGGAGTGCGGCAGAAGGTGCGGGCGAAAGCCCTCAAAGCGGGTATGAGGTCGACGATGGAAACTTCTTCGGTTTCGCGAGTCGCCAAGGCGTAGGCTGTAGGTGGCAATGGTCCAGCTCCCGTCCAGAATGAGTTCGTGAGCGCAGACCAGTTAAATGCATTGGGCGAAAGATCGTTCCGGCTGGCGAAAATCACCCGGATCGGGAACCGGAGCGGCTTGGCTGGGCAACCCAGCCGGCGGTGATATTTTTGACGGAACAACCACCGGTATCGCGGAGTTGGAATCCAGGCCGTCCGAAATTCCGGGGCGCCGCCATTGGCGTGTCGAAACGCGATTTTCGCAGCGAGCCTGGGCCGCCACCTCAAGGACAGTCCGCCACCTCAAAACAGGAGGAACCCATGACAGGAAACAAGCACGCCAAAGGCAAAACGCCGGCCGACAGCGACCTTGCCAACGATCCCGGCATCGGCAGTTCCAAGGGCACGATCAAGGAGGGCGACCGGCTCGATCAGGGCGACAACACGTTCGAAGGCGATGTCGAGAACGACACCACGCCTCAAGGCGGTATCAATCCCCGGCAAAAGATGCGGACCAACAAATGATGCCAGCATCGGCCGGCGCACGATCGAACAAACCCGCTGCAACCCGTGCAGCAATCCCGCGTTAAAGAGCATGGGCCTCGCGTCCGCCCAGCGTTGATGCGACAGGCTCTTTCGCGGAGACACAGATGACAAAAAAATCGTTTGGCCGCCCCGTTCCAATCCTCGTCGGCCTTGGTTTCCCTCGCCATGTCGAAAATATCTGGCAGGCCTATGACGTCTTGAACGAATGGCCGAGTCGCGGCCCGGCGCACAAGGCGGCGTTCGACGCCTGTCGCGCCGGGCTGGCTGACGAGGTCGATGCCGAGACCGTGCGCGCGGCGTTCGAAGCATTCGCCCGCAAGGCGGGCATTCTGGCGCACGATGTCGCCGCCGAAATACCAGCAGGCACCAATCCCACTGCGGTTCGCGACGTCGGCTAAAATGCCCAGCAGGCCATGTGACCCGCTGACGCTAATTTATATCAAGGGTGGTTGAATCGGGAGGACCGCCATGCTGGAGATAAAGTTCGATGCTCCGGTTTGCATCTACTTCGGCAAGCCGGGACGATCGCGAATGGTCAGCTCCATTTTCGAGGCTTCTTACTGCCTCAAAAGCGAGAAATGGCCTGCCCGCAATGCCCCGTTGTCGCTGATGGCGGCAGATGCATTGGCGGCGCCCAGATCGGCCAGATTACGGCAGCGGAAGCCGGCGAAGCATTTATCGACGCGGCTTTGGAAGCGAAGATACTTGTCGAAGGCGAGCCGCATGACACGCATGCCCGGACAGCCTTCATGCCGGACGGCGGGCGAACCGGCAGGCTGCTTCCCCGCAGAGCCGTTTATCGCGAATGGCTGGCTTCCTCGGCCTTTTTCTCCCGCTGCTGCCTGAGGACCTCGTCGGTTCCGACCAGCTTCTTCGATCCTCCAGGGATCGCGGTGGAAACAACAGCCGGCGGGTCGCTTGCGGGGAAAGAATCCTCCAGACCCGCCTGCAGCTGGTCTTCCAGCGTCTGCGGCTCTTCCGAGCGGCCAGGGGTCCTTCGGGTGTCTACATTCTCCAGCGGCTGTGTCATGTCCGGTGAAGACCTGACTTCTCGAATCGAGCCATAGAGCTGTTCGATGGCAAATTCCTTCATTGTGTCGAAATCGGCCTTTTCGTCACGCGATGCTTCGATTTGGTCGACCATGGTCTTCTCGAACCGTTCGAGGCTCTCGCTTCCACACGCTCGGCAGAGACGCACCAGCGCCTCGCGCAGTATGAGCGGCGCAAAGTGCGCCGTCGTCTCAAGCCTGAGCTGCTGCAAACGCTCCGGGGTAGCGGCTTGGAACTTCGACATGCTCGACCTCTTCGCCTTGTGGAGCATGTCAACGAAAATTGTCGGCGGATGTTCCATCGGCGGCCGCTGCATCGCTCGATCCTCAGCGGTGCGCGCCACCACCGACTGCCATGCGGATACCGAGACAGACGACGAAGCAGCCTGCCACGCGCTGCTGCCAGAGCCTTACCTTCGGTCGTCTCATGATCCAGGCCCCGAGCGTACCGGATGCGAGCGCATATGTGCCCAGCACCAGCACACCGGTTATTTTTTGGCTGCCGCCGAGCAGCAGCAATTGCAGTGTGACCGATCCCCGCGCGGGATCGACGAACTGTGGAAGGAATGCCACCATGAAGGTTATCGGCCAGGGATTTATCAGATTGGCGATCATTCCTTCGCGTGCGGCCACAAGCGGCCCGACACTGCGCGGCTCCTCGACGGCGACGCCGGCCGACGGCAGCAGCACCAGACGCGATCCAAGCCAAACCAGATAGGCTGCGCCCATCCATCGAAGCATGGCAAAGACAACGGGCGATGCCTGGAGCAGCGACGATATGCCGAGGGCAAGGAGTGGCAGCTGGACCATGCCGGCGCCGATGGTCATTCCCAGGACGGTGAACAGGGCAACGTCACGGCCCTGCCCGATGCCACGCGCCATCACCAGCAGACTGTCAGGCCCCGGGGGCATCTGCATCAGAATGACCGTCCCGAGAAAGGCCGCCCACAAGGCAGGATCCATGCCGCTACTTCGCCCCGGTTTCGTAGGAGGCCTTCGCGCCGTCCTTCAACCGACCGGCATCTCGCATCATCTTGAGCGCCTCGTCCCTGGTCAGGCCGCACCTGCGGGCAAAGAAATTGACCTCATAGGCCTGCTCGGCCGACAGGCCGTCCTTGGCATGCACTCTGCGCTTGTGTTTGCGTCCGCTCATACATGCTTGATCCCGTGAGACTTAGCGTCCCCAACTCACATCGGGCCAACCGGTTCCCCACTGCTTCGTCGCTGCGCAGGCTTTTCAGGCGCCGTCGGGCCGGCCGACCTTGTCCTTGAGTTCGTTCAGGAATGCGAGCAGCGCGTCCTCAGGATCGTCGGCCTCTTCGGTCAGCATTTCGATGCCCCAGTGGCCGAGAACAGCCTCCTGGACGATGCTCGGCTGCGACATGAAGATAAAGGATTTCGGGCGGCTCTTCTCGTAGCCCGACCGCCGCCAGGTCTGCCAAAGCCTGTGCAATAGCAGACGGATGTTCATATCAGACATGCTGTAGCCGATGAACAGGATGGTGCGCCCAAGCGCGTCGGCGCGAAACTTCGCGTCGAGCGGCGAATCGAACGAAAGCCGGTCGAAATAATCGGTCTCCGCCAGGACCAGCGATTTGTCGTCGTCGAAATCGCCGTGGAATTTGATGATCTGCGTCACCTCGCCGGTCGTCTTGGGCAAGTCCTTTGCATTGGCCACCTTCACAAAGGGCCGGCCATGGATCTCGAAGGCTACCTCGAGGTTGCGATCATAATTGGTGGTGTAGATGATCGGAAAATCGAGCGATACGATGAGCTTGTGGATTGCCGACCGCTGCACTTCTTCCCGCGAGACGCTCCATTCACGATCCATCCAACTGCGCAAAGGGCCGAGGCTCCCCTGCTTCAGCCGGTAGTATTCGGCAAGGGCCTGATAGCTGGCCTCCGGTGCGCCGATCATGTCCTCGTGAAGGCCGAGCTCGTTTTGCATGTGCTCGATGAGCTTTTGCCAGGACGGCAAGCCGACGCTCATCGACACCCCGGCTCCAACGAACAAGATAGCTCGTCGCTCTTTCACCGATTGAGCCAGTTGCTCGACTGCAGACAGCATTCGACACAACTGCGATAGGTGCCGCTCCGTTCCAGCCGAGCCAGGACCACTGCCGGAATAGAATTACTTCCGACTTGAGTGCGGACACTCGGATCGGCTGTCCCGAGCGCCCGGCCCCCGACTTTTGGCCAACCGAATCCGACATTTATTTCGTTGCATTTGGCACTTCTGCGCCGCTCACGCGTTGGAGAGTGTTCAACAAACACGGCGCAGCTGCAGCTAATGGAGCTCTGCGCCAACGTCGGCAACTCGACAGCAAATGAGGCAAGCGCGACTGGTGGCCGCGAAAAATAGGGTGCCTGGCAAAAGGGGAAAGAGGCCAATGGCTGCAATACTGGGATGGAGGCTGCTGGCGGGGTTTGCACTGATAACCGCGGCGGTTGCTCAGCCAGCATCAAGCCCTGCGATAAATCCGCCGGCCGCAGCTGCTCCGCCCGACGACGGCCAGTGGGCGATGCCGGCAAAGAACTACGCCTCCACCCGCTACAGCGAACTTGCGGAGATCACCGAAGACAACGTCAAAAACCTGCAGGTGGCCTTCACCTTCTCGACCGGCGTCAACAAGGGCCAGGAGGCTGCGCCCTTGGTCGTCGGCAACACGATGTACATCGTGACGCCGTTTCCCAACATCCTCTATGCGCTTGACCTTACCAAGCCCGGCGCGCCGATGAAGTGGAAGTTTGAGCCCAATCCCGAGCCCGCGGCGCAGGGCGTTGCCTGTTGCGACGTGGTCAACCGCGGTGCAGCCTTCTTCGACGGGCGCATCTATTTCAACACGCTCGACGGCCATGCCATCGCCGTCGATGCGGCCACCGGCAAACCGGTCTGGAACACCCATATCGGCAACATCAATATCGGCGAGACCATCACCATGGCGCCGCTGGTGGTGAAGGGCAAAGTGCTGGTTGGCAATTCCGGCGGCGAAATGGGCGTACGCGGCTGGATCAAGGCCCTCGACGCCGGCGACGGGCACGTCGTCTGGACGGCCCACAATACCGGCCCGGACGCCGAGGTGCTGATCGGCCCCGATTTCAAGCCGCATTACGACATGGACAAGGGCAAGGATCTCGGCGTGACGTCGTGGCCGCCCGACGCCTGGAAGATCGGCGGCGGCAATGTATGGGGCTGGATCTCCTATGACCCGGACCTCAACCTGATCTTCCATGGCACCGGAAATCCCGGTCCGTGGAACCCGGATCTGCGACCTGGCGACAACAAATGGACCGCCGGCATCTTTGCCCGCGATCCCGACACAGGCGCAGCCAAATGGTTCTATCAGTGGACCCCGCACGATTTGCACGATTACGACGGCATCAACGAGCAGGTGCTGCTGGACATGACCTGGCAGGGCAAGCCCCGCAAGGTGCTGGTGCGGCCGGAACGCAACGGCTACGTCTATTTGTTGGACCGCACCACGGGCGAGGTCCTGTCGGCAGTGCCGTTCGGGCCTGTCAATTCCAGCAAGGGCGTCGACCTGAAGACCGGCCGGCTGATTGTAAATCCGGACAAGAAGACCGGCACCGGCAAGGTCGTCCGCGACATCTGTCCCACCGCATCTGGCCTCAAGGACTGGCAACCTTCGGCGTTCTCGCCAAAGACCGGCCTGCTCTACATTCCGCACAATAACATGTGCATGGACGAAGAAGGCGTCGAGGTGAATTACATCGCCGGCACGCCCTATGTCGGCATGAACGTGCGAATGATTCCCGGGCCGGGCGGCAATCGCGGTGCTTTCACCGCTTGGGATGTCGCCGCCGCCAAGCCGGCGTGGAGCCTGAAGGAGAATTTTCCGGTGTGGAGCGGCGCCGTCGCCACCGCCGGCAACGTCGTGTTCTATGGCACTATGGAAGGCTGGTTCAAGGCGGTCAGCGCCAGGACCGGCGAACTGCTTTGGCAGTTCAAGACGTCGTCCGGCATCATCGGCCAGCCGATCACCTATCGCGGCCCGGACGGGCACCAATATGTCGCGATTCTTTCGGGCGTCGGTGGCTGGGCCGGCGCGATCGTATCCGGCGATCTCGACCCGCGCGACGCCACCGCCGCGCTCGGCTTCGTCAACGTCATGAAGGATCTGAAGGATGTAACCACGCCGGGAGGTACGCTGTATGTGTTCCGGCTGCCTTGAGACGATCGGCCGAGTTGCGGGGCCACGGAGAACGCGTTCGCGGCGGTTAGCCGTCGCGGTTGGCGCACTGGCACTCTCGCTCGTTGCCGCCGTTGCCAATGCGCGCGAGTTGAGGATCTGCGCCGATCCCAACAACATGCCGTTCTCCAATGCCGCCAGGCAGGGCTTTGAAAACAAGATCGCCGAACTCATCGCCCGGGAGCTTGGTGCGACTGTTTCCTACACGTGGTGGGCACAGCGGCGCGGCTTCGTCCGCAACACGTTGAAAGCTGGCTTGTGCGATCTTGTGCCCGGCACGCCCGCCAATCTCGAGATGCTGCGCACCACCGCGCCCTACTACCGGTCTTCTTATGTGTTCGTGACACGCCAAGATGTGCCCGAAATCACGTCCTTCAACGATCCTCGCCTGCGCGATCTGCACATCGGCGTCCAGCTGATAGGCGACGATGGCGCCAACTCGCCCCCCGTCCAGGCGCTTGGCCGTCGTGGCATCGTCGGCCATCTCATCGGTTTCCCCGTCTATGGCGACTATTCGGCGCCGAACCCGCCAGCACGCATCATTGAGGCGGTCGCGAATGGCGACATCGATATGGCCGTCGTCTGGGGACCGTTGGCCGGCTACTTTGCAGCCAGGCAGAAGGTGGCGCTGCGGATCACGCCGGTTTCGCCGCGCGTGGACGGCCCGCAACTGCCGATGATCTTCGACATCTCGATGGGCGTGCGCCGTGGCGACGATACGCTGCGCAGCGAGGTGAACGCCGCCCTGACCAGACACCGCGCCGAGATCGACGCGATCCTGGCGACCTACCAGGTGCCCCGCCTCGATCCTGTCGGAGCGCCTTGAAATGAAGCGCGGTCTTCTCTTGCTGGTGTTCGCAATCCTCGCGGTTGCCGCTTGCCAGCGTGAGGAACGCGACACGCGTCCACAGTCGGCGCTCGGCTCGGGCGACCAACCGGCAGCCGTAACGGCCCTCGAGCCGGGCGGCCAACGGCCGGCCTCGTCCGACACCAAGGCCGGCGTGTTCGAGGCCAACGCCTTCCACCTCAGCGAGGGCAAGCGTCTGTTTAACTGGTTCAACTGTTCCGGCTGCCATGCCAATGGCGGTGGCGGCATGGGCCCGGCCCTTATGGACCAGAAGTGGCTCTATGGCAGCTCGATCGAAAGCATCCACGCCACGATCAGGGACGGTCGGCCAAACGGTATGCCGAGCTTCCGCGACAAGATCCCGGACGACCAGATCTGGGAGCTTGCCGCCTTCGTCCGCGCGTTGAGCGGCAACGCGCCAAAATCCGCTGCGCCGGGCCGCGACGACGACATGATGCCCCATCCATCCGAGAATCGGCTGCCGGACGCCGCGACGCTGGGGAAGTCGCCGTGAACCGTGGTGTCTGGACAGTGTGCCGGTGCACCGCCTGCATCCTGCTCCTCGCAGGATGCAGCGGCTGGCAATCGGCGCTCGACCCAAAGGGCCCGGCCGCGAGCGAACTCGCATGGCTGATCTGGTTCTTCACAGCACTCTGCGCGGTGGTCTGGCTTGGGGTGATGGCCGTGCTGATCGTGCCATTGGCACGACGCCGGGCGCCGGTCGGCGATCCGCTTGTCCTCGACGCTGCCGCCGAGCGCAGCAAAATGCGAATTGTCGTCGCCGCACTCGCCGCTACCGCCCTGATCCTGGTAGGCCTGACCCTGCTGAGCTACTTCGCCAACCGGACGCTCGCTGCTATCGGCTCGGATGCGGCGCTGACGATCCGGGTGACCGGGCATCAATGGTGGTGGGAGGTGCGCTACGAAAATGATCAGCCGAACCGCATTCTGACGACCGCCAATGAAATCCACATCCCGGCGGGCGAGCCGGTGCGGCTTGTAGTGACCTCGACCGACGTTATCCATTCCTTCTGGGTCCCGAACCTCTCGGGCAAGCTGGACCTCATTCCAGGCCACGAGAACGTTCTCGATCTGAAGGCGGACAAACCCGGCGTCTATCGCGGCCAGTGCGCCGAGTTCTGTGGCGCGCAGCATGCCAATATGAGCACCTTCATCATCGCCGAACCTCGGCCTGTATTCGACGCCTGGCTGAACGATCAGCTGCGGCCGGCGGCCGCCCCCGTGTCGGCCGAGGCCAAAACCGGCCACGACCTGTTCCTCAAACGGCCATGCGTGATGTGCCACAAGATCGGCGGCACCATCGCCGGCGGTACGGTCGCTCCCGACCTTACACATATCGCAAGCCGGCGGACGCTCGCTGCCGGAACGCTGGCGATGAGCCGGGGCAATCTCGCAGCCTGGATAGCCGATCCGCAAGGGATCAAGCCAGGTGCCCACATGCCCGTGGTGGGACTGAACGGGGACGAGCTGAATGCAATCGTAGCCTATCTCGAGGGCTTGAAATGAGTAGCGCCGACCTGGCCCATGGGCGTGACCTCGCCCAGCAACGCGCCGCAGCACAAAAGGGTGACCTAGCTCCCGAACGCGACGGTCCTCGCGATACCGGCCTCGACGACGCCAGCCTTGACGGCTGGTTGGCGCGGACATGGCAGACGGCGCCAGGCATCATCGGTGCGCTCTCGAGCGTCGACCACAAAATTGTCGCGCGGCGCTACCTGATCACCGCTTTCGTCTTCCTGTGCCTCGGTGGCCTCAGCGCCGTTGCCATGCGCATCCAACTGTCGGGGCCGGAGCGTGGGCTGATCGGGCCCGACCGCTACAACCAGCTGTTCACCATGCATGGCGTGACCATGATGTTCCTGTTTGCAGTGCCGATCGTTCAGGCGACCGGCATCTACCTCGTGCCACTGATGGTCGGCACCCGCAACATCGCCTTTCCGCGCCTCAATGCATTCAGCTTCTGGATTTATCTCTCCGGTGGCCTCTTCGCTTGGGTGTCGTTTGCACTCGACATGGCGCCCGACGTCGGCTGGTTCTCCTACGTGCCGCTGTCCGGTCCTGAATTCGGGCCAGGCAAGCGTTCCGACGTGTGGGCGCAGATGATCACTTACACCGAAGTGTCATCGCTGGCGGTCGCGGTCGCCACCATCGTAACCGTGCTGAAGCAGCGTGCGCCGGGCATGTCGCTCGATAAGATTCCGCTCTACGTCTGGGCGATGCTGGTCACCTCTTTCGTAATCGTGTTCGCCATGCCAGCGGTCATGATCGCGTCGACGTTCCTGATCCTCGACCGGCTGGTCGGCACCCATATCTTCAACCCCGCCGAGGGTGGCGACGTACTGCTCTTCCAGCACCTGTTCTGGTTCTTCGGCCACCCCGAAGTCTACATCATTTTCCTCCCGGCTACCGGCATGGTGTCCTCGATCATCGCCGCTTTCGCCCGGCGTCCGGTATTCGGCTATCTGGGCATGGTACTGGCCTTGATTGCGGTCGGCTTTTTGTCGTTCGGCCTGTGGGTCCACCACATGTTCGCAACCGGCCTGCCGAAGCTCGGCGCGAGCTTCTTCACCGCCTCGAGCATGTTGATCGCCATCCCGAACGGGCTGCAGATCTTCTGCTGGCTGGCGACATTGTGGGACGGACGCCCGATAATCAGAACGCCGCTGCTGTTCGTGTTCGGCTTCTTCTTCACGTTCGTTGCGGGCGGCCTGACTGGCGTGATGCTGGCGTCGGTGCCATTGGACCTGCAAGTACACGACACCTATTTCGTGGTCGCGCATTTCCATTACGTGCTGATCGGCGGGTCGGTGTTCCCGCTGCTCGGCGCGACCTATTTCTGGTTCCCCAAGATCACCGGCCGGATGATGAGCGAACGTCTCGGACGCTGGCACTTCTGGCTTGCCTTCCTAGGCTTCAATGCGGCGTTCTTTCCGATGCACATTGTCGGCCTGTGGGGCATGCCGCGGCGGGTCTACACCTATCCGGTGGAACTCGGCTGGGGCAACATCAACCTGTTCATCACAGCCGGCGCGGTCATCCTGTTCCTAAGCTTCGTTCTGTTCACTACAAACCTGGTGTACAGCGCCTCGAGGGGCGCCCCGGCCGGGGACAATCCCTGGAATGCCGGCACGCTGGAATGGGCGACGAGCTCTCCACCGCCGAGCTATAATTTCGCCCGGATTCCGGTGGTTACCCACTCCGAGCCGCTCTGGGCCGAACACGACGCGCTGCCGGTTGCGACCGGGCTTCGCGTCGACGTTCGCGAACTTGTTGTTTCGACGGTGGCAGAGGCGCATGCCGATGTACGCGAGAAGTCGGCGACGCCATCGATCTGGCCATTGTTCGCCGCGCTCGCGATCGGCGCCACCTTTCTTTATTCGATTTTCAGCCCGTGGGCGGTGGTTTGGGGGGCCGGACCGATCGCCGTCACTCTGATCGGCTGGTTCTGGCCAAAAGGCGATCCGGAGGATGAGGAATGAAACAGCGCCCGTTCGCGGACATTTCCGAACTCCCGACCTTCGGGCTCGGACCACGCAGCCCGACCTGGTGGGGCACCCTCGCCTTCATGGCGCTCGAGGGCATCGGTTTCGCGCTCGCCGCAGGCGCCTATCTTTACCTTGCCTATCTGTCGCCCGAATGGCCATTGGGCGTGCCGCCGCCCAACCATTGGCCGGGCACCATCGTCACGCTGTTGCTGCTCGCCAGCGTGGTGCCCAATCACATACTGAACCGCTACGCCGAAGCCTGTGCCATGGTGCCTGTGCGCATCGGCCTGATCGTCATGTCGCTGCTCGGTATTGCACCGCTTGTCGTGCGGTGGTTCGAATTTCCGGCCCTCAACATTTATTGGGATACCAATGCGTACGGCTCAATGCTGTGGGTGCTGCTCGGCCTTCACACAACGCATCTGATTACCGACGTCGGCGACACGCTGGTGCTGACAGTCCTGATGTTCACGCGCCATGGCTATAGCGGCCGGCGTTTCGGGGACGTTGGCGACAACGTCTTCTACTGGGATTTCGTGGTCGCGACCTGGATCCCGATGTATCTGTTGATCTACTGGATGCCGAGGCTTGACTGAGATGCGTGCGCTTCGCTTGGGCACATCATGGGGCGGGCTGTTGTCCGGGCCTTTGGCCTGGGCGGTGTCGACGCAGCTGAATTATGCGTTCGTGGAGTGGCAGTGCGCTCATGGCATTCCCGTCATACCGGTCATTGCGCTGGTGCTGACAGTGCTGGCCTTGCTCGGCGGCGTGCTGTCGTGGCGGGCGCGCCAGCAAGGCGGCGCCGCCTTTAAACCGGATCGTACGCGCGCCACCGAGGATTTCGTCGCCAATATCGGCATTCTCAGCGCGGTGCTGTTTGCGCTGGTGATCGTCATGCAAGGCGCCGCCTCGCTCATTCTTGACGGCTGCTTGCGATGAGCTTCGACGCGCTCTTCTCGACCTCGATCTGCTACGGTGCCGGCGCCCCGCAGGCCGGCTGGACGCTGGCGTTGCCGATCACGCTGCCGCTAACCGTGGTCGCAGTGCTTTACGCGGCAGGCGCCTTTCGGCTGTGGCGGCGGAGCGCCCGCAGCCGGCCGTTGCGACTGCGGCAGGCCGTGCTGTTCGCGGCCGGCTGGGCCATTTTGGCGGCAGCACTGGTCAGTCCGCTCCATGCATTGGGTGAGCGCGTCTTCACCGCCCACATGATCGAGCACGAGCTGTTGATGGCGGTGGCGGCACCCCTGCTGGTCGCCTCCTGCCCGGCGGCGGCGCTGATGTGGGCGTTGCCGATCAGGCTGCGGCTGGCATTTGGCGCAGCCGGGCACGCGAAGGTGCTTCGAACCATTTGGACCGCCGTCAGCCGCCCTGCAGCCGCGACCTTCTTGCACGGCGTCGCGATATGGGCGTGGCACGTTCCGGCGCTGTTCGAGGCGGCGCTTGCACAGAGTGTCCTGCATTATGCGCAACATGCCAGCTTCTTCGGTACGGGGCTGCTGTTCTGGTGGGTACTGCTGCCGCGTTCAGGCCGCGAACAAGCCTATGGCAGCGCGGTCATGCACCTTTTCTTCACCTCGCTGCACACCGGCCTGCTCGGGGTGCTGCTGCTGGTCTCGCCAAGGCTGTGGTTTCCGGTAAACGCAGCAGGCGCGGAATTGTGGAACCTTAGCCCGCTCGAGGACCAGCAGCTCGCCGGTCTGGTGATGTGGGTTCCGGCCGGCTTGATTTATGGCGGGGCCGCGTTGCTGCTGGCCGGCCTGTGGATTCGCTCGAGCAGCCGAAAGGACCGGGAGGCGTCGCATGCGCTTCACGCTGTCTAAAGCCGTAATTGGCGCTGCGGTTATTGTCGTGCTCGTTGCAGCCTTGGCCGGGATCTCGTTGTACTTCGAGCAAAGCCGTCGGGTCGAGCAGAAGGCCGACAATGCGACCGGCGGTGTCAGCGCCCGCGCTATACCGATCATGATGGCCAATGGCTGCGCCGGTTGCCACACCATCACCGGCGTTCCCGGTGCGCAAGGGTTAGTCGGTCCACGCCTCGACGCAAGCCTGCCCACCCGGGTCTATGTCGGCGGCGTCTTGCGCAATAGGCCGGAGAACCTGATTCGGTGGATCCGTGGGGCAAGGGAGATCAATCCGCATACGGCAATGCCTTCGACCAGGATTTCTGAGCAGGAGGCGCGGGACGTCGCTGCCTACCTCTACTCGCTGAAATGACTTTGTTGCAGCATTTCTTGAAGAGCAGGGTTGGCTGCAACATCTCGCCAGGAACAAATCGGCAAGGCCGAGGTTTGGTTCTACCGATCAAACCGCGAGGAAATGCTATGGACACTGATGTCAATTCCGAAACCCGCTCGATCTTCATTGTCGGGCTGCGCAATGCCCACGCCATGGAGAACCAAGCACTGTCGATCATGAAGCCTCAGGTCAAGCGGATCGAGAACTATCCGCAGGTCGCCGACCGCCTGCAGCAGCATATCACGGAGACCGAAGGGCAGATCGCCCGCCTGGAATCCATTCTGGATGGCCTCGGTGAGGACCATTCCACATTGAAGGATACGGCTATGTCGATGGTCGGCAGCATGGCCGCGATGGGACATTCCGTAGCCGGCGACGAAATCCTCAAGAACAGCTTCGCCAACTTTGCATTCGAAAATTACGAGATAGCGGCTTACAACTCATTGCTCGTGCTCGGGGAGGCCGGAGGGTTTAATCAGGCGATCAACTCTCTTCAGCAGAATCTCAGCGAAGAAGAGAAAATGGCCGACTGGTTGAAGCAGAATCTGCGCGGCGTCACCTTGCAATACGCCAGGCTGCGTGAGGCGGGAGAGACCGCCAAAAGTTAAGCCGCCCCGCCGCTGGCCGAGAGGAATTCCTGGCAACCACCCAGTCGAATTGACGGGGTGGTTGTTTTTTTATTGGACAGTGCTGCTAAGACTGCACGCCACGCCGTTGGCCAGACACGCTTCATGCAGCCCGAAGAACCGAACGGATTCAAGCGAAGAATCGGAACGGACCGGAGCGCCTCGGCTAATGACTTCAGCGCCGCGATCACATTTGTCTGCGGAAGGTTGCGCCGACTTCGATGTTCAACCGCGAGGCGACCCGCGGTTGGAATCGCCACGAACGACCGCAGCGCTATCACGTCGTTTCGGGAGACTCGTTCGATTTGGGAGCCTCGTCGGTCTCCGGCAAACGATCGCGAATGGCTTCCTCGGTTTTGCTTGCCGTCTTTTTCACGACTTTCTCGACGCGGTCGACCAACGTCTCGGCGTCGCCGCTGGAACCCTGTCGGTCAGCCTCTTCCTTTACAGTCTCATATGCTTCGGCGGCGACCTGCTTGGCTTGCTCCACGCCTTCTTCAAAGACTTCTTCGGCACTGTCACGAAGCTTGTCGCGGTAAGGGCCGAGTTGCGCGTCTTCCGCGGCGGTGTGAGGCAGCATCACGCCGATGGCTGTGCCCACGGCAAGGCCCACCGCGGCCATTGCCAGAGGTTCGCGCTGGAACAGGTCCTGCGCCGACTGCCGCACCCGGCCCGTCATATCGGTCGCGGCCGAGCCGACCTGCCCGGCTGTGCTTCTCAATCTTTCTGTGGCGCCGCTCGCAACGTCTGCCACAGCCTCAGTCGCACCGCCTGCCACGGACGCAGCCGAACGAGCGGCATCGGAGAGCATGGAGCCGGCGGAAGCTTCGCCCTCGGCACCGTACTCATCGCCGCGTGAGTCCTGCCAGGCCCCGCCCAAGCTCCGCTCGTCAGAGACGTTTCGGCTGCCGTCAGGTTCCCTGCCGGTCGAATAGGCACCAGGTGCTGAACTGTCTACCGAGGTGCCCTTGCCAAGCATCAGCCAGGCCAGGCCCGCGCCGACCAATGTAAGCGGCAACGGATTGTCCCTGACCTGAGTCTTAAGATTGCTGAGCATGGCGGATCCCTCGCCGCTGAACATCCCGGTGAATTCGTCGATCAGTTGGCCCGGTGTCATCTTGCTGCGGATCGAGTCTGCGGTATCTGCCACTCTGGCGCGCGCAATATCAGCATCGCGTTCCAACTCGGCTGCGGATTTGTCGGTCATCTTATCTGTTCCTTGATCACGCGTGCGTCGCGTTTAAGTTGGTCTTGTGTCCGGTCGGGGGTCAACTCTGAGGGAGCCATGCTTGCCTTGCCGGAGCGCAAGAGTATGACGCCCAGTACTGCCACCACGACGCCGACGAGCAGCGAGGACCATCCGGCTCCCAGCCCGGCGCTCGCCAAGGCAATCACCAGCGCCTGCAAAAGCACCATCAGGGCGGCGAGCAGGCAAATGGCGCCTCCCATTACCTCCACGGCGCCGGCGCCGGCCTTGCTTACCTTTTCCGACATTTCAGTCCGCAACAGCCTGCTTTCGGTTTGAAGCAGTGTTGTGACCTGCTGTGCCAGATCGCTGACAAGGGTTGTCAGGCTGCGAGTGTCCTGATTGTCAGTCATGGGTTTCGCTCCAGGCTTGCATTGGCCCAGTCATCGCCGGACTGATCGGATCCTAGCGGGGCCGGCTCAACTGCCTCTACCGATCGCCATCCCGACTCATTCGAGCTAGGACCCGTCTCGGGCGCCCGGCCTGTTCCCGACTGGCCCGGTGCTCCGGTTTGGGCAGAGGGTGGCGAGCTCTTGATGAACCGCCCCAACGCCAGGCCTGCCAATACCGAACCGGCGATCAGCGCCCCCGAGTTTTCACGGCCGAACGACTGAATTTCGCCAAGCACCTCGTCGAACGGTTTATCCTTCAGGGACGAGGAAAGCCGCTCGAGCCCGCCTGCGGCGTCAAGGGCGAATTTCGAAGCGGTCCGTTGATCATTATTGGCAAGATGCTCGCTTGCCGCGCGCAATGCGCCGCCGAAGGCCTTGAGATTGGCGCTCACGTCGCGCTGCGTTCCCTCAGCCTTGTTGAACAACGCTTGCTTTGCTTCCGATGCGTAATCTCCGGCTTTCCTGGTGATCTCGTCACGCGCATCGTGGAGCGCTTCCGTCGCGGTCTGCTTTTCCCGTTGTAGTCTTTCTGAAAGCTCGCTTCTGGCGGTCTCGAAATCGGCCGTCTGACGGCCCTGATCGTCCTGGTCCTGCATGGTGTCTCCTAGTGGAATCCGAGGAAGGAGAGGATTGCAAGCACGACGACGACAAGGCCGATGAGATAAATAACACTGTTCATGGCGCAATCTCCTCCACTGCGCACCGAACTTGCCTGTGCTTCCCGTGTTCCCTCAGACGTCATCTTTTTTGGTAAGCGAAGCCTAACCAGCCTCAAGACGGGATCTTGTCCTGTGCCGATGGCGGTGAGCGCGCGGTTGGAAATGATACGAGACCGGACTCCGGTGCGACTTACAGGTCGAGGCGCAGGTCCGCTCCGGCACATGGCGCTGCATGGGCCGGAATTTTTCCGTAGTGCTTTGACTGGGCATTATCGCAGTGGGACCTGCCTGCGACCTACCACTCGATCGCAGGCCGCGCGATCATCAGCCAGAAAATCCCGAGCACGGCAGCGAAGGCGGGGAAGCCGAAGGCGAACCACAGCCAGAAGAGCCTATGATAGCGCGGCGGCAACGGCGCGCCTGCAGCGGCGGCTTGCGATGCCAGCTTGCGCATCTGCATTTGCATCCAGACGACCGGGAGCCAGAACATTCCGGTGAAGATATAGAGCGCGATCGAAAGTACGATCCAGCCCTCCGACAGCGAGTAGCCTGCCTGCCAGGCGAGCGCGGCTCCGGTCAAAGGCTGCGCGACCACGGCCGTCGCGGTGAAAAGGAAGTCGGCGACGACGACGATACGCGCCACCGCCGCAACCGTCGCGGCATTGCCGGTCCTGTGGGCGAGCAGCATGAAGAAAGCGATACCGGCGCCGGTACCAAGCAGCACGGATGCGCCGATGACATGCAGAAATTTCAGCAGGAAATAGAGCATCAACGCTCCTCCAGCACTGCCAAGGCCACAAAGTGCAGCACCAGGATCGGCAACACCTTGAGCAACGGCCCAAGCGGGTCGTTCCACAGATCGGGGCTCAGGAAGCTTCCGACGACCAGGTAGAAGAGCGAGAGCGCGATGCCGCCATAGAGGCCTTTTCGCGTCGCTGGCCGCCAGGCTAGGAGCGCGCCGACGGCGATGTCGGCAAGAGCACCGGCTATCACGGTCGGCGCCGACAAGATGCCAGCCCCCGTGCTTTGCATCAGCTCGATGCCACCGTTATAGCCGGTGGTCAGCGTCACAATACCCGTCACGATCCAGAAGACGGGCAGGACGACGAAGATCGCAGGCTTGATGAAATACAGCCGGGCAAACCATTTTTCCTGCACCGTTGCCGGATTGAGCGCGAGGAAGCCCGCCAGGGTTTGCGGGCGTATGCCGGTCGCGGCGGTCCAGTCCGAGGGATCTCCAACCGCTCCTCGGGCGATCTCTCTGGCCGCGTTGGTGCGCATCGGTGGACGCCAGCCGAACATCGCGGCAAGGTCGCCGAGGCGGTAGAGAAGCCTTGCAACAGCCGCCGGCAAGACAAACCTGGCTGCAGGAGCCCAGCCGAGCCATTGGCGATAGCTGCCGACGACCTCGTCCATGCTCAGCTGTTCGGGACCGACAAGTTCCAACACGACGCGAGATGGACTGTCGGGATCGAGAAGGAAGACGACTGTTGAGACCACATCGTCGAGTAGTACCACCTGGAGCCGGCCGGTGCCGGGCATGGACGGCAGCACCGGCAGCGAGGCGAGACCCCTAAACAATGCGCTGGCCCCAAACACCGGCCGGCCGAGCACCACGGACGGGCGCAGGATCACCCAATCCAGATCAAGCGCCATAAGCGCTTGGTCGCCGGCCAGTTTCGTCGCCGAGAATGCCGAAGGCTGCGCCCGATCGACGCCTATCGCCGAGAAGTGGATTACCCGGGCAACCCCTGCCCGCGCACAGGCGAGGAAGAGTGCTGCCGCCGCATCGCGATGGACTTCGCGCGTCTTTTCGCGAGGGCTGTCCTGCAGGACGCCGGCACAATTCACGACGGCGTCGACACCCCTGAGATGCGGTAGCCAGTCTTCGGGCTGCAGCGCCGCCGCCATGTCCAGCACCAGCAATTGATAATTGCCGGCCCGGCTTGCGCCGGGGCTGCGGACCAATCCGATCACCTCATGCCTTTCGGAAAGAAGGCGTGCCACGACGGAGGCACCGATCAGGCCGGTGGCGCCGGTAACCAGGACTTTCACTGGACCCCATTCTCCGACGGCGGGAAAGTATCGTTCATTCCGGTTTATCGCCCTCGATACTCCCCTTCATACCGGAAAGTTCTTCCGTCGTGCATAACAACCGCGGCCGCGCCGGGTCGGAGATGTCGAGCTTGTCCCAGGGAATGCGGTACACGCTGTCGCGACTGCGCAATCGAAAGGCGTCGAGGACCGCAATGCCGATGGCCGAAGCGGACAGACGCTCGAAGGCCGCGTAGATGCCGACGTGGTAATCGGCAACTACCAGGTTGTCGCCATCCGGTTCGGCGCGTATCTCCTCGATACGGCCGATGCTTTTGCCGCGCTGCGAAAGCACATTCCTGCCAGCCAATTGCTCAAGATTGACGGTGGCCATCATCCAGCTCCCGGAATACGCCCAATGACATGATCGCGCAGCCAGTCCTGCCAGTCGAAAATCGCCGTTTCGCGGACGTCGATATCGAACTCGATGTCGACGCCGATGTCGCGCACCTTGTTCCAGGCGATGCGGTGCGGCTCGGCATGGCGCTTGCCGCCGAGCCTTGCCGCAACCCGCGCCATCCAGCGCCCGGGTCGCTCGCCAAGCCGACGCGCCAGCGTGATCGAGCCGAGCTCGACCGCAACGATTTTGGGCGGCTTGCCTGGCCTGAGTTCCGCCACCAGACCGTCCACCTTGCCGATCTTGACCTGCTCGCGGTCGACCACTTGCTTGTCCAGAATGTCGCGTAGCAAATCCATCACGTGCCTCCGAATATCTGCAAAGGAATGGTCACGATCGCGAGCACGAAACCGAGCGCAATGATGAAGATGACCGCGGCATTCGCGATCATGCCATTGCGGTGCTCGCCGACATAACGCTCGTCATTCAGCAGGAAAAGGAACGGCACCACGGTCAGCGGCAGGCTGGCGGCCGTCAGCGCCATGGAAAAGATGGTTAGCTTCAGCGGATCGAGACCCAGTGCGATCGGAATGGCGGCGAGAAACAGCGAGACAGTGTAGACGGTGCTGAAGCCGGGATCGTCGCGCGGTTTCTGGTCCTCGCCCCACGTCCAGCCGAAACCCTGCGCCACGAGATAGGCTTGCTGCAGCCCGATTTCGAGCGCGGCACCGAAGCAGGCAATGCCGAGCGATGCGACGAACAGGATGAATCCCCAGAAACCGAAGATCTGGATCAGCATCAGCGGCAATTGATGGTAGTCGTCGACCTGCTCTATGCCGTGCGCCGCCAGCACGAGCGCCGCCACGATCAGCACACCGATCGCGATCGTGCCGCCAAAACTCATGCCAATGCCGGCAATCGCCCGATTGGCTCCGAGATAGCTCCTGTCCCACTGATCCTCGATCGCTCCCGACGAATAGAACATGAACAGGTAAGGCGATATCGACGCGCCAAGAATGCTGACCGCCATGAACCAGTATTTGGCCGCGTCGTGGTCCGGCAGAGTGGGCACGGCGCCGGCCGCGACCTGCCCCCAATCGGGTCTCAGCATGATAGCGCCAACCACGAAGCACAGCGTGACGAGACCGAGGATCGAGACGCCTTTTTCGATGAAGCCGAACGTGCCTTTCCAGAGGAACAGCCATACCAGAAAAGCGACCGGCAGCGCCCACCACTGAAAGCCGATGCCGGTGGCGAGCTCGAGCGCAATGGCAACACCGCCAATCTCCGCTGCCATGACCAGGAAGTTGACCAGCAAAGTCGCAAGCAGCGGCCACAGAAAGGCGTTGAAGCCAAACCGTTCCCGGATGCCGTCGGCGATGGTGTGATGGCTTACGGCGGCGAACCGGCCGGCCATCTCGACCAGGAAGATGATGCAGATCACGCCCAGAACGACGGCCCAGATCAGCTGGAACCCGAACGCCGCGCCCGCCTGAGCGGCGGTTGCCATCGATCCGATCTCGAGAAAGCCGCCAACGCTGGTAACGACGCCAAGCGATATTTCGAGCAGCTTCTTCATGGTTTCGGCGCGAAATATTTGGCCTGGGACGCGTTCAGGGCCGCAGCGGCAGCCCAAAGATCGTGCTGCGCGTGTTCCACTTCCGGGCGATTGCCGTCCTGCACTGCCGCCGCGGCGCGTGTCACCACCGTCGAAAGCTGTCCGACTGCCGCCGTCAGACCGGCTTGCTCGCTGGCTTCAGGCGACTTGGCCGACTGGATTTGCGCACGGGCATCGGCGAGCGTCTTGCCGACCGATTGCAAGGTGCGCGACGTGTATTTCGAGGGGGCCGCCCCTGAAGCCCAGGCATCCAGCACCAGCGATGCGGTCTGTGTGGCGGAAGCCGCGGTTTTCGACTGCTGCTCGACCTGGTCGGAAGGCGAGCATGCCGTCAATACAAATATTATCAGCAGCAAGCACGGGCGGTCTGGTCGAAGATCGACGGCTGTAACGGCATTTACAATACGGGCTTGTAGCGTTGCTGCCACACGATTGTTCTCCCCGCACCAAGCGACTTCGGCGCGAAGTTTGATCTAGAGCGCTGGGTGATCACGTCAACTAACCGCGATGAACTGCCTTGGCAGCCCGGAACAAACCACCGATCGCCGGATTAGGGGGATGAGGAGGCAAAAGTCATGGACAGGGAAGAGCGTATCAGGCAGCGAGCCCATGAGATCTGGGAGCGTGAAGGCCGTCCCCAAGGACGCGAGCGCGAGCATTGGGATCAGGCCGTGCAGGAGATCGAAGCTGAGGGTTCCGAGGCCGAACGCGGTCCGGTCGTGCCCGATCCAACGGTCGGGGCCGGCTCCAGTCCCGAGGCGCGTGGCAGTAAGCGGCGGCGAGGGACATGAGGCCGATGCCTCGTTTCGTCGCCTGGATCGTGGTCGTACTGGTCGTGCTGTTCGCCGCCTGGCTGATGATCGGGCGCGACAGAACCGGCGGCGGAGGTCAGCCCACGCCGCACGCAATTGATCAAAATGGATAGGAGCCGACATGACGGGAACCGATACTCATCCTGAACAAGACCCGGCAGAAGGATCGCGATCGATAGTGGAAAAGCAGCTCCGCAAGGAGCAAGGCGGCGAGGGTCAAAATCGCAAAGCCGAGCCAGCTTCCGACAAATCCGGCAGCAAGACCAAGACGCCTTCGGAAGCGCGCAAGAAAGGCTCAAGCTTGGATTGAGCCGGCCGAAAGCGGGCTCACACTGCCGTTTGCCTCGAAATAATAGGGATAGCGCTCCTGGACGATTTCGAGCACTTCGAAGATGCGGCGAAGATGCGTTCGCATCGCCTCTTCCGCCGCAAGCGCGTCGGCCTGCTCGAGCGTATCGACAATCCGCCGATGTTGGCCGAGAACCACCGACATGCTGTCGAGGCGCGGGAAAGACAGGAAACGGAAGCGGTCCATGTGCAGCTTCGCCGCGCTGATGTCGGCCCAGATTCCGGGGAAGCCGGCATGGCTGGCGATATGCTGGTGGAACAGCTCGTCCGACTTGAAAAAGCGCCTGTCGTCCGCGATGGAGGCGAACGTCTCCTGGACGGCCAGTTCGCCTTTCAGCATGGCGAGCAGGTCGGCGCGACGCGGGCTCTCGACCGCACGCTTGATCAGGCCGACTTCGAGCGATTCGCGCAGGAACTGCGATTTTTCGAGATCGGCGATCCGGAGCGGGGCCACCATGCTGCCGCGCTGCGGATAAATGTCGATCAAGCCAAGACCGGCCAGCCGGGCGAGCGCCTCCCTGACCGGCGTGCGGCTCACGCCGAGGGCTTCCGACATCGCCTTTTCCGAGATCACTTCATGCGGCTTCAGACGGAAGGTCAGGATCTGGTCGAGCAGAACCTCGAACGTCCTCGCCGCGACCGATACGCCGGGGCCGGTTTCGCCCAACCGCCCCTCGGTGATGGTCCGCATTCCCAAAAGCCCTGCCATCGGCGACCCCTTATAGGCTCTGCAGCTTCAAGCCGTTCATGAAATGCCTGCGCAAGCAGCAGCGCCGAGGTTATTCCTTGCGCGGAGAACCGCCGATGCGCGCCAGCAGGCCGCCATCGACGCGTACGACCTCGCCGGTGACGAAGGAGGCATCGTCGGACAGCAGGAAGGCGACGACTGCGGCAATCTCTTGCGGCCGGGCGGTACGGCCGAGCGGATGCATATTGTCGAGGATGCGCAGGATCTCGTCGGGCTTATCGTTGAGTTTCACCGCATCCCGCAGCATCGGCGTGTCGACCGCACCCGGAGCGACGGCATTGACGCGCACGCCGAGCGGCGCATAGTCGACGGCCATCGATTTGACCAGGCCGATCAGGCCGTGCTTGGCCGTGCTGTAGGCCAGAACCCCTTCCTGGCTGGCCAGACCCTGCACCGAGCTCATATGGACGATGGCGCCGCGGCTTTGCCGCAGCAGCGGCATCGCCGCGCGGGAGAGCAGGTAGGCAGCCTTGAGGTTGACGTTCATCACCTCGTCCCAAAGCGCCTCGTCCGTGGTCTCCACCGTTCCGTAACGCTGGATGCCGGCATTGTGGGAGAGCATGTCGAGCCCGCCGAACGCGGACCGGGCAAGCTCGACGGCGCGGCCACAGGCCTCAGTGTCGGCGGTCGAGCCAAGCACGGTGTGCACGGTCACGCCGCTCGCCGAAAGCTGCGCCGCTACCTCATCCAACTGATCGCCCGCCCGGTCGAACAGGATCAGGTCGACGCCTTGCTCGGCCAGTCTTTCGGCGACAGCACGGCCGATGCCCATGGCCGCCCCGGTGACCAGTGCGCGTTTTTTGAACTCAGCCATTTATCCTCCCTCGAACAGTTGCGCAGCGACTGCCATGGTAGTCGACGGGCGCACTTGACGTGCTCTTTCCACCGAGCCGGCCCAAGCGTGTTCGGCATCATGTCGCTCCTTGCATGAAAGCCAGCGTTTCCGCGCGCGTCGGTGCGCCAAGACGTCCGCCAAAGCGCAGGCATTTCAGGGCGGCGGCGGCGCTGGCCACTGCTATCGCCCGCTCTTCGTCCCAACCTTCGGCCAGGCCGAGAGCGAAGGTGCCGTGGAACACGTCGCCTGCCGCCAGGGTGTCGACGGCTTCGACCCGCGGCGACGGCAGATGATGGACGTCATTGCTGCCCGAGTAGCGGAACACGGTGCCGTTCGCGCCATCGGTGACCGCCACGAAGGCGCCGGTCCGTTCGCCGAGAATGGCGACGGCAGAACCGGCGGATATCTCCGGACCGCAAAGGATGCGTGCCGCCGGCAGCGAAGCAACGACATGCGAGGCGAGCGGCAGCAGCCGGTCGAGCACCGGTCGCGAAGCGACATCGGCGTCAAGGATCGCCGGGATGCCGCACTCGCGAGCCTTCGCCAGCGCCAGGGCCGCGGCTCCGGGCCAGCGGACATCAACCAGCACGACGTCGAAGCGGGAAAAATCCGCGGGCGGAAGACGGTCAGGATCGGCTTGCGTGACTGCATCGTAGAAGGGCACAATCATACGCTCGCCGGCGGCATCGACCAGGATCGTGGCAATGGCCGAGCGGCCGCCCTCGACCTTTCGCACCAGCGAACAGTCGACCCGCTCCGCCTCCATCTGGGCGATGACGTCGCGGCCGACGGCATCGTTGCCGACGCTTGCCCATAGCCAGACTTGCCCGCCCTGGCGGCTGGCCGACGCGGCGGCGCTTGCTGCCATGCCGGCCGCGATCTGCACGGCCTCGCTTGGCAGGAACTTGCCGGCGCCGGAGGGCAGGACATCGAGGCGCAAGATCGTATCGTAGGTGAGCGCGCCGACGCAAAGCAGGCGGGGCGCCGTCATTGCAGCCGGTAGCCGCGCTGATGGGCAATCGCCGTCATCACGCCTCTCAATTCGGCAAGGCCGCGAAGACGGCCGATCACGGGATAGCCGGGATGGGTGTGCCGCGCAGCGTCATCGATCAGCTCATGGCCATGATCCGGGCGAAACGGCAGCAACGCCGCCGGTTCGCCGGCGTCGCGGCGGCGTTGCTGCTCGTCGAGCAAGATCGAAACCACCGAGACCATGTCGACATCGCCGCTCAGATGCTCGGATTCCATGAACGAGCCGTCCGGGTCCTTGCTGACGTTGCGCAGATGCACGAAGTTGATCTTGTGCGCAAAGCGGCTGGCGATGGCGGGCACGTCATTGGCCGGGTTGGCGCCCAGCGACCCCGTGCACAAGGTAAGACCGCTATTAGCCGATGGCACTGCGTCCAGGATAAAGGCGATGTCGTCGGCGTTCTTGACGATCCGGCACAGGCCGACGAGATCGCGCGGCGGATCGTCCGGGTGGATCGCCAACGTGACGCCCGCCTCTTCGGCCGCCGGCAGCACGTTTTCGAGAAAACGGACGAGGTTCTCGCGCAGCCGGTCGTGCGACAGGCTCGACTGCTCGGCCACCACTTCGCGCAATTCCGCTACGTCATAGCGCTTGAAGGCGCCTGGCAGGCCGGCCATGATGTTGGCGAGCAGACGCTCTTTTGACGTATCCGGCGTCGTCTCGAACCATTCGCTCGCCCGCTGGAGAACATCGGACGCATAGTCCCGCTCCGATCCCTTGCGCTGCAGCATGTAGCAATCGAACGCGGCAAGCTCGTGCATGTTCATGCGGAGCGCCCGTCCGCCGGCCGGCAGCGGCGCAGCCAGGTCGGTCCGGGTCCAGTCGAGGATCAGCATGAAGTTGTAGCAGACCGTGCGCACACCGCAGGCGCCGAGATTGCGTAAGGTCTGCCTGAAATTGTCGTAGAGCCGGTCGAGATCGCCGCGGCCGAGCTTGATGTCCTCGTGCACGGGCACACTCTCGACGACGCTCCATTTGAGGCCCATCGCCGGATCCGCCTCGATAAGCGCCTGGCGCTGCCTGATGGCGTCGATCGGCCAGACTTCGCCGTAAGGGATGTCGTGCAGTGCCGTCACGATGCCGGTCGC
Source organism: Mesorhizobium sp. M0808 (assembly GCF_040320025.1). Classification (NCBI taxonomy): domain Bacteria; kingdom Pseudomonadati; phylum Pseudomonadota; class Alphaproteobacteria; order Hyphomicrobiales; family Phyllobacteriaceae; genus Mesorhizobium; species Mesorhizobium sp. M0808. Next base: position 46,118 of record NZ_JAMYOX010000040.1, read on the forward strand.
GCCGGCCTGCCTGGCATGGGCAAGCGTTGCCGCGTCGCTCGGCCCAAACCATCGCCACGTCTGCTCCATTCGACCTCCAGCTGCGGAATTTCTCGATGACCGCTGGTGTATTGGATACTACCATGGCAGTCAATTGCTTGCCGCAGCCCAGTGCCTGTATCCGCGTTCGGGCGGCCGCCCTATGAGAGATTACAACGGTACGTGGCGTTCAGATTGAACGGCTATCCAAGATCCGAGTTTCGGCTGGCCCAAATCGCGCCGCGTTCGAACATCGTGCGCATTTGCGGCACGGCGAACTCGTCGGCGGTGTGCCCGAGCGCGCTGTAGAAGACGCGGCCCTTGCCGTAGCGGCGCTTCCAGACAACCGGCATGACGACGCCGGCGATGAAATCGAGATGCTCGCCGGTGAAAGTAGTCGTCGCCAGCACCTCGTTGGTCGGATCGACATGCATGTAATACTGCTCTGAACGGTAGGCGAAGCTGTCGATGCCCTGCATGACCGGATCGCCCGGCCTGGTGATGTCGACGTGATAGTCGATGATGTTGCCGGGATGGGCGACCCACTGGCCGCCGGTCATGAACTGGTATTCCGGCTCGTTGCGGAAGCTGTCGCACATCGTGCCGTGAAAGCCCGCAAGGCCGGTGCCGGCCCCGACGGCGCTGGTCAGGTTTTGCAGCTCCGACTTTTCGATCGTCGACATGGTGATCACCGGGACGATGAGATCGAGCTTGCTCAGCTGCGGATCGGCAAGCGCCGAAGTCCCCTGCTCCAGCTGCACGTCGAAGCCGTTGCCGGCCAGCATCTCCTTGACGATTTCGGCGCTTCGGGCCGGGGTGTGACCTTCCCAGCCGCCCCAGAAAATCAGTGCCGTCTTGCTCATCGCATTGTTCCTATTCCAGAATTCCAAAAGGCAGATCGGCGCGCATCGGCGCCGGCCGGGCGCAGCCATATCTGAGATCGATACGCCGCCCTGTCTCAGATGAAGAGATGATCGATTCCATGATTTCCAGGACATGGAGGGAAAGATCGAGGCTGGCGCGGTGTTGTCTGCCGGAGACGATCGCCTGCGCCATGTCGGCAAGGCCGAGGCCCCGGTAGTTGCCGTTGCCATAGGAATGGATCTGATCGGCTACCGTCCAGTCGCCCTTGCGCTGGCTGGTCCTGATGTCGCCCTGGAACTGGTTGGGATCGGAGACGATCATCGAGCCCGTGGTTCCGTAAAGTTCGATGTGATTGTGTTCATGCTTCCACACGTCGAAGCTGGTGGTGATCGAGACCGCGGCGCCATTCTCGAATGCGAGTAGGCCGGAAATATGGGTCGGCACCTCGACCCGGATGGTTTCGCCCTGGCGCGGTCCAGAACCGATGGTGCGGGTGGCGTAGGATGACTTCGCCTGCCCGGTCACGGATTTTACCGGACCAAGGAGATTGACCAGGCAGGTCAGATAGTACGGTCCCATGTCGAGCATCGGCCCACCGCCAGGCTGATAGTAAAAATCCGGATTGGGATGCCAGAGTTCGTGGCCGGGCACCTGCATGAAGGCAGAGCCGGCGACAATGGTCCCGACCGTATCCTTATCGACCAGCCGCCGCGCCGTCTGGTGGGAGCCGCCAAGAAAGGTGTCGGGTGCGCAGCCGACGCGCACGCCCTTTTCGCGCGCGGCCGCGACCAGCCGCTCGGCGTCGCTGAGCGTCGTTGCCAGCGGCTTCTCGGAATAGACGTGCTTGCCTTGCCCGACAGCCTGCAGGCCGACCGGCACATGATGCTGCGGCGTCGTCAGGTTGAGCACGATCTCGACGCGCGGATCGGCCAACAGCGCGTCAACCGGCATGGCAGCCAGGCCGTAGGCCGCTGCCTTGGCCTCGGCCGCCGTCCGGTTGACGTCGGCGACGCCGACAATGTCGAGCACCGGGAATTGTGGCGATGCCTTCAGATAGGCATCCGAAATGTTGCCGCAGCCGATAATGCCGACACCGATCCTCCGCATGGGCTTCTCCTCAAAAGGCGGCATTGATGAAACAGCAGAACTCGTTTGTCACCCCCCTTTCGGCCAGACGACGTTATCCCGTACAAGGATATACCTCGAGAGCCTCAGAACCGCCGCCCGATCACAATCGCGCGCCTATGCGCGAGCCGCTTGCTTTCGAGGTCGAACGGCCGGTACTCAGCAACATTGCTTCATGTAGCTTGCTCGACATTTTTGATGCCGGCTTTGAGCACAGCACAGATTTTCACCCGTAGAAGGACGCACATGATCCGCCCACAAGGAACCATCGCACCGATCCTGACGCCGTTCGAAAACGACGGCCGGATCGCCCGCGATCTCTGGATATCCCACGCCAAATGGGTGCTGGATCAGGGAGCGCATTTCCTGTCGCCGTTCGGCACCACGGGCGAGGCCTTGTCCGTCTCGTTGCGCGAGCGCATGCAAGCGCTGGAGTGGCTGGTCGAGGCCGGCATTTCGCCAAGCCATCTGATGCCCGGCACTGGTGTCACAGCACTTGCCGAGACCGTCGAGCTGACGGCGCATGCCGTCGGGCTCGGCTGTGCCGGGGTGATGGTGCTGCCGTCGTTCTTCTATACGGCCGCCGGCGACAACGGACAGGCCCGCTACTATGGCGAGCTGATCGAACGGGTGGCGAACCCGGCGATGAGGATGATCCTCTACCACATCCCGCAGAATTCCGGCGTATCGGTGAGCCCGGCGCTGACCGCCCGCTTGAGCCAAGCGTTTCCGGATGTCGTGGTGGCTTACAAGGACAGCGCCGGCGATTGGAACAACACCGCGGCGGTCATTGCGGCAGCCCCAAGGGTCGCGGTGTTCCCTAGTTCGGAAGCACAGCTGACGAAAGGCCTCGCCAACGGTGCTGCGGGGTGCATCTCGGCGACGGTCAATCTGAATGCCGCAGCGATCCGGGCCCTCTACGACGCAGCGCTGGCGGGAGAGGACATTACTGACGCGGATGCCGCCATCAAGGCGTTCCGCAAAATCATCCAGGACGCCGGCCTCATCTCCGCGATGAAGGCAGTGCTGGCGGTACGGTCCGGCGACAGACGCTGGCTGAACCTGCGCGCGCCGCATGAGAACGCGACGCAAGCCACCGGCGAAGCTTTGCTCGCCGCTTTCGGCCCGCTAGCCGACCATATCGGCCGGAGCTGACTATCGGGCCGTGTTCAGGGCGGCAGCAGCGCGTATCAGCGCCTTGAACGCATTCTCATCTATGTCTTCGCCCTCACGGATATCGATGGCGCGCCTGGTGTTGCCTTCGAGACTGGAGTTGAACAGGCCTGAAGGATCCGGCAGGGAGGCGCCCTTTGCGAAGGTCACCTTCACGACGTTCTTGTAGGTCTCGCCGGTGCAGATTATTCCGGCGTGCGACCACACCGGAACGCCTCGCCACTTCCACTCCTCGACCACTTCCGGGTCAGCCTGCTTGACGAGAGCGCGGACATGGGAAAGCGTCTTGCCTCGCCAATCGCCCAGCTCACTGATCCTCGCATCTATCAGGTGCGAGGGGGAGCTCTCTGCATTTCCTTCCATAGAGCCACTCTTCATCACCATTGTCGCTTTCCCCAGGGTTGTTGCCGCTCGCCCGTCACATGAATACCGCTAGTCGGCACCGGGTTTGCGGGAATGACTCGCATTCCACTCACATTCGCTCGCCAGGCAACTGGCTGGCTTGCCTTACCCAGTCGGTGAGTTGAGCTTCGTCGAGCTGGTCGTCCTCGCGGATGTCGAGGTAGCGCACGTCCTTGTGCTTGGACTCGCCTGGAGGGACAGGATGCAGCGACGTGCCGCGGAAGAAAGCCAGCTTGATGTACTTTGTGAAGCAATGGAAGTTGAGGAACCAGCCTTGACCCTCTACGCCATAGAAGGGCGAGTTCCATTTGACGGCCTTGCGCAGGTTGGGAACGTTGCGCTCGATGAGTGCGTCGAGGCGGCGGCCGACATCGCGTTTCCAGCCCGGCATGGCCGCGATGTAGGCCTGCACAGGAGCGTCACCATCACCCTTCGGGATCTGCGGGTTGCCGCCTGCGAGGAGGACCGGCTTGGCGGCTGCAGGCTTGGCGGCGGGCTTCTTCGCGACCGCCGCTGACTTGATGGACGTCTTGTTGGCCATGCGTTCACTCCAATGCGCCGGTGCCCCCTGCGTTGCGCCACTTGGGAGCGTAAGGCAGCACGAACATGTACAGACCGGTAAGCAGGAGCAAGCCGAGTGGAAACAGCGGCAAGAGGTATACCCAGTAGGCGGGTTCCTTGCCTGCTCCCAGGCTGATGAAGATGGCGGCGACGACCGCCGCAAAGATAATCGACAGCCAGCGGTGGATCTGCCGAACCCATTTGTTCCAATCCATTGAGACCTCCTCTGAAGACGAACCGAAGCGGATCGGGCGGCCCGTTTGGCGACTCCCGCCGGGCAGCCACGCCACTGAACGCATGCTTTACCAGCGCGCCAGTTGGGTGATTTGAACGAGATTGCCGCAGTTGTCGTTCAGCTGGGCGATGGTCGAGCCGGTTACTTCGGTCGGCGGCATCGTGAACTCGGCGCCGCGCGCTTTTATGCGCTCGTAGTCGCCCTTGACGTTATCGGTGAAGAACATGACCGCGGGCTGGCCCTGCTGGAAAATGGCTTGCTGGTAGGTCTTTGCAGCGGGGTTGTCATTGAGCGCGAGTTGCAGCTCGGCACCGTCCGGCTCGTCGGGTGATCCAACGGTCAGCCAGCGAAACGGCCCATTGCTGAAATCGGTCTTCTTGGTAAAGCCGAGCGTTTCGGTGTAAAAGCCCAGTGCCTTTTCCTGGTCGTCCACGTATACTTTGGCCAACTTGATCTTCATTGGCTTGCCTCCATTATCGCCTCGTGATGTCGCTCTGTAACAGAGCCCTTGCTTGGATAGCCCAGCGGATCTCAGTCCGTCCGCGCCAGAACCTGCTCCAGATCGTCAAAGAACCTCGGCCAGCCGACTTTGGCACCCCGGAAGTAAGGCTGCTGATCCGGCCGGAAGCCCGACTGTTCCATGCGCAAGCGGGCTCCGGTGCTCGTGGGGGTGAGGGTCCAGGAGACGATACTCTTGAGATCCTTGGTATCCCACGTGTAAGTCAGTGTTCTGTTCGGCTCGACCGTCTGCACCTGACATTCGACAGCGCCCCAGTCTGCGTGAAGATTGAAGCGGTGGTTCGCGACAGGTTTGAAGTCATTTTTCATGAGCCACTCCTCGATCAAGTGTGGTTGCGTGAGCGCGCGCCAGATCTTCTCGGGCGGATAAGCGATTTCCCGTTCAACAACGACGGAGAGCGTTTCGGTCGCCATTTCGTTCACTGATCCATCCTTTTGAGCAGGTCTTCGAGGTCGTCGAACCGGCTCTGCCAGAACCCGGTCATCTGGCTTGTCCAGTCAATCAGGGGGGCAAGCGCAGCAAGCTGCGCGCTATAATGGGTCTGTCGCCCTGCATGGCGGTCGCGCACGAGCCCGGCCTGCCTCAAAACGCCGAGATGTTTTGACACGGCCGGTTGCGAGATCCCGGCCTGAGCCGTCAGAGCCCCGACCGTCTGCTCTCCTTCGCGACACAGCCGCTCAAAAATAGCGCGCCGAGTCGGATCGGCAAGCGTTCTGAAGAGTACATCGTGAGCGTTTGGCATTGGGATCGATAACCCTTCGGCTATTGATCGATGTATAACCACCGGGATATGTGTGAGTCAAGCGGGAAGCGGCATAATTCTCGTTGCAGGTCACCTGCTTCGCTCACGCAGCCAGTTGCTTATTCGCCGTGCTCTGCACTGGAATTGTCACGCGTTATACGCTACATGACCATCTACATGGTCAGGAGCTGAGATGGACGCGGTCAATTTGGCGGACGCCAAGGCACATCTGAGTGAGCTCGTCGACCGGGTCGAGGCTGGAGACTCGATCGACATAACCCGGCGTGGCAAGCCCGTCGCCAGGCTCACGGCCGTGGCCCGCCCTCGCAAACGGATCGACGCCGTCCTGCTCCAATCCCTGACCGCAACCATGCCTCTGCAGGCCCAGGCTGCCGCCGATCTGGTGCGATCGATGCGAGATGGCGATCGCTATTGACGTCCTATCTCGATACTTCGCTGATCATCGCGGCACTATCCAACGAAGCCATGACCGCGCGCGTTCAGGGCTGGCTGGCGGAGCAGGACCCAGCGCAACTTGTGATCAGCGACTGGACCATCACCGAGATGTCCTCCGCCATGGCGATCAAGCTTCGGACCGGACAGATCGACCTGGAGCAACGCGCGGCAGCGCTCGCGATGTTCAATAAGCTTGTCGCTGAGAGCTTCACCGTGCTGCCGGTGACGGGCGGGCATTTTCGGGTCGCCGCGAAATTCGCCGATCAGCATATGCTCGGGCTTCGTGCTGGCGACGCCCTGCACCTCGCGACGGCATCGGAGCATGGCGCCACGGTGTGGACCCTCGACCAGCGGCTCGCCGAGGCAGGACCGATTCTCGGCGTGCCGACGCAGTTGCTGGCATGATCGAGGCCCTCTCCTCCAAAATGAATAAACCGATTGAGGCTCGCCGAGCGGTACGGCCTTTCCACTTATGACGCGATGATCGCCTCCGCGGCGGTTCACGTTGGCTGCGATACACTCTGGTCAGAGGACATGCAGCACGGAATGGCGCTCGACGAAGGCTTGCGCATCGTTAATCCCTTTCGCGTTGCGAGCTGATCACGCTCATTGAAGGGGGCTGGCCGGGAGCGAACTGGCGGCTTTCGATGTTGCCGAGCGGCGTGTCCGGCACGGAGAGCGATGCTGTCAACCACAAGCGTCTGCGCGGGCGAGGAGAAAGGCCGCCTCGCGCACGTTGCGGGTGAGCTTGGCCGCAGCCTCGAATTCGGCGCGGGCCTCGGCCAGCCGGCCGGCCCGAAACAGAAAATCGCCCCTCGCCGCCGGCAATGGCGCATAATTGCGCAAGGCGGCGGCGTCGGCAATCTCGTCTACCAACCGCAGGCCCGCTTCGGGCCCGAAGGCCATGCTGTGGGCGACCGCTCGATTGAGATCGACCACCGGCGAGGGCATCACTGCACGCAGCCGGTCGTAGAGCGCTGCGATCCGGGGCCAGTCGGTGTCGGCCGGACTGCGCGCCCGCGCGTGACAGGCTGCAAGCGCGGCCTGCAACACATAGGGGCCATCGCCCCCGAGGGCTTCGGCACGGGCCAGCGCGTCAAGGCCTCGGCGGATCAGCAGCTGGTCCCAGCGCGCGCGGTTTTGCTCGGTCAGGGTCAAGAGGGCGCCGTCCGGCCCGATGCGTGCCGGCAGGCGCGATGCCTGGATTTCCATCAGAGCCAGCAGGCCGAACACCTCGGCATCCTCGGCCATCAACCCCGCCAGCATGCGGCCGAGCCGTTGTGCCTCCAGGCACAGGCTCGGCCGGACAAGGTCGTCGCCTGCCGTGGCAGCATAGCCTTCATTGAAGATGAGATAGATGACCTCCAGCACCGAGGACAGACGCGCCGCACGCTCGGCGCCGCGCGGCACCTCGAAGCTGAGCCCGGCCTTTCCGATCGTCCTCTTTGCGCGGACGATGCGCTGGGCGATCGTCACCTCGCTCGACAGGAAAGCACGGGCGATCTCGTCTGTCGTCAGGCCGCCGATGACACGCAGCGTGAGGGCCGCGCGGGCGTCGGCCGAAAGTATGGGGTGGCAGGCTGTGAAGATGAGGCCCAGCAGCTCGTCGCCAAGATCGTCGTTCATGGCCATTTCGTTTCCCTCGGCCGTACCATCGCACTCGCCGTCCAGCTCCCGCGCGATCTCCTCATGCTTGCGCTCGCGCATCTTGTCGTGACGGATCGCGTCGATGGCGCGGCGTTTGGCGACCGTCATCAGCCAAGCGCCGGGATTGGCCGGAACGCCGGTCCTGGACCATTCGGATAAGGCTATGACCAGGGCGTCCTGCACCAGTTCCTCTGCAAGATCGACATTGCGCACGAGGCGGGCCAGGCCCGCGATGAGCCGGGCTCGTTCAATGCGAAAAATCGCCTCGATCGCCTGCTGCGTCTCGCCTGCCGTCATGCTGCCTTATCGGCCAAAGCCATAACGAAGGCAAAGCAGGTTGCGGCCGACAGGTTCAGTTGCCGCTGAGCTTCTTGCGCGTCCGGTCATGGATTTCCGTGACCTGCGGCGTCAGATTCCCATTGCCAATCAGCCATCTCGTACAGCGGCCGGATTTCAATCTCGCTCGGTCCGGGCATGGGATTGGGGCAGCGCTTCACCCAGGCGACAGCCTCGTCCATGTCCTTGACTTCCCAGAGCCAAAAGCCGGCGACCAGTTCGCGGGTCTCGGCGAAAGGCCCGTCGATGACCGTCCGGCGGGGACCATCGAACGCAACGCGCTTGCCCTGCGAGGAGGGCTTGAGGCCATCGGCGTCGAGCAAGATGCCGGCATTGCGCAGCTCGTCGTTAAACCTGCCCATCGCCTCCATCGCCTCCTTCGCCTCGGGCGTGGGGACAAAGCCCTTTTCGCTGTCCTCGGTAGCCTTCACGAGCACCATCACACGCATCGTCTGTCTCCTTGTTGAGCCGGACTCACCGGCCGGCATCGAAACGACGAACGGAGTTTAGGAAATCGACATTGTCCTGCAAATTTTTTTCGAGGTTGAGGAGAAAGCCGCCGATCGCGGCTCCCCTGGTCAGGAATCGCGATGGCGCGATATCGAGATTGGGCGCAACGCTGGTCGCCGATTGTAAGTAATTGAGTGGCCCGCCTAAACCATTTCGGGACGTTTTGAAGCCTCGCGGATCGCCTTGTGCACGCTGCGCTGCAAATCCATGAAGGCCGGGGTTTCCATGATCTCTTCCCGGCGCGGGCGCTCGATATCGACATTGAAGGTCTGCATGATGCGTCCCGGGCCGATCCCCATCACGACGATGCGGTCCGACAGGTAGACGGCTTCTTCCACATCATGGGTGACGAAGAGCACGGTGAGCCTGTGCTCCTCCCAGATCTGCGTCAGGAGTTCCTGCATCTGATGCCTGGTCAAGGCATCGAGCGCGCCAAAGGGCTCGTCCATCAGAAGCATTTTGGGTCGATAGGAAAGAGCACGCGCTATGGCCACCCGTTGCTTCATGCCGCCCGAAAGCTCAGACGGATAACGATTGGCGCTGTGAGGGAGCTTGACCAGATCGAGATGCTCGCGTGCTATCCTGCGGCAGGTCGCGCGATCATGACCCGCGGCCTTGAGGGCAAACTCGATGTTCTGCTGCGCCGTCAGCCAGGGAAGCAGGGTGTAGGACTGGAAGACGACGCCGCGGTCGAGGCCCGGCTGCAGGATCGGCGCGCCATCGATGGCAAGATCTCCCGCGTCGAAATCCTGCAGTCCGGCAACGATCGACAGCAGCGTGCTCTTGCCGCAACCCGACGTGCCCACCAGCGAGACGAACTCGTTGTCGGCAAGATCGAGATTGATATCGCGCAGCACTTCCGTGCGCCGCGCGCCCGTGCCGAAGCTCTTGTGGAGACCTTTGATCCGCAGTTTGGGCAAACTCATCGGCTCAGCCTCATTGCACGTGGCCCTCCTGCCGGAACAGCACTTTTCCCAGTGCCTTCATGACCTGGTCGGTGATGAGGCCAAGCACGCCCAGCAGCAGGATGTAGCCGATGATGGTGTTTGTCTGGAAATAACGCTGGGACACGGTGATGCGGTAGCCGAGCCCTGATGTCGCCGCGACAAGTTCCGCCAGCACCAGCCAGGTCCATGCCCAGCCGAGACTGATGCGCAACGTGTCCCAGATGCCTGGCAAGGCGCTGGGAACCACGATGCGCGTCAGGATCCTGCGATCCGGCAGCCCGAGCGTCCTGCCAAGGCCAATGAAATCAGCGGGAACCCGCTTCACATTGTCCATGATCATCAGCACCTGCTGAAAGAAGGTGCCGATGAAGATGATCAGAAACTTCTGGGCATCGCCCGTCCCCGACCACAGGATGGAAAGGGGCACGAAAGCGACCACCGGCATGTAGCGGATGAAATCCACAAGCGGCTCGATCGCCGCTTCCCAAGTCCTGAAGCTGCCGATCAGCACGCCAATCGGAATCGCCAATGCCGAGGCGATGAGGAAGCCAACAGAAATGCGGTATATCGAGGTCCTGAGATCCAGCCACAGCGTGCCGTCACCCGAGAGCTTGCCGAGCTGGGTCACCACGCTCCCCGGCGAGGGCAGGAAAATCGGCTTTACCAGCCCCAGCCCTGTTGCCGCCCACCAGGCAAGGCCGAGGCCGGCAAAAACCGCCACTGCTATCATCAGGAAGCGCGAGCGTGCGATGGGCGCGGCCCTGCCCGCCGGGAGGCGCCACCCCCAAGGCGGTTTTTTAAAACCCCCCGCCCCCGCGCGAGAAGGGGGTGGGGTTTGGGCCCCGGGGTCAGTCAATTTGGGAACCACCCCC